>NZ_JBFTOX010000012.1:0-161218 GCF_056398185.1 Cupriavidus sp. 05L310
AAGGCGATGCGAGTTTGGGTCCCGGCCGCTCTTTTCGCCGGATCCCGAGGGGGTGTCGCCCCATCCGGCGCGCCTTCTTTGCCTACTTTCTTGGCAAGACAAGAAAGTAGGTCGCCCCCCGCAGGGGGGTGAAACCGCCTTTGACTTTAGGCCTTTGAAGTTGAAGTTGAAGTTGAAGTTGAAGTTATGCACGAGCACTCACCCCCCCGCCGATTCCCCCATCAAATCCACCCACTACCGCTCCAACACATAACCCCCAGGCGCATCCGCAAGCGCACCAGACCCCACATCCCGCGCACCAACCCGCCCGGTCGAACGCGCCGCCAGCCACGCTTGCCAGCATGGCCACCACGACCCTTCATGCCGCTCAGCCCTGGCAAGAAACCGCTCCGGACTCCCATAAGGCGCATTGGCGTCACGGGTTTCCACCCGATATCGCCGGCCAGGGTGCGAAGGTTCGGAAACAATGCCGGCATTGTGCCCCCCAGATGTAAGCAGGAAGGTCAGCGGGGCAGGGGTGAGCAGATGCAGCTTGTAGACCGAGCGCCACGGCGACACGTGGTCATGCTCGGTGCCCACCGCAAACACCGGAAACCGCAGGTCGGACAAGGCAACGGGCCGCCCGTCCACGCAGTAGCGCCCGGTGGCGAGTTCGTTGGAGAGGAACAGTTTGTGCAGGCATTCCGAATGCATGCGGTACGGCAATCGGGTGAGATCGCGGTTCCACGACACCAGGTCGCTCGGGCGCAGCCGCTTGCCGAGCAGGTACTCGCTCATCATGCGGGACCAGACCAGGTCGCGTGAGTGCAGCATCTGGAAGGCGGCGGCCATCTGCGGGCCATCCAGGTAGCCCTGCTGGTGCATCATCGCGTCCAGCGTGGACAAGGCGCTGCTGTCGATGAACAGGCCGAGTTCTCCCGGCTCGGTGAAGTCCGTCTCGCTGGCGAGCAAGGTCAGGGTTTGCAGCGGCGCGCCATTGTCGTCGCGGCTCAGCGCCGCGGCGCAGACGGCCAGCAGGGTGCCGCCCAGGCAATAGCCGGCGGCGTGGATGCGCGCGTCGGGGCAGCGTTCGCCGACCACGCGCAAGGCGGCCCGTATCCCCAGTTGCAGGTAGTCGTCGAGGCCCATGCCGGCCGCTTCGGCATCCGGGTTCTTCCACGAGATCATGAAGACCGTGTGGCCTTGCCCGACCAGGTAGCGCACCAGCGAATCCCGCGGCTGGAGATCCAGGATGTAGTACTTCATGATCCAGGACGGTACGATCAGCACCGGCTCCCGCCATACCTCGGCACCGGCCGGCGAGTACTGGATCAGTTCCATCAGCGCATTGCGGTACACCACCTTGCCGGGTGTGACCGCGACGTCCCGCCCGACCTTGAAGGTGGGCGGGCGGCGCAGGCTGGGATCGCGCGACAGGTCGGCCACCACGTCCTGCATATCGTGCAGCCAGTGCCGGGCGCCGTGCAGGAGGTTGGTGCCGCCGCTGGCGGCCGTGGCCTGCAGCACCACGGGGTTGAGCCACCAGGCATTGCCGGGTGAGCAGATATCGATCATCTGCCGCGCGCAGAACGATACGATCCGCTCATGGTGGGGAGACACGCCACGCAGCCCGTGCGTCAGCGACTCCCATAGCGCTTCGTTGTTGTGAAAGACGTCGCGCCAGAAATGGTAGGGCCACTGCGACCAGGCAGGGTCGGCGAAGCGCAGGTCGGACGGCCGCGCCGGCATGCCGGGCGTTGGCTGCGCGCTCGACGGCCCCGGCCACATGCCGGCGGCAGTGGCAATCGTTGCGCTCATCCACTCTCCCACGGCGGCGTCGACCTTGCCGGGGGAGATCGCCAGGTGCAATGCCCAGTCCAGCCCGGCCAGCCAGAACGAGGCCAGCGACATGCCTTGCGTGGCGCTGGCCAGGGTGGAGCGTACCTGCTCGTCGAGCTGGTGCCGTTCGGCTTCCATGGGGCCGCAGCCGCATTCCGCCTCGGGCGCTGCGGCGATTTCACTGGTCGGAGCGGGTGCGTTCATTGCATGTGCTGTCCGCCATTGATGGCGATATTGGCGCCGGTGACAAACGCCGCGTCATCGGAGCACAGGTAGGTAATCAGCGCGGCGACTTCTTCCGGCCGCCCGAGTCTGCCAACCGGGATCTGCGGCAGGATCCTGGCCTGGAGGATGTCGGCAGGCATGTCGGTGACCATGTGCGTGGCCAGGTAGCCGGGCGAGACTGTGTTGACGGTCACGCCGCCGGCTGCCACTTCCAGCGCCAGCGCCTTGGTGAACCCGTGTATCCCGGCCTTGGCGGCGCAATAGTTGGTCTGGCCGAAGGCGCCCTTGGAGCCATTCACCGAGGCGATGTTGATGATGCGGCCCCAGCCGCGGCTGACCATGCCGTCGCACAAGGGCTTGGTCATGTTGAAGATGGAGTCCAGGTCCGTCCTGAGTACGATGTCCCAGTCGGCTTTGGTCATGCGCCTGAAGGTCATGTCGCGGGTGACGCCCGCGTTGTTGACCAGAATATCGACCTGGCCCATTTCGGCAAGGACCTGCGCGGCGCAGTACTGGCATGCTTCGAAATCGGCCACGTCGGTGGCAAAGGCGCTGAACTCGCGTCCCGCTGCCCGCTGGCGCGTTAGCCAGGCTTCGACATGGTCATTGCCCATCGAATGGGTGACGGCCACGCGATGGCCGGCGTCGTGCAGGCGCATCGCGATGGCTTCACCCAGTCCGCCCAGGCCGCCCGTCACCAGTGCGATCCGGCCTGAAGGCGGACTGGCGGGCATGCCGGCGGGGCGGTCAGCTGGCATGGATGACATTCTTGCGCGTCGCGGCCAGGGCGCCGTCTGCCGGCTCCGCGCCTGTGCCGTTCAACGCGGGTTTCAACGCCGCGGCCTGGCTGAATTTCTCGAACAAAGCCTGCACCGGCGCCATCATCGAGGCGGTATTCCCCGCCTGCTGCAAGCCTGTCGCCTGGCAGCGCTGCCAGGATTCGCCGGCTTCGCGCATCTGTTCCACCATGGCGGTCTGGTTGTGGATGGCGAGACGCATCCACGCCTGCATCAGCTGCGCGCAGTGTTCGGCTTCATTACGCAGGATGGTGACGGGCAGCGTGGCGAAGGCGGCGAAGTTGCTGGCATTGGCAAGCTGCTCGCCGACTTCGCGCGTGGTCTCGATGTCCCGGCGGATGGCGTCGAGCTGGATCTCAAGGAAACGCTCGCGGCTCTCTTGCATCAATGTCAGCGCGCGCAGGCCTGCTTCGCAATTGGCGCTGAAGAACGCGAAGGGGGCGTCGGTCTGGTCTGTCATGTGAGTCTCCGTATTGGGATTGGTGGCCACGTCAGTTGGGCTTTCCGCACGCGGACGGACAGGTCCTGACGCCGAGCATGCTGTAGAGCGGGCAGATGCGAACGAGTCCGGTCAGGACGGGAATCACGCCGATCCATCCCCACGCGCCGATCGTGCCGGTGACGGCAAGGCCGATCAAGGCCAGGCCGGCGACAATCCTGAGGGTCCGGTCAACGGTTCCGATATTGGCTTGCACGGTGAACTCCTTTCGATAGCCCGGCAGGGTAGATGTGATTCGCCGAGGCGGCTGCGCGATCCGGCGAGTGCACGATTCCAATATAGCCAGATGGCTGGCGCCGGCTTTGATCTGCGGCAACCGCCGCGCGCAATCGACGCAAGGAGCGCACACCGCGATGCTGCCGGTCTCATCGCAGGCTGGGCCGCGGACACCGCGACTCGCAATAGACCCAGTCATCTTCCATTTCATTGATGCGCAGGCGGAAGGTGTAGCTGACCGCATTCCGTCCGGCCGTGAACCGGCGCGCCTGGCTGTCGGCCTGATATTGGGCACGCACGGTATAGGCACCCGCCGGTACCTGCATATAAAGCAGGGGGCCGCTGGAAACGACCCGCAGGAGCCGCTTGCCGTCGCCATCCACGAGCGATACCGTGACGTCGGACAATGCCTCGCCGCCCTTCGCGTTGTAGAAGCCAAGCCGCACATTGAAGCGGCCGGCCACCGCGCGCATGGCCTTTGCCTCGTCCTCGCCGACACCGCCGGACACATAGGCGATCCCATTGATCTGCAGTACCTGGGGCAGGGCTTCAGGATTCGGCTGCGCCGCATGCACGGGCAGTGCGGTACCGATGAGCCCAGCCAGCGCCGCTGCCGCGAGCGAGCCGGGGATAAGTTTGCCAGCCATGATGGAGTCGGTCCGTGTCTGAGTCTGCCCGCCTATGTCAAGCGCGGGCCGGTGTCTCCAGTATTGCCGGTGGCGCGGCTTGCCGCTTGATCCAGCGCAATGACGCGCAAGGCTGGGCGCGCCGGCGGGCAGTCCGTCAGGCGTCGCCCAGCGCGTGATACAACTCGTCCTCCTGCGCGAAATGCAGGCGCAGGATCGCATTCAGCTCATACAACAGGCGCCGGACTTCCTGCGCGCTTTCCAGGTCGATCCCGTCCGCGGGCTGGTCGGCGGCGATGCGTTCCAGCAGGCCCACCAGGCGGAAGATCTCGCGGTGCCCGCCGCTCAGCGCGGCCAGCGGGTCCCTGCCGCCAAGCCGTTGCGCCAGTTCCGGATAGAGGTCGGCGTCGTCATGCCGCTCATGCGCGAGCAATTGCTGGCGCAGTGCCTGGTTGAGATGCGCGAGTTCCAGGGCGGCGACGCCACCGGGGAGGCTGGCAACGCGATCCGCCATCGATCTCACCTGGTCGAGCACCTGCCCCAGTTCGGCGTGCTCGGTCTTCAGTTTCGCGGTTTCGGCCCGGGAGAGCTGCGCGGGCAGCCAGTCCGGTCCCGCCTTGCGGGCCCGCAGTGCGTTCAGAATCACGGCGACGTCGATCGCCTCCTGCAGCAGCGCCCCCGCAAGCGGCGGCAGGTAGCCGAAGGCGGCTGCGATCATGGCCGCCAGGGAAAGCGCCATGCCTGCCACTACGCTCTGCACGGCGATACGGCGCGCGCGCCTGGCGATCTGGATGGCTTCAGCCAGGCGGTCCAGGCGGTCGACCAGCAGGACGATGTCAGCCGCCTGCGCCGACGCGGCGGCGCCCGCGGCGCCCATTGCCACGCCGACGTCGGCGGCAGCCAGCGCGGGGGCGTCGTTGACGCCGTCGCCGATCATGATGACCGTGTCGTGGCGCTGCGCCTCGCGGATCGCCTCGAGCTTTTGCGCCGGCGTTTGCTGGGCGCGCACTTCCGTCACGCCCAGCATCGCGCCGGTCATCTGCGCAACGTCGTCGCGATCGCCGGTCAGCATCACCATGCGCCGGATGCCGGCCTGCCTGAGCAGCCTGAGCGCGCGGGGCGTGTCGAGCCGGATCTGGTCCGCGAGTTGCAGCGCGCCGCGCATGGCGCCATCGACGCCAAGGAAGACGGCCGACGCACCTTCATGGCTCAGGCGCCGCAGCAAGGCCGTGCTCCACGGCTTGGGCACGGTTGCCCTGGCCACATGTGCCAGCGAGCCCAGGGTGACGGCGTGGCCGTCGACGATGCCGCTCAGTCCGGCGCCGGGTTCCTCGCCGACCTTGGCCGGCAGCGCCAGTGCCAGCCCGCGTTCGCGGGCTGCGGCGACCAGTGCGCGCGAACTCACATGCACCGATGCCTGTGCCAGCGAGGCAGCCAGGCGAAGTACTTCATCGGGCGCGTCTCCCGGCGCTGCCTCAATGGCCGAGACGCGGGCCTGGCCGGCGGTCAGCGTGCCCGTCTTGTCGAAGAACAATACGCGGCACTGCGCCAGCCTTTCGAGCGCGGCGCCGCTCTTGACCAGGATGCCGCGGCTGGCGCTGCGCGACATGCCGCAGACGATGGCCACCGGCACTGCCAGGATCAGCGGGCAGGGCGTCGCCACCACCAGCACCGCGAGGGCCCGGCGCGCATCGCCGGTCAAGAACCAGGCGGCGCCCGCCACGGCCAGCGCCAGCGGCACCAGCAGCAGGGCATAGCGGTCGGCCATGCGCGTCGACGGGCTGCGGCTTTGCCGGGCCTCCATGACAAGGCGGACGATGCCCGAATAGGTGCTTTGCGCCGCCGTGGCGCCCGCGAGCATCTCGAACGGCGCGCCGGCGTTGACCACGCCGCTGCGCAGGGGCTCGCCCGGCGCGCGGCGCTGCGGCATGGCCTCGCCGGTGAGGGTGGATTCGTCCAGGTCGGCGGACTGGATCAGCGTCCCGTCGGCAGGCGCCACTTCGCCGGCGCGTACCAGCAAGCGGTCGCCCGGACGCACGAGGTCCAGCGGCACCGGCCGCCATTCCCCGTTTTCGTAACGGCTGGCCTCGCGCGGGGCGTGGCGCAGCAGCGCGCTCATCTCGCTTGCGGCGCGCGTTTCCGCGTAGCTCTCCAGCGCGCGCCCGCTGGCCAGCATCAGGCTGATCACAGCCGCGGCAAAGTGCTCGCCGAGCCACCATGCGAAGCCGATCGCCAGCAGCGCAAGGATGTCCACGCCGGCCTGGCGGCGCCATGCCGCCAGGATGGTGCTGGCTGCCAGCGAGATCAGCACCGGCACGACGCCTGTCAGCCACACGGCGCGCGCGTGCGCGACCGATTCGAACCAGTACAGCAGCGAACCCGCGCTCAGCGTGACTGCGGAGAGCGAGAGGAGCCCGATATCGAGCCAGCGGTGATGGCGGGGCTCCAAAAGCGCCATGCTGCGATCAGCCCCGGCGATCCGTGCTCAGTTCCGGCGGGCGAGCGCCAGGGCGAACAGCGCCCCGCAGGCGGCGGCAACGGCCGCGGTGGCGCCAAGGGTGCGCCATGGGTGCGCATGCACGTACTCCTCGCCGGCGTCGGCCCAGTCGCGGACCTGGTCGCGGCCTTGCGCCTGCAGATCCCGCAGGCGTAGCTGAAGCGCCTCCAGCTGTGCCTTGAACTGCTCACGGGCCTGGCCGGCTTGCTCGCCGGTCAGGGCGGCGGTGTCGCGTAGCAATGCCTGCACATCGGCCAGCAAGACGTTGATGTCGTGCTGTAGCGTGGCACGGTGCGCGGACAGGGCGGATCTGAGGTCGTTCACGGCATTCTCCTGGCTGGTTCGGTCGAAGTGGATACGGGGGGCATGAAGCGTGACGTATCCGCAATGGCGGATAGCGCAAAGGCACTTCCCACTATAGGCAGCGGGCCCGCGCGCCGGTTGATCCTTATCAATGCCTGGCGCCGTGGCGGGGAGCGATCCCGCCTTCCAGGCGCGGCAAAAGCCGGCAAGCGGGTTGATTTGCATCAATGGCGGCCGCGCGCCCGGCGCTAGACTGAGTTCAGGTCCGGCGCGCCTTGCAAGCCACTGTGCATCGCCGATGTACCGCACGCGAAGCTTGATGGGCGCGTGTAGGCCGGCTACGCCACGCCACGCCAGGAGAATCATGATGAGGATCGAAGAGATTTGCTCGCTGTCCGCCGTTCATATCCCGCATACGTGCACGCTGCGCGACGCCGCCGTGCAGATGCGCGACCGCCACGTCGGCGCGCTGGTGGTCACCGAGCCCTTCGGCGGGGGCCAGCGCGCGATCGGCATCGTGACGGACCGGGACATCGTGCTGGAGAGCACCGCCGCGGGCATCGCGCCCGGGCAGGCGACCGTGGCCGACGTGATGACGCGCGGCGTGGTTGCGATCGGCAAGGATGCCGGCATGGACGACGCGCTGCAAGCGATGCTGGCGCACGGCGTGCGCCGGCTCGCGGTAACGGATGCCGAGACGGTGGTTGGCGTGCTGTCCCTGGATGATCTGGTGGACGCCCTCGGCTCCCAATGGAACATGCTCGCCAGCGTGCTGCACAACGAGCGTGAGCGCGAGCGCTCAGGCAGCGTGCAGTCGCCGCTGCACACCTGAACGGCGGGAACGCGAGGTTTGCTGCGCGGCTCGCCCCCTACCCCAGATGCCCTCCCGGATCCCGCCCGGAGTGGGCGATGGTGGTCGCTGGCGGTAGGTAGCTGTAGGTGGCGCGGCCAATGCGGCCAATGCGGCACGCTGACAAGAAAGAAAAAGTATGGTGCCCGGCATTCTCAAGCTCGCCTACAAGCTGCTGGTCAACGACCGGGCCAAGTTCACCGGCCTGCTGGTCGGGATCACGTTCGCGGTGTTCCTGATGATCGAGATGACGTCGCTGTTCGCCGGCGTGCTCAACCGCTCGTCGTCGACCGTGTACAACATCGGCGCGAGCATCTGGGTCATGGACCCGGCGGTCAATACCGTGGCCAATACCATCGGCATGCCGGACTACATGCTCAATGCCGTGCGCAGCATCGAGGGCGTCAAATTCGCGGTGCCGCTTTACTCGGGCGGCGCGCTGGTGCGTCTGAAGAGCGGCACCTACCAGCCCGTGACGGTGGTCGGCATCGACGATGCCAGCCTGTTCGGGCGGCCGGATGTGCTCCAGGGCAGGGTAGAGGACATCTATGCCGAGAATGCTTTCCTGGTCGTCAAGGATGCCGAATTCCGCAAGCTGGAAAACCCCGTGGTCGGCACGGATTTCGAGATCAACGACCATCGCGGCGTGGTGGTCGGCATTGCGCAGGTCTCCACCAGCGGGCTGTTCGGCGTGCCGACGCTCTATACGACCTACCAGCGCGCCATCCAGTATCTGCCGACCGCGCGCTATACGATCTCCTACATCCTGGTCGAACCGAAGTCCGCGGCCGATGTGACGCGGATTCAGCGAGAGGTGCAGAAGCTGGGCTACCGCGCGCTGACCAAGGACCAGTTCATCCAGCGCATCTCCGACTTCTACAAGTACCAGACCGGGCTCGGCACCAATATCCTGCTGATGACCGTGATCAGCTTTATCGTCGGGCTGTCGATCTCGGGGCAGACTTTCTACACCTTTATCCTGGAAAACCTGGAAAAGTTCGGCGCGCTCAAGGCGATCGGCGCCAAGGGGCACGAACTGGTGGCGATGATCGTGTTCCAGGCAACCTTCACGGCGCTGACGGGATACGGCCTGGGCATTGGCCTGTGCGCCATCCTGATCAGCCTGGCGCGGCTGCGCCTTCCCAACTACGCCGCCATGATCACCTTCCACAACCTGGGCCTGGCGCTGGTCATGGTGATCGTGATCGCCGGGGTGTCGGGTTATATCGGCGTGCGCAAGGTGCTGCGCATCGAGCCCTTCGATATTTTCCGGGGGTGAGCATGCCGCGCGTTGCCATTGCCGCGAAGGCGCTGGACAAATGGTTCGGCGAAGGCGAGGCCCGGACCAATGCGCTGCGGCAGGTCAGCTTCGAGGCGTACTTCGGCGAGATCCTGTTTATCGTGGGCCCGTCTGGCAGCGGCAAGACCACGCTGCTGAGCGTCATCTCCGGCATCCTGCGCCCGGACGGCGGCGAGGTGATGATCGACGGCACCAGCATCTGGACGCTCGATAACGATGCGCTGGCCGCATTCCGGCTCGCCAGGATCGGCTTCGTGTTCCAGGACTTCCACCTGTTTCCGCGCCTGACCACGCTGGAGAACGTGGCGATCCCGCTGATCCTCAAGGGCCGCGACTGGAACGATGCGTTGAACGAGGCCAAGCGTTACCTGGAAATCGTAGGCCTGGCCAACCGCGCCCAGCTGCCGCCGATCAAGCTCAGCGGCGGCGAGCAGCAGCGCGTGGCCATCGCGCGGGCCATCGTCAGCCAGCCGGATATCCTGATCCTTGACGAGCCCACGGCCTCGCTGGACGGCGATACCGGCCACGCCATCATGGCCTTCGTCAAGACGCATATCCTCAACGACCGTCGCTGCATCGTCATCGTCACCCACGACGCCCGCATCTTCGACATGGCCACGCGCATCCTCGACATGGAAGATGGCAAGCTCAAATGCATCGAGCGGGGAGTGGCCGGATGAAGATCAGGTGGTTGTTCATCCTCTCCGTGGCAGGAGCCGCCACCGGCGTGGTGGCCGCCATCTTCTACGCCCAGCAAAGACCGCCGCTGCCGCCGGCATTCGAGCCGGCCGCCAATCCCTACAAGACTGGCATCTACGCCAACGGCATCATCGAGAGCTACCAGGAGAACGGCGCCAACATCAACCTCTATCCCGAAGTCGCGGGCACGGTGGTGCGCATCCCCGTGCGCGAGGGACAGGAGGTACGGCGGGGCGAGGAACTGCTGGTGATCGAAGATTCGGTCCAGCGCGCGCTGGCGGCGCAGCAACAGGCGCAGGCGGAGGCCGCCGAGGCCGTACTGGCGCAACTGAAGGCGCTGCCGCGCAAGGAGACGCTGGATGTGGCGCGCGCGCAGGTGGAGGCGAGTGCGGCGGGCCTGAGGACAGTTCAGGATCAGTTTGACAAACTGCAGCGATCGTATGCGCTCAACGCTCGCTCCGTCAGCCAGGACGCCATGGACAACGCAGCCAACGCGGTGCGCGTGGCGCGCGGCAACGTCGACGTTGCGCGCCGCCAGCTGGAACTGACGCGCGCTGGCGCCTGGGTCTACGATATCCGTAACCAGGAACGGCAGGTGGACGCCTTGCGCAAGGCCGCTGCCGCCTCGGCGGCATTGCTCGGCAAGTTCGTGATCCGCGCGCCGGTGGACGGCGTGGTGATGTCGGTCAATACGGCGGTGGGCGCCTTCGTGTCCTCGCTGGGCACTTATGGCACCTACACGCAGGGCTACACGCCCGTGATCGTCATGGGCAGCGTGCCGGGCACGCTGGCGGTGCGCGTGTATGTCGACGAGATCCTGCTGCAGCGCTTGCCCGGCGCCAAGGCGGGCAAGGGCATCCAGGCGAGGATGTTCGTGCGTGGCACCAACACCAGCATCCCGCTCGAGTTCTTGCGCATGCAGCCTTACGTCACGCCCAAGATCCAGCTTTCCGACCAGCGCACCGAGCGCGTGGACGTGCGCGTGCTGCCCTTGCTGTTCAAGTTCAGCCCGCCGCCCGACGTCAATGTCTATCCGGGCCAGCTGGTCGATGTCTACGTGAGCGGCGCATCGTGATGCGCCATGCGCTGCCCTGGATCGCGGCGGTCCTTGCCTTGCTGGGCGGTTGCGCCGTGGGGCCGGATTTCGTGCGCCCCGACCCGGCTGTGCCGGCCAGCTTCACGCGTGGGGGAGACGCGGCGCGGACGCCGGCTGGCGATGGCGTTTCGCAGCGCTTCACCGACGCGTCCGCGCTGCCAGCGGACTGGTGGCGCATGTTCGGCAGCACCGCGCTGGACAGCGCCATGGACGCGGCACTGGCTGGCAACCCCACGCTGCAGGTAGCGCAGGCCAACCTGCGGCAGAGCGAGGCCGCCATGCGCGCCGGTGCCGGCGTGTTCTATCCACAGTTGGACGCCACCGCCGGGGCGACGCGGCAGGCGGCCACGCCGGTCCGCTTTGGCCAGTCCGTTCCGTCCAGCGTCTTCAACCTGTTCTCGCTGACCGCCACCGTCAGCTACACGCTCGACCTGTTCGGCCTGAACCGGCGCGCGGTCGAGGCGCTGTCCGCGCAGGTCGACCTGCAGCGGCAGACGCTGGGCGCCACCTACCTGGCGCTGACCGGCAACCTGGTCAACACCGTGGTCGCGCAGGCCGGCTATGCCGCCCAGATCCAGGCCACCACCGAGCTGGCGGCACTGGTGCGCGAGCAGGTGGAGATCACGCGCGCGCAAGTGCGGGCCGGGACGGCCGCGCACGTCAGCGAGCTAAGCCTGGCGGTGCAGCTTGCCTCGCTGGAGGCGACGCTGCCGCCGCTGCGGCAGCGGCTGGAGCAGGCGGATCACCTGGCGGCGACCCTGTCGGGCCGTTACCCGGCCGAGGGCGAGCCCGTTGCCGTGACGCTGGAGACCTTGCGCTTGCCGGCTGACATTCCGCGGGTGCTGCCGGCGGAACTGGTCCGGCGCCGTCCGGATGTGCTGCTGGCCGAAGCGCAGCTTCACGCTGCCAGTGCCGAAGTGGGGGTGGCCACCGCCGCCATGTTCCCTGCCATTACCCTGAGCGCAGGCTACGGCCGCGACAGCTTGCAGATCGGTTCCCTGTTCGGTGGCAATAGCGCGGTCTGGAGCCTCGGGGCGGGCATCACGGCTCCGCTGTTCCACGGTGGCGGACTGTATTACCGGCGGCAAGCCGCCGTGGCCCAGTGGGATGCCGCGCAGGCCGGTTACCGGCAGGTTGTGCTGGCTGCCTTCGGGCAGGTAGCCGATGCGCTGCGTGCCCTGGAGCACGATGGCGAACTGGTCGCCGCCACGCGCCAGGCACGGGACGTCGCCTACGAGGCCCTGCAGGAGTTGCAGGCCAACTTCCAGGCCGGCACCGCCGGCTACCTGCAGGTGCTGGTGGCAAACGCGCAGTACCACCAGGCCGATATCGGCTACCTGCAGGCCAGGACCCAGCGGTTGCAGGACACCGTGGCATTGTTCCTGGCGCTGGGCGGGGGCTGGGACGCCGGTGCCGCGCAAGCGCAGGCAAGGCGGCCGTGATGATCGTCCGGGCCATCCGGTGGCTTGGCGAGAGGGTGAGCCGGATGCACCGCCGGCATCCCGCATCGTCCGGCGGTCCGGCCGGCCCGGAGCCCGCGTCCTGCGGCATGCCGGATGCGTTGCTGCGGGCTGCCAACACGCCGCTGGCGGCCTTGCTCAAGCAACTGGACGCCAGCCCGGACGGCCTGACCCATGCCGAGGCCGAACTGCGGCTGCGAAGCCATGGCCCCAACCTGGTGGCGCACGAGCGCCCGCGTCCGGCGGTGATCGACCTGCTGCGCCGCCTGCTCAATCCGCTCAATGTGCTGCTGCTGACGCTGGCGGCGGTATCGGCGGCCATCCGCGATTACGACGCCGCGGCTGTGATCGCGGTGATGGTGATGCTCAGCGTTGGCGTGGCCACGGTGCAGGAGCGCCGCTCCGGACGCGCGGCGGCAGCGCTGCGCGCCATGGTCCATACCACCGCCGCCACGCAGCGCAGGGCCGGGCCGGGGACATCGCCCGCCATCAGCGAACTGCCGATCGGCGCGCTGGTGCCGGGCGACATCGTCCACCTGGCGGCGGGCGATCTTGTCCCCGCGGATGCCAGGCTGCTGGCGTCGAAGGATCTGTTTGTCAACCAGTCGGCCCTCACCGGGGAATCGCTGCCTGTGGAGAAATTCGCGCGCGAGAGCGCCAGCGGCGACGAACCCGGCACGCTGGAGAACATCGTGCTGATGGGCACGGCCGTGGTCAGCGGCAGCGCGACCGTGGTGGTGGTGCTGACCGGGCCGCGCGCCATGTTCGGCGGCATCGCCCGCTCGCTGTCGGAGGAGACGTCCGGCACGGTATTCGAGCAAGGCCTGCAGCGCTTCGCCCGGTTGATGATCGGCCTGATCGTGATCCTTGCGCCGCTGGTGTTCCTGATCAACGGACTGACCAAGGGCGACTGGCTGGAGGCGTTGCTGTTTGCGGTGGCCGTCGCCGTGGGGCTGACCCCCGAGATGTTGCCCATGCTGGTGACCGTGAACCTGGCGAAGGGCGCGCTTGCCATGTCGCGCCGCAAGGTGATCGTGAAACATCTCAGCGCCATCCAGAACCTGGGGGCGATGGATGTGCTGTGCACCGACAAGACCGGCACGCTGACGCAGGACCGCATCATCCTGAAAAAGCATGTGGACCTGGCTGGCCGGGAGACCGCGCGCGTGCTGGAGTTCGCCTACCTGAACAGCTACCACCAGTCGGGTTTGCACAACCTGCTGGACAAGGCGGTGCTCTTCCATGACGAGGTGGGCGAAATGCTGCGGCAACAGGGCGGCTATCGCAAGATCGACGAGGTGCCGTTCGATTTCGAGCGGCGCCGCATGTCGGTGGTGGTGGATGGGCCGCAGGGCAGGCTGCTGGTCTGCAAGGGCGCGGTGGAGGAGGTCTACGCAGTCTGCGCCAGCGCCGAACTTGGGGGGCAGGCCATTGCGCTGGATGATTCGCATCGCCACGCCCTGATGACGGTCTGCAATGCGCTCAACGAAGATGGCTTCCGGGTGATCGCGATCGCCTACAAGCCCTTGCCGCCGGCGCCCGATACGCAGCCCTACTCGGTGGCGGACGAATCCGGGCTGATCCTGCTCGGCTATATCGCTTTCATCGACCCGCCCAAGGATAGCGCGGCGCCGGCGCTGGCGGCACTGCGCGGCAGCGGCATCGAGGTCAAGGTGCTGACCGGCGACAGCCCGGTGATCGCGCGCAAGATCTGCCGGGAAGTCGGCATCGACGTGGACCGCGCGGTTCTCGGCCACGAACTCGACGGGCTCTCGCCGCAAGCCCTGGGGGAACTGGCCGAACGCACGCAGCTCTTCGCCAAGCTGGCGCCGGCGCACAAGGCGGCCATCGTCAAGGCCCTGCGGGCGCGCGGACGGGTGGTGGGCGTGCTGGGCGACGGCATCAACGACGGACCGGCGCTCAAGGCGGCCGACGTGGGCATCTCGGTGGACAGTGGCGCCGATATCGCGAAGGAATCGGCCAGCATCATCCTGCTGGAAAAGAGCCTGCTGGTGCTGCACGACGGCGTGATCGAAGGCCGCAAGGTCTTTGCCAACCTGCTCAAGTACCTGCGCATGGGCGCCAGCTCGAATTTCGGCAATATGTTCAGCGTGCTCGGCGCGAGCGCCTGGCTGCCGTTCCTGCCGATGGCGCCGATCCAGGTGCTGACGAACAACCTGCTCTACGATTTCTCGCAGACCGCGCTGCCGACGGACAACGTCGACGAAGATGCCATCAGCCGTCCGCGCCGCTGGGAGATCGGCAAGATCGGCCGCTACATCCTGTGCATCGGTCCGATCAGTTCGCTGTTCGACTATGTCACCTTTGCCACGCTTTATTGGCTGCTGGGTGCGAGTACGCCTGCGCAGCAGCACCTGTTCCAGACCGGCTGGTTCCTGGAGTCGCTGCTGTCGCAGACCCTGATCGTCCATGTGATTCGCACCCGCAAGATCCCGTTCATACAAAGCCGTGGCAGTACCGCGCTGATCACCACCGGCGTAGCGATCTGCCTGACCGGCATCTGGCTGCCATACTCGCCGCTGGCGGCGCCGTTGGGGCTGGTGGCGCCGCCCGGCGTGTTCTGGGTGCTGCTGTTGCCGATCCTCGTTGGCTATTGCTGCCTGACCTATGTGCTGCGGGGCTGGCTGGTGCGGCGTTTTGCCATCGACTGAACGCGTATCCACGCACAGGCACGGCCGGGCAAACGGGTGCCTTCGTTGCAACCGGGAGGCCTCGCAGGTAGCATCATCAGGTCATCTGCAGTCCACATCGGAGGCCGCTGCACCATGAGGTCCTTATCCCGCCACAGTGAACGTCACCGGGTTGATCGCACAGGCTGGCTGCGCGCCGCGGTGCTCGGTGCCAATGATGGCATTGTCTCCACCGCCAGCCTGGTGCTGGGCGTCGCCGCCGCCAGCGCGAGCCAGGCGAACATCCTGATGACCGGCATCGCGGGCCTGGTGGCCGGAGCCATGTCGATGGCCGCGGGGGAATATATCTCGGTCCATTCGCAGGCGGACACCGAGAAGGCCGACCTGAGGCGGGAGCGTGGAGAGCTGGATGCCGATCCCGCCGCCGAGCAGCACGAACTCGCGACGATTTATGTGGAGCGGGGGCTTGAGCCGGGTCTTGCCAGGGAGGTAGCGGCGCAACTCATGGCACACGACAGCCTGGCGGCCCATGCACGCGATGAGCTCGGCATTTCGCAGGCGCTGAGCGCACAACCCATCCAGGCTGCCATGGCATCGGCCGCCAGCTTTGCCGTCGGCGCGCTCCTTCCGCTGGTGGTGGCCTGGCTGGCGCCTGGCCGCGGGCTGATGCCATGGGTATCGGGAATGTCGCTCATCTTTCTCGCCGCGCTAGGCGCCGTCGCTGCGCAGGTCGGCGGTGCCAGCAGAATCTCGGGCGCGGGACGCGTCACCTTCTGGGGCGCGCTCGCCATGGCCATCACCGCCGGCGTCGGTGTACTGTCTGGCGCCGTCCTTTAGGGCATCGGCTTGCGTCATGGACGCGATGTCCTGATCGGGATGCTCCGCGCAAGACAGGGCCAGCGCTGCTATCGCACGCCACCCGTCCCGCCCGCGCGCGGCTTGATACACGACAACTGCCAGGCTTCATTACCGCATATAGTGACCTGACAAGCAGCGGCTGGAAGTCAAGGAGGACGCGAAATGCTGGGGACTATTCTGTTAATTCTCCTGATACTGGTTCTGATCGGCGCAATGCCAGCCTGGCCGCACAGCCGGAGCTGGGGTTACGCGCCCAGCGGCTTGTTGGGACTGGTATTGCTGATCGTCATCGTATTGCTGGTAATGGGCCGAATCTAGCGTTCCCGGCGCCAGACGCACCACCGGTGAACTGGCAGTGCCTGATATGGAACACGCTCTGGTATCCGGGGGGGCACGTGAGTAGGGTGCGCTTCACGTTGAGACCGGCTGTTGCCAATCCTTGACATAGCGCAAGTGGTATCGCCGCTGGGGGTCTATTCTGGGCGCTAGCCGCGCCGCGCTGCCGTGGCACACAGCAGAGGAGCAGATCGTGAGTCCGCTAGTTGCCCGCTTTGAGAGCCGCGAGGACGCCGCGGCGCAGCTAGCCGAAGCGCTGCGCGCCTATCGTGGCCAGCATCCCCTGATCCTTGCCGTTCCGAAGGGCGGAGTAGCTGTCGGGCGCGGACTTGCCGACGCCCTGGAGGGCGATCTCGATGTGATGCTGGTCAGCAAGCTTGCCGGCCCGGACAACGCCGTCGCCGCGATTGGCGCCGTGACGGAGAACGGCTGGACCTACGCCGTCGAGTGCCCGGCGGGGGGACAGCCCGATCCCGTCCATTTTGCGCAGGAGCGGCTGGCAAAGCTCGATCTGCTGCGGCAACAATGCGCGATCTACACGTCGCATCGCGCGCGGCTGGACCCGCGTGGCCGTGTTGTGATCCTGGTGGACGACGGTATCTGCACTGGCGCCACCATGATGGCGGCGATCCATACCGTGCGCAGGCAGCAGCCGGCCAGGCTGGTTTGCGCCGTTCCCATCGGCGCACCAAAAGGCCTGGCGGTGGTCCGCGCCTGCGCCGACGAGGTCGTGTGCCTGCGGGCAGCCGGGACGGATCCCGATATCCACCACGCCTACCAGCGCTTTCCGCTGGTGGACGACGCGGAGGTCCGTGCGCTGTTGTGGCGCGACATCGAATCGCGCAACGCCGGGGCCATCGGAGCAAGAGCCCTGGCCGATGGCTTGCCGGTTGGCATCGCGTGCGACGGCACCAGGCTTCACGGCGTGCTCGACGCCCCCGGCAATCCGGTCGGGCTGGTGCTGATGGTCCATGCCAACGGGGGCGGCGACCACGCTGTGCGAAACCAGTATGTCGCGAGGAAACTGAACGCCAGGGGACTGGCTACGCTGCTGGTGGACCTGATCGGGCCCAGGGAGCCCATGCGGGCGGAAAAGCGCCAGGATATTGCCATGCTGGCCGGACGGCTGCGAGCGGTGATGCAAGCGGTGCCGGGCTACGTTCGCACGCGGCTGCGCTTGCCGGCGCTGCCCGTCGGCTGCTTTGGCACCGGCACCGCCGCCGCCGCCGCGTTGAAGCTGGCGGGAGACGCGGGCGCGGATTTGCGCACGCTCGTGCTCGCCGCGGGGCGAGTGGACCTGGCCGACGCCGATACCCTGGGCAAGGTGGCCGTACCCACGCTTCTTGTGGTGGGTGCCGGCGATCCGGAAGGCATCCGGATCAATGACTTGGCGTTCGCCAGCCTTCGCTGTCCGCGGCAACTGCGGCTGGTGGCGGGCGAGGGCCGGGTATTCGAGGAGCCCGCCGCGATCGAGGACCTGGCCACGCTGGCAGGCGGCTGGTTCTCGCAATTGCTTGCCGACGGGCGGATGGCCGTCATGTAGGCGTGCCTGCCGGGTGTTCACAGAATGCCAACATCCGTTGCGCGCATCGCGAAGGCATCGAAGCGCGGCTCGCACTGCCGCGGATTCCCATGTACAGCGTTGCCCGATGGCCCCGGCCCGGCCATATTGACCTGGCGCAACGACCGGACAGTCCGCGCTTGCGCTGCGCGGCGCAGGCGCTACAGTGCATTCTGACCCGATCACGAGCCCGGCCGACGGGCGGGAGCCTCCTTATGTCCTACGCCACCATCATGGTGATTCTCGATCCCAGCCGGCGGTCATACCATCGCATCGAAATCGCCGCGCAGCTTGCCGCCAGGCACAATGCCACGCTGGTCGGCATGTTCGCCTGCCATCGACCCGAACCCGCGTGGGTGTACCGGCTGCCCGACGGCGCCGGTTACCTCGATGCCCTTCAGGCACGTTACGAGGAGGATGGCGAGATCGTGCGGCGCAGCTTCGAGGGCGCGACGGAAGAGCTGCCGATCACTGCGCAATGGCAGGCTTTCGACGGGCTTCCCCTGGCCATCGGCCAGCGCGAAGCGCGCCTGGCGGACTTGCTGGTGGTCGGCCAGGCCGACCCGGCGGATCCGACGGCCTTCGTGGCCGAGGGGTTTGTCGAATCCATCGTGCTTGCCAGTGGCCGGCCGGTACTGGCGATTCCCAGGGCGGGCCGGTTCAACACCGTTGGCAGCCGCGTGCTGATCGCCTGGGACGGCGGGCGCGAGGCGGCACGCGCCATCCACGATGCGCTGCCATTTCTGCGCCAGGCCGAGGCCGTGACCATTGTCACTTGCACGGTGGCGGGCAAGGCCGACGACCCCTGGAACACGCCTGCGCAGTACGCCGCGACCTGGCTGGCGGCGCATGGCGTGACGGCGGCGGTATGCAATCTCCCCGTGACCGACCTGGCCGACGCGGGCGAGCGGCTGCTGTCGGAAGCCGCCGACCTGGATGCCGATCTCATCGTGGCCGGCGCCTATGGGCACAACAGGTTCCGTGAGGTGATGCTGGGTGGCGTGACCCGGACGTTGCTGGAAACCATGACGATTCCCGTGCTGTTCTCGCACTGAGTCCGATATCCAAACCGGGTAGCCCAGCGGCCATCGCCCGGCGTCCCGGCAGCGCGGCCTTGCCTGGTGTATCGTTGACGTCTTCCGCAAACAAGGTGTTTTCACTGGGGACGCATGGAATGCTGACGATTTGGGGCAGGGCGAATTCGGTCAATGTGCAGAAGGTGCTTTGGTGTTGCGACGAACTCGGCCTGCCGTTCGAGCGCATCGACGCCGGCATGCAATTCGGCGGCAACGACCGGCCCGAGTATCTTGCGATGAATCCGAACGGGCGCGTCCCTACGCTCATCGATGACGGCTTTGTGTTGTGGGAGTCGAATTCGATCCTGCGCTACCTTGCCATGCAGTACGGGAAGGGCACCACGCTGTACCTGGCCGAGCCGAAGGTGCGCGCAAGCGTGGACCGCTGGCTGGACTGGTCCCTTTCGACCTTGCAGCCGGCGGAAAGGCCGGTATTCTGGGGTTATGTGCGAACGTCGGCCGCAGAGCGCGACGTGGCGCGCCTGAATGCCGACGCCGCCACCGTGGCGGGCCTGTGGCGGATGATCGACCGGCAGTTGCAAGGCCGCGATTTTCTCGAGTGCGGCACGTTCACGCTGGCTGACCTGGTGCTGGGTGCGTACGCGCGCCGCTGGTACGGCCTCGACGCCCAGATCGACCGCCCCGCAACGCCGGACCTGGACCGCTGGTACCAGGGCATCGGCGGGCGTGCCGGCTTCCGGCAGCATGTTGGCGTGCCGCTGAGCTGATCCAGGCGCAAGCCAGGGTGCCGTCCCTCATCACCTACCAATTCCCATGACCATCATCCTGCACACATGGAACACGCCGAACGGACGCAAGATCAGCGTCGCGCTCGAGGAAATGGCCTTGCCGTACACCGTCAAGACGGTGAACATCACCAAGGGCGAGCAGCACCAGGCGGACTTCCTGCGCATCAGCCCCAACAACCGGATTCCGGCCATCGTCGATCCCGATGGTCCCGGCGGCCAGCCGATCAGCGTGTTCGAATCCGGCGCGATCCTGCTCTACCTCGGCGAGAAAACCGGCAAATTCCTGCCAGCATCCCTGCGCGAACGGGTACCGGTGCTGGAGTGGCTGATGTGGCAGATGGGCGGCTTCGGGCCCATGCCGGGACAAGTCCATCACTTCCGCACTGTGGAGTCGGAGGCCGACCGGCACTATGGGCTCAAGCGCTATTCAGAGGAAACCAACCGTCTTTACGGCGTGCTTGACCGGCGGCTGGCGGAAGTGGAATTCGTCGCGGGCGAGCTATCCGTGGCGGATTTCGCGATCCTCGGGTGGGCATGGCGGCATGAGCGCCATCAGGTTTCGCTCGATCGTTTTCCCAACATCCGGCGCTGGTATGACGCCTTGTTTGCCCGGCCAGGGGTACAGCGCGGCTTTGCGGTCAAGCTGGACGATGCGGCGTAGGCCATCTCCGGTCGATGGCCGCGCCCACGGAAATCGTGCCTGCAGAGGGGGTTCTCCGGCACGTGCGGTCCGTTTGACATGGGTCAAGTGCCGCAACGGTCAGTCCGGATAAGATGGTTTCCGTCATGGAGATGCGGGGGCGCTCTTCATGACTTGTCTACCCGTTTCCAGAATACGGAAACTTGGCCCGCGCCACGCAAGTGGGGCGGGCTTTTTTATTGTGGCGAGCCTCATGCTGGATGCGCGGGATCGACCGTGCGCTGCATCGCGGCGGAGACAAACGACAAACGTGCCCCGATGCAGCGACAGCGATATCAGGGCGCGGGCGTCGCGAGCGGCTTGCCCTTTTCGACCACATACACGCCGACCAGGCTGACCGGCGCGGTGCCGGGATTGTGCGCGTCATGCACGACCCCGGCCGGAACCACGAACGACTCGCCCGCCTTGACGACCCGCGGCGGTTGCCCGTCGATCAGGAGTTCGGCCTGGCCTGCCAATATGTAGCTGACCTCGTCGCCCGGATGCGTATGCCGTCCCGCATAGGCGCCGGGCGCCACCTCCACCCGTGCCACCACAGCCTCCCGCCCCGGCACGGAAACGTCCTCCTTGCCGACAAGGGTACGCGTAAGGCCGCTGCCCTGCGCCAGCACGGCGCCAGAGGCGAGCCATAGCCCGGCGCCCGCAAGCATGCTCAGTGTCCTGGTGTTCATGGTCTGTCTTCTCCCGAATTGGTCTTGTTTTGCTGCGTTTCACTTCAAAAGGCATGTCGCCCGGAAAGCGTGGCATTCAGGTGACTGCTGGAACCAGTTGCAGGTGGGACGGGTGGCCGGCCGGAACGGGCCGGCGAGACGATGGCAGATGCTAGCAAATGCGCCAGTGTGTTTGGAATAAGGCGCAGCCCTATATCGGCAAGCGTCATGCTTGGACTACTTGGTGACGCTCCGCGAGCAACTCAGGAATGACCTGCCCGACTTCAATGGCAACACAAGCCGGACGCTGCCGATGCCCACGCGCTATGTGATCGCGCCAGGATGGGATGTTGGTGGACATGGCGTCGCCGTCTAGGTTCATGGCTCCTTCCAGTTGCAGTATCTCAGTTTCGGCAAGTGACCTTATGTCCATTCCCTTATGCGGAAGTCATGGTTCTTCCCGCAGTGCCTGAATAGCGGGTGCGCCGTCCATGGTTCGCTGCATGCCGATCCAGATTGTCTTGGCGCCAGGTTCACCATCGCTCTTGCGCCCAGGAAACCCACCCAGGGAAGCGCATGTGCGATAGCTGCAGCGCTTCGACCCCAGGACATGATGGGGTTCGCCAGGCCAGCAGATCCTGTGACACGGAATCACCCCATGCGGTGCTGACGCGGAGCCGCAGGCGCGGTCTGCAGCCGTGCGAAAGAACCGCGCAAGGTTGGGAAGAATCTCCCCAATTTCAAGAAATTTCCTAAGCACGCCGCACTTCGCAGCGCGAACACTCTAGGTTTGGTTGCAAGTCACTCTCAGTCGCGTGAGCGGACAAGTGCAACTTCTCTGGCCTGCCATAGGCGGTACTGGATGCCCGCCAGCAGGGGGCATGGGCCAATACAGGGAAGAACAAACATGGAGCAACGGAGGTACTGGTCATCGGTAATGCGCTCGTGGTGCCTGGCTTGCGGCCTGCTGGTGTTTCCGATCGCCTCGCAGGGGCAGGCACCCGGAAGCCCGGCGCAGGAATTACTGCGCCAGCAGGAGCGCGAACGCGTCTTGCGCGAGCAGCAGGAAACCACGCCGGATGTGCGCATGCAGATGCCGGCCCTGGCGGCGCCCGATCAGTTGCCGAGGGAAGAAAGTCCCTGCTTCACGATCCACGAGATCCAGCTGACTGGCGAGGATGCCGGCAAATTCCTGTGGGCGCTGAAGGCGGCTGACCCTGCCACCGATCCCGCTACCGGCCGTTGCCTGGGCACCGCAGGCATCAACGTGGTGATGAAGCGCATCCAGAATGCCATCGTCGCGCGTGGCTTTGTGACCACGCGTGTGCTGGCGGCCCCGCAGGACCTGAGCAGCGGCGTTCTGACGCTCTCGGTGGTCCCGGGGCGGGTACGGGCGGTCCGCTTCGCCGCGGATACCTCCTCGCGTGCCACCGCCTGGAACGCCGTACCGATCCGCCGTGGCGATCTGCTCAACCTGCGCGATATCGAACAGGCGCTGGAGAACTTCAAGCGCGTCCCCACCGTGGAGGCCGACATCCAGATCGTGCCGGCGGAAGGTGAGGACGCACGGCCTGGCGAAAGCGACCTGGTCATCGCCTGGTCTCAGCGCCGGCCCATGCGGCTGAACGTCGCGCTGGACGATTCCGGCAGCCGGGCGACGGGCAAGTACCAGGCGAGCGCCACGGTCTCGCTGGACGATACCTTGATGCTGAACGATCTCTTCTACGCCAACTTCAACCACGACGTGTTCAGCCCCGGCGGCAAGGGCACGCAGGGCTACACCGTCCATTACAGCGTCCCGCTCGGCTACTGGCAACTGGGCGCCACCGCCGGTGGCTACAAATACCGCCAGACCGTGGCCGGCTACTCGCAGAACTATGTCTACCGCGGCACCAGCGAAAACGCCGAAGTCCGCTTGTCGCGCCTGTTGTATCGCGATGCGACGCGCAAGACCGGCGCCTACGTCCGCGGCTGGCTGCGCCAATCCGGCAACTACATCGACGACACCGAGATCGAAGTGCAGCGCCGCCGCACCGGCGGCTGGGAGCTGGGGCTGACGCATCGGGAGTACCTTGGCACGTCCATTCTCGATGCCACGCTTGCCTACCGGCGCGGCACTGGCGCCTTCGGGGCGATGGCGGCGCCGGAGGAAGACTTCGGTGAAGGCACTTCGCGCATGCAGGTCATCACCGCCGACGCCCAGTTCGCCGTGCCATTCCGGATCGCCAACCAATCCCTGCGCTACACCGCCAACTGGCGGGCGCAATGGAACCGCACGCCGCTGGTGCCGCAGGACCGTTTCGCCATCGGCGGGCGCTATACCGTGCGCGGCTTCGACGGCGAACTCACGCTCATGGGCGAGCGCGGATGGCTATGGCGCAACGACCTGGGGCTGGCCCTGGGCGCCGGGCAGGAAGTGTACGTCGCCGTCGATGTGGGGCGTGTCGGCGGTCCCGCCACCCGCTGGCAACCGGGCCGCACCCTCGCGGGTTCGGCCATCGGCTTGCGCGGCGGCATGCATGGCGGCTACTGGGACGTCTTCTTAGGCACGCCGCTGTACAAGCCCCAAGGGTTCCGGACCGACTCTGTCATCGCCGGCTTCAGCATGGGCTGGTCTTACTGATCTCCTTGGGGCGAGTGCGCCCGCATTCGTATCTGCATAAATGGGAATGGCCGCATGAACAAGAACCTCTACCGCATCATTTTCAACCGTGCCCGCGGCATGCTCCAGGTCGTCGCCGAAATCGCCCGAGGCCACAGCAGCGGTGGCGGGGGGCGGGGCATAGCGGCCAGCAGACCTTGCGTCGTGATGGTGCGGCCATTGAATTTCGCCGTGTGGGTCATCATGGGGCACGTCGTCCTGGGCGGCACGGCGCTTGCGCAGGTGGTGGCCGATCCCAGCGCGCCGGGCAACCAGCGTCCGACCGTGCTGCTAGCACCGAATGGCACTCCCTTGGTCAACATCCAGACCCCAAGTGCAGCCGGTGTTTCGCGTAACACCTACCAGCAATTTGACGTGGGCCAGCAGGGGGCGATCCTCAACAACTCCCGCGGGAACACACAAACGCAGTTGGGCGGCTGGGTGCAGGGCAACCCATGGCTGGGCAAGGGGACGGCCAAGGTCATTCTCAACGAAGTCAATTCCAGCAACCCCAGCCGGCTTAACGGCTACGTCGAAATCGCCGGTAGCCGGGCGCAACTGGTCATCGCCAACCCGGCCGGGATTTCCTGCGACGGCTGCGGCTTCATCAATGCCAACCGGCTGACCCTGACCACCGGTACGCCGGTCGTCAACGGCGGCTCTCTGGAGGGCTATCGTGTCGAAGGCGGCGCCCTCCGGGTCCAGGGCAAGGGCCTGGACGCCAGCGGTGCCGATTACACCGACGTGATCGCTCGCTCGATGGAGGTCAACGCCGGCATCTGGGCCAGCCAACTGCAAGTCACGACGGGCGTCAACGATGTCAGCGCCGATCACACCCGGGTGGCGGCCAAGGCCGCTGGCGGCAAGGCTCCGGCCTTCGCCGTGGACGTGAGCAGCCTGGGCGGCATGTATAGCCAGAAGATCGTTTTATTGGGCACGGAACATGGCGTCGGGGTTCGCAACGCCGGGAACCTGGGCACCCAGGCGGGCGAACTGGTCGTGACCGCCGATGGCCGCCTGGAGAATAGCGGTGCCATGCAGGCGCGGACCGATACCCGGGTGAACGCCAGCGGCGGCGTCGCCAATGCCGGCACCCTCAGCGCCGGGCGCGAGTTGGTGGTGAACACCCCGCAGGATGTGGACAACCGTGGCGGCACCCTCAACGGCCGGCGCGTAGAGGTCAATGCGCAATCGCTCGCCAATCGTGACGGCGCGATCGAGCAGACCGGCGTACAGAACCTGGCCTTGCGCGTAACGGTCGCCTCCAACCGCCATGGCGGGCGCATTGGCCTGGTCGAAGCCAGCAGCGGTGGTGGCCCAGGCAGCTCGGGTAACGGAGGCGTCCCGGGAAGCGGTAGCGAAGGCGGCAGCACAAGCACCGGAGGCATTGTGGAGGTCGATGCTGGCACCGCGCCCGCGCCGCACCCTCCGGCCCGCCTGGCCGACGGTGCGCTCAATATTGCCAAGACCCTCGACAACGACGGCGGCCGCATCTTCGCCGGCGGCGCGATCGACCTTGCCGCCAGTGGCGGCCTGAACAACGACGGCGGCCATCTGGGCGTGCGCCAGCTCAGCGCCAGCGGGGGAGACCTGGCCAACCGCAGCGGCGAACTGCATGTCTCGGACGCCGCCAGCATCCGCGCTGGCCAGGTGAGCAACGACGATGGCCGCCTGCAACTGGGCGGCGCGCTGACCTTCACGGCCGACAACCTCTCCAACCGCGCGGGGGCTTTCCTGCACAGCGGCACGGATGCCACCCATCTGCAGGTGGCCGATACGCTCGACAACAGCGATGGCACCCTGGCGAGCAATGCGTCGCAATTGAGTCTGTCGTCCCGCCAGCTCATCAACCAGAGTGGCAAGCTCAACCACGCCGGCGATGCTGCCCTGAAGATGCAGGTTGACACGCTCAACGGCAAAGACGGCCAGATCGCCACGGCGGGCGCGGCGGCCTTCAAGCTCGGCAGCGCTGACCACCGCAACGCCAGCCTGAGCGCGGCCCGGATCGACCTCACTGCCGAGTCGTTCGACAACCGCGGCGGCAAGATCGTCGCCAGTGGCGAGCACGGCAACCGGCTCCACGTGGCCGGCTCGCTCGACAACAGCCAAGGCACGATTGCAACCAATGGCGACCTGAGCATCCGCGCCAGCACGTTCGGCAACGCGGACGGTACCGTGCAACACGCCGGCAACGGTCGCCTGGATATCGCTGCCGGCACACTCAACGGTGCCGGCGGAACGCTCGCCAGCAATGGCGCTCTCACCCTTACCGGCGAGACCACTGACCTGTTCGGCGGCACCACCCTGGCCCGCAAGATCGACATTGACACCGGCAAGCTGACCAGCGCCGCAGGCAGCCTGAGCGCCAGCGGCACCGACGCACTCGACGTGAAGGTGCGCGGGGCGCTGGACAATCATGGCGGCACCATCGCCGGTAACGGCGCCCTCGACCTGAATGCGAAATCCCTGGGCAACCGCGACGGCAATATCCAGGCAGCCGGCGCTGCCGATACCCGCCTTGCCGTGGCCGAAACGCTGGATAACACGGGCGGCACCCTGGCAGCGGCGGGGGACACCGCCATCCAGGCTGGAACGCTGCACAACCAGGGGGGCACGCTGCAAGCGGCCGGAGAAGCCGGACTGGACGTCCGGGTCGACGGCCGGCTCGACAACCGCGACGGCGGCGTCATTGTCAGCGGCGGCGCGGGCCAGGTCACGGCAGGTTCCCTCGACAATCGCGGTGGTACCCTCAACGCCCGTGGCACCCTGACCGTCAGTGCCAGCGAAGGGCTGGACAACCGCGCCGGCAAGCTCGTCAGCCATGGCGACCTGGGCCTGACCACCGGCAGCCTGGACAACCGCGATGGCGGCCTCGTCGCCTCCACCAAAGGCGGGGTGACCGTGGACTCCCGTGGCCGTACCGATAACGCCGGTGGCACGCTTCAGGCCGCCGGTGGCCTGGCGCTGGACAGCACCGGGCTCGGCAACGCTGCCGGCACCGTCCTTGGCGCCAATTTGCGCATCGACACCCGCCAGGCGGCGCTGGACAACGCCCACGGCACCCTCGCCAGCACGGCGGGCAGGCTCGACATCCGCAGCGGCGCATTCGACAACACCGCAGGCCTGCTGCAATCGGCCGGCGCCCTCGGCTTGAGCGGCGGCGACCTGGACAATCGTGCCGGCGTGCTCCACAGCCAGGGAGATCTGGCCGCACAAGTCGGTACCCTCGACAACCGCAACGGTGGCCAGTTCAGCGGCAACGCTGGCGTGTGCCTGGACGGCAGCGCGCTGCAGAACCAGGGCGGCAAGGTCCAGGCCAGCAAAAAACTGACCGTGACGCTGACCGGTACCGCCGACAACCACAACGGCCTGATGGCGGCCGGCGACGATCTGGGCGTGAACGCCGACACCATCCTCAATCGCGACACCCAAAGCGCCGATCCCCAAGCGCCGCTGGGTTTGCAGGGCGGCACCGTGGCCCTGGCCGGCAACCGCATCGACAACACCGCCGGCACCATCGCCGCCGACCGTCACATCGGCATTACCGGCGCCGGCGTGGGTAACACCCTGGACAACACCGGCGGCAGCGTCTCTTCGGCGGGCAGCATCGCCGTGACCGCCAACCGCATCGTCAACAGTGCCGGCACGCTGCTGTCCGGCACCCGCCAGTCCATCGAGGCCGGGGGGATGGCCGGCGATGGCAGGGTGCTTTCCAAGGGCGACCTGACCGTTGCCTTGCAGCAGGCCTTCGACAATAGCGGCGAAATCACCGCCAACGGTCGCGCGCTCATCAGTACCGCTGGCCGCCTGACCAACCGCAGCACCTTGCAGGCCGGCGACCTGGAAGTCCGCGGCAGCCATGTGGACAACACCGCCAGCGGCCAGATCAGCGGCGGGCGCACCCTGGTGGCGGCCGGCGGCACACTGGGCAACCGCGGCCTGATCGACGGCGGCCGGACCCACATCGAAGCCGGCACCCTCGATAACGTCGGCACCGGGCGCATCTACGGCGACCATGTCGGCATCCAGGCGGGGAGCGTGCTAAACCGCGAGGAGCACGCCAACGGCCAGACCAAGGCCGCCGCCATCGCCGCGCGCCAGCGCCTCGACATCGGCGCCGGCGTTGTCAACAACCGCGAACAGGCGCTGATCTTCAGCGCCGGTGGTGGCAGCGACGCCATGAATATCGGCGGGGCGCTCGATGCCGAAGGGCATGCCACCGGCCGCGCTGGCCTGCTGCTCAACGACAGCGCCACCATCGAATCCCTCGGCGGCCTCACCATCGACGCCAGCCGCCTGCGCAACGGCAACCTGCACTTCGGCGCCGAGGTGGTGCAGGTTGGCGGGCCGACCAAGGGCATGTACCTGCAGCCCAACGGTGACCCGAACAAACACGATATTGGCGATTTCGCCTGGGAGCGTTGGAGCAAAGCGGGCCTCTACCGCAACAAGCAGACCGGCGCCGAAGTGAAGGCCTGGACCCAGTACGACATCACCCGCACCGAGTACGAAACCCAGGTCACCCAAAGCGCGCCGGCGCTGATGCGCTCCGGCGGCAACATGACGCTGCGCGGCGACGAACTGACCAATGATAGAAGCCACATCTTCGCCGGCGGCGCCTTGCAGGGCGACTTGCACAACCTGAAGAACGAACAGGTGTTCGGCGAGCACATCCAGCGCGAGCAAGGCACCAGCCAGTACACCTACAGCCGCTGGCGCGGCGGCTTCAAGTGGTATCACGAGCGCAAGTGGGACGGCAGGATCGCCTACACCCCCGCCGACACGATCCAGACCATCCCCCTGAACGTGTCCAAGGCCCAGCAACACACCGCCAGCAACGGCAGTGGCTACAGCGTCGGCGGGCGCAACACCGGCGGCGTGGGTGGCACCATCGCCGGTGGCAGCGGTACCTCCGGCGGCGCCAGCTCGCGCGAGATCATCGAAGTGGCGGCCGCGGTGGGAAGCGTCAGCGGCCCTGGCACCCTCCAGGGACAAGACGCGGCATCCGCGGACGGCCCGGGCGCCAGCACGAGCAGCAGCGTCGGTGCCGCCAGTGGCAACGACCCCGCCGTGATCCGTACCGTGGGCGTCGACACCCAGGTCCCCACCAACAGCCTGTTCCGCGTCCAGCCGGACAGCGGCAGCTACCTGATCGAAACCGACCCGCGCTTTGCCAACTACCGCAACTGGCTCAGCTCCGACTACCTGCTGTCGCAGTTGGGCTACGACCCGGCCGCCATGCACAAGCGCCTGGGCGACGGCTTCTACGAACAGGGCCTGGTGCGCGACCAGATCGGCCAGTTCACCGGCCGGCGCTTCCTCCAGGGCTACGGCAGCGACGAAGCGCAGTACCGCGCGCTGCTGGAAGCCGGCGGCACCTATGCCAAGGCCTGGAGCCTGCGCCCCGGCGTGGCGCTGAGCGCCGAGCAGATGGCCCAGCTCACCAGCGACATGGTCTGGCTGGTGGAGCAAGATGTCACCCTGGCCGACGGCACGCGCAGCCGTGCCCTGGTGCCGCAGGTCTACGTGCGCGTCAAGCCCGGCGACCTCAACGGCAATGGCACGCTGATCGCCGCCGACAGCATTGACCTCGAGTTGAAGGGCGACCTGGTCAACTCCGGCACCATCGCCGGGCGCACCGCCGTCAAGCTCACCGGCGAGAACCTGCGCAACCTCGGTGGCCGCATCACAGGCGACGCGGTGGCCCTGAAGGCCCGCAACGATCTGGACAATATCGGCGGTACGCTGGATGCGGGCAAGGCGCTGTCCGCGACAGCCGGACGCGACCTCAATGTGGTCACCACCATCCACAGCGACGCCAAGCGGGCGGGCCTGAGCGACTTCAGCCGCACCCACATCGACCGCGCCGCCGGCCTGTACGTCAGCAACCCCGGCGGCACCCTGGTGGCCATGGCCGGGCGCGACGCCAACCTGATGGCCGCGCAAATCATCAATGCCGGCAAGGACGGCAAGACCGCCATCGTCGCCGGGCGCGACCTCAACCTCGGCACCGTCCAGGTCGCCGAGCAGGAAAACAACGTCCGCAACACCAGCAACTACCTCAAACAGGGCCATGGGCAGGATGTTGGCACCACCGTGCGAACCGAAGGCGACGTTCGCCTGCAGGCCGTCGGCGATCTCAACGCCCGCGCCGCCAACGTCACCAGCGACAAAGGCGCTTTGGTGGCCGTGGCACAAGGCGACGTCAACATCGTCGCCGGCGAGGCCGGAAGCACCTGGAGCGAAGGCCGCAAGCACAAGAGCAGCGGCCTGTTCGGCTCCACCACCAAAACCAGCCGTAACAGCGTGGAGGAAACCAACGCCGTAGCCAGCACCTTCAGCGGCAACACCGTGGCGGTGCAGGGGCAGAACGTCACGGTCACTGGCAGCAATGTGGTGTCCGATGCGCGCACCGTCATCGTGGCGAAGAACGACCTCAGGGTAGAAGCCGCAACCAACACCCGCAGCGAAAGCCACTTCAAGCGCACCGACAAGACCGGCTTCCTCTACAACGGCGGGGTCGCAATCACCCTCGGCAGTCAGATGCAGAGCGTAGGCAAGAAGGATATGAGCACCAGCGCCGCGGCCTCCACCGTGGGCGCCACCGGCGGTAGCGTTACCCTGGTCGCGGGCAACCACTACCAGCAGACCGGCAGCCACGTACTGGCGCCCAAAGGGGATATCGATATCCACGCCAGGAAGGTGGATATCGTCGAGACTCGCGAAAGCGGGCGCAGCACGGAGGAGAGTAAATTCCGCCAGTCCGGCCTGACCGTGGCGGTGACCGCACCGGTGATCTCGGCCTTGCAGGCTGCCGAGCAGATGAAGAGTGCGGCTGGCAAGACTGAGGATCCACGGATGAAGGCACTGGCCGCCGCAACCACCGTGCTGACGGCCAAGAATACGCTCGACACCATCAAGGCCGACCCCAAGGCGGCCGGTGGCCTCAATATCTCAATCACCGTGGGCGGCAGCAAGAGCGACAGCAAGTCCACCAGCACCCGCGACACCGCCGTCGGCTCCACCGTGGCTGCCGGCGGCGACGTGCGTATCAGTGCCACTGGCGCCGGCCAGGATTCCGACCTCACTGTCCAGGGCAGCCGCATCCGCGCCGGTGGCAACGCTCACCTCAAGGCCGACGGCGACCTCACCCTGCTGGCCGCTCAAAACACCAACGAAACCGACCGCAAGAGCAGCAGCGCCAGTGGTGGCGTCGGCGTGGCCATCTCGGTTGGTTCCAATGGCGTCGGCTTCGGTGTCACAGCCAATGCCAGCGGCTCCAAAGGCAAGGGCGAAGGCAAGGACGTCACCTGGAGCAACGCCCATGTCAACGCGGGCGAACGCCTGACCCTGGAATCGGGCGGCGACACCACCCTGCGCGGCGCGGTGGCCAGTGGTAAACAGGTGGTGGCCGATGTCGGCGGCAACCTCAATATCGAGAGCCTGCAAGACACCAGTACCTTTAAAAGCAAGGATCAAAGCCTTGGTGGGAGCGTCACCGTAGGTGTTGGTTTTGCCGCCAGCGCCAGCTATTCCAACAGCAAGGTCGACGGCGATTTCGCCAGCGTCCGGGGGCAAAGCGGCATCCAGGCCGGCGACGGCGGTTTCGATGTCAAGGTCAAGGGCAACACCGACCTCAAGGGGGCCGCCATCGCCAGTACAGACCAGGCCGTGAAGGATGGTCTCAACCGCGTGAGCACCGGCACCTTGACCGTTAGCGATATCGAAAATCGCAGCAAGCACAAGGCCACTGGTGTGAGCCTATCGGGTGGCTTCAGCGTGAGCGGCGATGACAAGAAGGCGGATGGAAAAGAGACCGACAAGCAATCGGAAAGCTCCAAAGCCACTAATGTCGCAGGCAAGGGCAGCGACTGGTCGCTGCAGAACTTCGGCAACAGCGTCGGTGCCGGGGCCCCCGGGTACAGCAGGATCAGTGGCAGCGACAGCAGCGTCACTCGTAGTGGTATCAGTGGTGGTGCTATCGAGGCTCGAAACGAGACTGAGCATAAGGCAATGACAGGCAAGACCGTCGAAGAAACGGTTGCCAGTATTAATCGAGACATCCTCATTGGCGATAGCGCGAATGGTCTTGTCAAGGACTGGGATGCCGGCAAGCTGGTCGCGCAAGTGCAGGCCCAGGCGGAGATCGCGGCAGCATTTTCGCAGCAAGCATACACGGCAGTGGATAGCTACGTGAAAACCGAACGTGCCGAACTGCAAGCACGCTTGAAGCAAGTGAAGACTACGGAGGAGAAGGCGGTTGTCGAAGCTGAACTGAAGGATCTTAAGTTGCAAGAGCGCGTGATGAACGTACTAATTGGCGCTGTCACTGGCTCTGGCACATCGGCGGTTACCAAGGAAACTCTGTCAGCTGCCGCCAGTAAAATGCGTGAATTGATGATTGAAGATTCTGCGAAGTTTGCGGGAGTAACAGATGGTCAAACTACTATCAATAATATATCTGGCGAAAGTGTGGGGTCCAATGGGGACGGTGTAAAACTTGGTGGCACACGAATTGATTTGGAAAAGCTATGCGGAAAAACTAATGAGCGGTGTCTAAAGAAAACCGATGGAAGTCTGGATCTTGATGACAAAAAACAGGTTCAGTTTGATAACGGGGCTGTCGGGATGAGTTTGGCTGAATTTTTGGGGACAGAGAAAGGTAAAGAAATGGGCGGCCTTACCGGTGGGATACAGGGTGTAAGAGGCACTTTATTCGGTGTGCCTTACGGGACTGGTAGTTGGCAAGATAGATTGATCGAATCCTTTGCCGGCACTCATGACATGATTGGTGGAAAGTTGGGGGGGCTCTACGACGAGGAAGGCAATGCGAAGCGAGAGCGCTCACTTGCGGTAAAAGTCGGGCATGAGGCATGGAGTATCGCGGCAATTCCTATTTCCGGGCCTTTCGCAATGGCCGAGGCATTGCCCCCCGAAGTCTGGCAGGCTATTTCTCTTCTTCTAAAGTCGGGAATTTAAGAGCTGCCAGATTAACTTTACCTCCTTAAATAAAATATTTTTATCCATTTTGTATGTTTTGATGGTTTTTGATGAAGATTAAATTTTTTATAGTTGTTTTTCTCCCTCTCTTATTATTTGGGTGTGGGATAGGAGGGTTTTGGATGAATGGAAATCCATCTGCGGGAATGAATATCACGCCTCTCAGTGATTATTGGGAAAAAAAGGTTGGAGGTGTGGAAGACAGAAATCTGGACTGGGTGGAATGTGGGGGGATGCGGGATGGAGGATACAGTAGCCCAAAGTCTGGAGTTGACGCTCAAGAGATGCGAGATGCAGCTGGTGCGAAATATATGGAGATACAGCAATGTATGCTTAAAAAAGGCTATCGCTATACCGGTTCTTGTGAAGGCTCGATACGGCACACATATCCAGCCTGCAAGGTTCAATAGTGCCGAGCTTGAGAATAATACCCAGCGCGGACTAACGGCGGGGGGAAACTGTTCTGCAACATATGGAACTCGGTCGTTCTGGTGCCCACACACCGTTTGCGTTGTCTGAGGCCCTGCCGCCACAAGTCTGGAAGGCAATTTCCATTTTCTTGAAGGCGTCAAGATGAAGTGCGGCGATCTCAATGCCCGCGCCGCCACCGTCACCAGCGAGCAAGGCGCGCTGATGGCCGTGGCCCAGGGCGATGTCAATATTGTTGCCGGTGAAGCCGGCAGCAACTGGAGCGAAGGGCGCAAGCACATATCCCGCGGCCTGCTCGGCTCCAGCACCAGGACCAGCCGCGACAGCCTGGAAGAAACCAACGCGGTGGCCATCACCTTCAGCGGCAATAGCGTGGCGGTGCAGGGGCAAAACGTCACGGTCACTGGCAGCAATGTGGTGTCCGATGCGCGCACCGTCATCGTGGCGAAGAACGACCTCAGGGTAGAAGCCGCAACCAACACCCGCAGCGAAAGCCACTTCAAGCGCACCGACAAGACCGGCTTCCCTTCCTCTACAACGGCGGGGTCGCGTGGATGGCAGCCACGGCATTCCGCCATGCCAAGGCCTTCCCGCGGAAAGCTCCTTGGTTGCCATACCGTGGGGTGATCTGTCTTCACGCCAACGGATGATTCTCAAATACGAATTGTACTCATTTGCATTTCTGCAGCCAACCTTCGGCACAACCTGTAGCACGCGGGCATCCCCGCAGCCTCTCGTTGTCGAAGACTGACGGTTTCGACGGTACTCCCTGCGGCTTGTCCATATTTCCGCCGAATCTTATGCGGAAAACGTGCAAGGATCGGCGAAACCATTCGTTCCTTTCACATAGCCCCCTCGGTAGTCTTCTTCCCTGACACCAGCCTTCCCACACAAGGAGGGCCATGAAACGAGGCGCGCAGCCGCCAATTCACGACGACAAGACGGGAGCAAGACAGATGATTCGCAAGCTGGCCATCGGATTGGCGGCACTGGCCGTGATCGGTTCCACCCAGACCGCCTGGGCCAACACCAACCTGTTGAATGTTTCGTACGACCCGACGCGGGAGTTGTACGTGGATGTGAATGCCGCCTTCGCCAAGGCCTGGAAGGCCAAGGGTGGCGACGCGCTGACCATCCGCCAGTCGCACGGCGGCTCGGGCAAGCAGGCGCGTTCGGTGATCGACGGGCTGGACGCGGATGTGGTCACGCTGGCGCTGGGCTATGACATCGACGCCATTGCCGAGAAGGGTCTGCTCAAGGCGGACTGGCAGAAGCGCCTGCCGCACAATGCCTCGCCCTATACCTCGACCATCGTGTTCCTGGTGCGCAAGGGCAACCCCAAGGGCATCAAGGACTGGAACGACCTGGTCAAGCCGGGTGTGCAGGTGATCACGCCGAACCCGAAGACCTCGGGTGGCGCGCGCTGGAACTACCTGGCTGCCTGGGGCTACGCGCTGCGCCAGCCGGGCGGCAACGAGCAGAAGGCCAGGGAGTTTGTTGGCCAGTTGCTGAAGAACGTGCCGGTGCTGGACTCCGGCGCCCGCGGCGCCACCACGACCTTTGTCGAGCGCGGCCTGGGCGACGTGCTGATTGCCTGGGAGAACGAGGCGATCCTGGCAATCAAGGAACTGGGTCCGGACAAGTTCGACATCGTCGCGCCGTCGATCTCGATCCTGGCCGAGCCGCCGGTGGCGGTGGTCGACAAGGTGGTGGACAAGAAGGGCACGCGCAAGGTGGCCGAGGCCTACCTGCAGTTCCTGTACACCGACGAGGGCCAGGAAATCGCGGCGAAGAATTACTACCGACCGATTTCGGAAAAGATTGCGGCCAAGTACGCGGCCAATTTCCCGAAGGTCAAGCTGTTCACCATCGACGAGGCCTTCGGCGGCTGGCAGAAGGCGCAGAAAGCGCACTTCGCCGATGGTGGTTCGTTCGACCAGGTCTACCAGCCCGGCAAGAAGTAATCAGCGGCATGGGCGGGCGCGAACTGCGTCCGCCGCGCCATTCAGTTGAGAAGGAAGCCCGATGTCCATCCTGACCCTGTCCGGCAGTCCGTCCGCCCCGTCGCGTTCCGGGCACCTGCTGGCGCATCTGCGCAGCGGGCTCGAAGTCGCCGGCGAACGCACCAGTCACCTGGCGCTGCGCGAGCTTCCGCCCGCGGCGCTGCTGGCGGCCAGGGTGGACGATCCCGATATCGCTGCCACCATCCGCGCGGTGGGCGAGGCCCAGGTGGTGACCCTTGCCACCCCGGTCTACAAGGCTGCCTATGGCGGCCTGCTCAAGACGCCCCTGGACCTGCTGCCGCCGGACGTACTGCCTGGCACCTTCGGTCGTGCCGCGCAGCGCCCTGTGCCGGCCGAGCGATGTTCCGCCTGAGTTGATGCGGGGGCGCGAGCGCCGCCCGGGGAGAACCAGCCTTATCCGTGATTGCTGCGCCGTCTTCCTTGCAGGCCGGCGGGGGAGCGTGCACCCGCACGCTGCCGGCGTGATCGCGTTTGCATCTTGCACAGGGACATCGATATGAACTCGGCAGTTTTCAAGCATCCCGACGAACGCGATATTCAGGGAACGCCAGCCGGCAACGGCGCGCGACGCCAGCGCGTTGCGGGCACCGGCAACCTGAAGCGCCGCCTGGTCCTGGCAGCGCTGGTTGCAGCCACGGGTCTGGCCTATGCGCTGCTGCCCGGCCGCGCGCAGGCGGAGGAGCCGGTCGATGCGGCGGATGCCGCCTGGCAGGCACAGCGTTGAACGCGGCTGGCAAGCAGGGCCACGCCGTGCGCCGCGCTCGACTGCGCCACGTGCTGATCGCGGCCTTGCTCACTGGCGGATTGGGCGCCGCCTTGCTCGCGCTCGGCCTGGGCACGGCGAAGTGGGGCAGGGCGGCGGCCATGCACGCCGCGACGGCTGGCACCGTGCCTGCGCGGAACCCCGCGATGCCGTCATACCGAATGGACGAAATCAACAAGACAAGCTGAAGAGGCAAAGGCATGCAAGTTTTCTGGTTTATCCCAACGCACGGCGACAGCCGCTACCTCGGCACCTCGGAAGGGGCGCGAGAGGTCAATCTCGATTACCTGAAGCAGATCGCCACCGCCGCCGATACGCTGGGCTACGAAGGTGTGCTGATTCCCACCGGGCGCTCCTGCGAGGACCCCTGGGTGGTGGCCTCCACGCTGGCCGCGGTCACCCGCCGCCTGCGCTTCCTGGTGGCTGTGCGCCCCGGCCTGATGGCGCCCACGCTGGCCGCGCGCATGGCGGCGACCTTCGACCGTCTCTCGGGTGGCCGCTTGCTGGTGAACCTGGTGACCGGTGGCGACGCGTCGGAACTGGAGGGCGACGGCCTGTTCCTGAACCACGCCGAACGCTACGAAGCCTCGGCCGAGTTCATCCGCATCTGGCGCGAGGTGCTGGCCGCCAGCCATGAAAGCGCCGAACTCGACTACGAAGGCAGGCACCTCAGGGTCAAGGGCGCCAAAGTCCTGTTCCCGCCGCTGCAACGGCCGCATCCACCGGTGTATTTCGGCGGCTCCTCGGATGCCGCGCATGAGCTGGCCGGCGAGCAGGTGGACACCTACCTGACGTGGGGTGAACCGCCCGCCGAGGTGGCGAAGAAAATCGCCGACGTGCGCCAGCGCGCCGCGCGCCATGGGCGCTCGGTCAGGTTCGGCATCCGCCTGCACGTGATCGTGCGCGAGACCGACGACGAAGCCTGGGCCGCCGCCGGCAAGCTGATCAGCAAGCTCGACGACGATACCGTGGCGCGCGCGCAGGCCGTGTTCGCCAGGATGGATTCCGAAGGCCAGCGCCGCATGGCCGCGCTGCATGCCGGCGGCGGCGAGCGCAGCCGCGCGGAGCTGGAGATCAGCCCGAACCTGTGGGCCGGCGTGGGCCTGGTGCGAAGCGGCGCGGGCACCGCGCTGGTGGGAGATCCGCACACCGTGGCGGCGCGCATGCAGGAGTATGCGGAGTTGGGCATCGATACGTTCGTGCTGTCCGGCTACCCGCACCTGGAGGAAGCCTACCGCTTCGCCGAACTGGTGTTCCCGCTGCTGCCGCGTTCCGTGCGCGACAAGCTGCCGGGCAAGGTGTTGTCGGGGCCCTTCGGGGAAGTCATGGCGACCGGCATCGTGCCGCGCGCGGCGCAGCGCTGAAGGAGGCCGACATGTCCGCTCCCCTCACGCTCCCGCCGCGCCGCGCCGACTGGCTGAACAAGGTGCTTGGCCCGGCCGCGCCCTGGGCTGTGCCAGTGCTGCTGATCGTGGTGTGGCAGCTGGCTTCACAGTACGGCTGGCTGTCCAATCGCATCCTGCCCGCGCCCTTCGATGTGGTGAAGGCTGCCTGGGGCCTGGCCATCACGGGCGAGCTGTGGCGCCATGTGTGGGTCAGCAGCTGGCGCGCCGTGCTTGGTTTCACCATCGGTGGCGGCTTCGGGCTGTTGCTGGGGCTGCTCACCGGCACGTTCCGGCCGGCCGCGACGCTGCTCGACAGCACCTTGCAGATGGTGCGCAACATTCCCACGCTGGCCCTGATTCCACTGGTGATCCTGTGGTTCGGCATCGACGAGACAGCCAAGCTGTTCCTGGTCGCGCTGGGCGTGTTCTTCCCGATCTACCTGAACACCTACCACGGCATCCGTTCGGTCGACCCGGGCCTGATCGAGATGGCGAAGAGCTACGGCCTGTCGGGCTGGCGCCTTTACCGCGAGGTGATCCTGCCGGGGGCCTTGCCCAACATCCTGGTCGGCGTGCGTTTCTCGCTCGGCCTGATGTGGGTGATCCTGATCGTCGCCGAGACCATATCGGCCCAGTCGGGCATCGGCTACATGACCATGAATGCGCGCGAGTTCCTGCAGACCGATGTGGTGCTGGTGGGCATCCTGCTCTACGCGCTGCTGGGCAAGCTGGCTGACTTGCTGTCGCGCGGGCTGGAACGTTTCTGGCTGCGCTGGCACCCCGGCTACCAGGCGCACTGAGCCCGCGGCCCAAGGAGAACACGAAATGCAAAGCAACCCGATCGAACAGGCTGCGCTGGCGGACGTGCCAGCGAGCAAAGCCGGCAACGGACTGTCGCTGCGCGTGCAGCAGGTAGTGAAGCGCTACGGCGGGCGCGAGGTGCTGCACGGCATCGACCTGCAGGCCGCCCCCGGCGAGTTCCTCGCCATCGTGGGCCGCAGCGGCTGCGGCAAGAGCACCTTGCTGCGGCTGGTGGCGGGCCTGGAAGACAGCGACGGCGGCGCCGTGACGCTTGACGATGGCCCGGGCCGCAAGCAGCGCGAGGCGGTCCGTGTGATGTTCCAGGACGCACGCTTGCTGCCGTGGAAGAAGGTGCTGGACAACGTGGCGCTGGGCCTGCCTCGCTCAAGGCTGGCCGATGCCGCCAGGGTGCTGGGCCAGGTCGGCCTGGCCGAGCGCGCGGGCGAATGGCCGGCGCGCCTGTCGGGCGGGCAGCGCCAGCGCGTCGCTCTGGCGCGCGCGCTGGTGCATCACCCGCGGCTGTTGTTGCTGGACGAACCGCTGGGCGCGCTCGACGCGCTGACGCGCATCGAGATGCAGGGGCTGATCGAGTCGCTGTGGCAACGCCTGGGCTTTACGGCGCTGCTGGTTACGCACGATGTTTCCGAGGCGGTAGCGCTGGCCGACCGCGTGGTGCTGATCGAAGACGGGCGCATTGCGCTGGACCAGCGCGTGGCGTTGCCACGACCGCGCCAGCGAGGCTCGGCCGCTTTCGCGCAACTGGAGGATGCGGTGCTGCGGCGGGTCATGCAACGCGACGAGGCAGTGGCGGCCGACGCCGTCGGGTATGGCCAGGCACTGGCGCCCGCGGTGGACTGGTCGGTTGCGCGCACGGCCGATTCGGTGCGCTGGGCGATCTAGCCAGTGGCCGGATCAGCGAGTGCAGGCAGGCGGATCACGCAGAAGGCAAGACTGCAAACCAGGTTGCAAACAAGTTTGAGGCAACAGTCATGCCGGCGCAATTGCATGAACCCGGTGCAACCCGCGGCGTAGCCGCGGCAAGTTTGAGCGTGCAACGTCACTCATCGCGGTTCACCACGCAAGGCGCTGAATCAAAGTTTTACGCAATCTTCATTTTCACTCACGCAAAGGAACTTCTATCATGAGCATTCAGGCGATCAACGTACGCAACCAGTTCCGCGGCAAGGTAGCCGCCATCATCGAAGGCCCGGTGGTCTCGGAGGTCGACGTCGAGACGCCGGCCGGCATCGTCACCTCGGTCATCACCACCCGCTCGGTCAAGGATCTCGGTCTCACCATCGGCAGCGAAGTCGTTGCCCTGGTGAAGGCTACCGAGGTGTCCCTGGCCAAGCTTTGAAGCCTCGCCCGAGGCGCAAGCGCAACGCAAAGGAAATGGCAATGGCAAGCGCGAACGAAACAGGCGCGGGACTGGCGGCACTCACCCATTACCTGGAAGGGCTGCCTCGCCGGCCCGAGAGCGATCGTCAGCTTTGGCGAGACGAGCGTGGGCAGGTGCAGGGCCAGTTCTACAACTGTTCGCTGACCAGTGCCTTCGAGCCGCTCATTACCTTGTCCAGCCACGACGTGGTGGCGCACGAGGGCACGCTGCGCACCTATGCCGGCGACGGTGTCGGCCTGGCGGCGTGGAAGCTGTTCGCGATGGCGGCGGACGATGCCTCGCTGGTGTCGCTGGACCGCCTCTCGCGGCTGGTGCACGCCATCAATTATTTCGCCGCCGATGGCGAGCGCAAGCTGGTGCTCAATGTGCATAACCGGCTGCTGGCGGCGGTGGCCGACGATCATGGCTCGGCCTTCCGGCGCGCGCTGCAATCGCTGGGACTGCCGCTCGAACGGTTCGTGATCCAGGTACCGGCCAGCGCCAACGACGATCTGCCGCTGCTGCTGCATGTGGTGGGCAACTATCGCCGCAACGGCTTTGCCGTCAGCCTGCAGGCATCTGACCCCGCCGAGGCGGGTGCGCTGATGGCGCATGCCTTGCCCGAATGGCTCAAGCTGGACATGCGCCGCAACTGGACCGACCGGCAGCTTGCCGGGTTGCAGGCCAGCGCGGACAGCGCCGGCGTGACCCTGATCGGGCGCCGGCTGGAGAATGCCGAGAACGCCGAGCGGCTGCAGGCGGCCGGCATCGTGCTGGGGCAGGGCAGTTTCACCGGCGCGGCCGTGAGCGCGCGCGACCTGCGCGTGCCGCAAGCGGGGCCTGGCGGCGGTGACGCGGGCAATGAGGAATTCGAGGGCGGGGCGGCCCGGAACGGATCCGGCCGCGTCCCGATGGCGTTCAGCAAGGAGCCGATATGACGCAGACGAAGAGGCCTGCCGCGCCGCACCAGCGCGGCGGGCAGGCGGGCGCCGGCGGGCGCGCCGCCGACGTGCGGCTGAAGGTGCCCAAGGGATTGCAGATCCTGACGGTGCCGGGCTTGCACGGCAGCGGGCCGGGCCACTGGCAGAGCCGCTGGGAACAGCGCTTTCCGGACTGGCAGCGCGTGGAGCAGCACGACTGGTCGCGCCCCAGCCTGCCGCTGTGGGCCGAGCGCGTCTCGGAAAGCGTGATGCGGGCGCAGCGCGTGGCATCGCGCGGGGCCATCCTGGTGGCGCACAGCTTCGGCTGCCTGGCCACCTTGCGCCAGGCGGCGCTGGACGCCGAGGGCATTGCGGGCGCCCTCCTGGTGGCGCCGGCCGACCCCGACAAGTTCGGCGTGGCGGCATTGCTGCCGGCCCGCCGGCTGCCGTTTCCCACCATCCTCATCGCCAGCCGCAACGATCCCTGGATGCAGCAGCGCACTGCCTTCAGCTGGGGCACGCTTTGGGGGAGCGAACTGCACGACGCGGGCCTGGCAGGCCACATCAATGCCGATTCCGGGCTGGACCAGTGGCCCGAAGGGCTGGGCTTGCTTGCCACATTGATACAGCGCATTGAAGCAGACGGCAGCGCCGGACCGTCTGACGACCGCTCGGAGCCTTGGGAAACGGGTGTCGAGGTGTCGTCGACGTTCCCTTATATCTAAAACGCCTAAGAACATACGTAAAGATTCGTTCTGTTTATAAGGCGGGATCTGCAGAATTTGTCTCGTAGGCCGGTGCGTTATGCGCCGGCGTCATAAAGAAGCCCCCCCGTTTCCCGGATTCCTGGCCCGAGCCTTCGCCTGAATCCTTCTCCGGGTGGTGAATGCGACACTGACGGCACAGACGAGACAACATGCCACCCTCGATTTCCCTGGCGGACACTCCGCCCCCGGCGAGGCCGGATGCCCCGCAGGCGCGCAAGCGCGCGCCCGCCAGGCCAAGCAAGCAGCGCTTTACCGTGCTGCCGGGCTTTGGCCTCTCGCTGGGGTTCACGCTGTTCTACCTGACGCTGATCGTTCTGATCCCGCTGTCGGCCACCTTCCTCAAGACCTTTACGATGAGCTGGGAGGCCTTCTGGAGCGCAATCAGCGCGCCGCGGGTCGTCGCTTCCCTGCAGCTCAGCTTTGGCGCCTCGCTGATCGCCGCCATCGTGAATACCGTGTTCGGACTGGTGGTGGCCTGGGTGCTGGTGCGCTACCGCTTTCCCGGCAAGCGCCTGGTTGACGCACTGGTGGACCTGCCGTTCGCCTTGCCCACCGCGGTGGCCGGTATCGCGCTGACCGCGCTGTATGCCGGCAATGGCTGGCTCGGCCGCTACCTGGAGCCGCTGGGCGTCAAGGTCGCCTTCACGCCGCTGGGCGTGGTGGTGGCGTTGACATTCATCGGGCTGCCCTTTGTGGTGCGCACGGTGCAGCCGGTGCTGGAGGATGCCGAGCAGGAGCTGGAGGAGGCCGCCGCCAGCCTGGGCGCCACCCGTCTGCAGACGTTTCTCCGCGTGATCCTGCCGACCATCCTGCCGGCGCTGCTGACCGGGTTTGCGCTGTCGTTCGCACGGGCCACAGGCGAGTACGGTTCGGTGGTGTTTATCTCCGGCAACATGCCGATGATCTCCGAGATCGCGCCGCTGATGATTTATTCCAAGCTGGAACAATACGACTACGCGGGCGCCACCGCGGTGGCGGTGGTGATGCTGGTGATCTCCTTTGCCCTGTTGCTGCTGATCAACCTGCTGCAAGCGTGGACGCGCCGCCACCATCAGGCCGTGCGCGCCTCCGTGGCGCCGGGCAAGGAGAACTGAAATGGCCGGCGTTGTTACCCAGGGCCTGGGCGGCCGTTCCGCCCCCGCCGCGCGTTTTCGGGATGCCACGGGCGAAGCGCCGTGGGTGCGTTACACCTTGATTACCGTTGCGGTGCTGTTCCTCGCGCTGTTCCTGTTTATTCCGCTGGCTTCGGTCTTTTACGAAGCGCTGCGCAAGGGCGTGCAGACTTATTTCGATTCGCTGGTCGAGCCCGATGCCGTGGCCGCGATCCAGCTCACGCTGCTGGTGGCGGCCATCGCAGTGCCGCTCAACGTGGTGTTCGGCGTGGCGGCGGCGTGGGCCATCGCCAAGTTCGATTTCCGCGGCAAGAACCTGCTGATCACGCTGATCGACCTGCCGTTCTCGGTGTCGCCGGTGATCTCCGGCCTGGTCTATGTGCTGCTGTTCGGCGCGCAGGGCTGGCTGGGTCCGTGGCTGGAGGCACACGATATCAAGATCATGTTCGCGGTGCCGGGCATCGTGCTGGCCACCATCTTCGTCACCTTTCCCTTTGTCGCACGCGAGCTGATTCCGCTGATGCAGGCGCAGGGCAGCGAGGAAGAAGAGGCCGCCATCGTGCTGGGCGCCTCCGGCTGGCAGACTTTCCGCCGCATCACGCTGCCCAATATCCGCTGGGGCCTGCTGTATGGCGTGATCCTGTGCAATGCGCGGGCCATGGGCGAGTTCGGCGCGGTCTCGGTGGTATCGGGCCATATCCGCGGGCTTACCAACACCATGCCGCTGCACGTGGAGATCCTCTACAACGAGTACAACTTCGCGGCAGCCTTCGCGGTGGCGTCGCTGCTGACGCTGCTGGCCCTGGTCACGCTCGGTATCAAGACGCTGGTGGAATACCGGGCGCGCGGCGAGCACAGGGAAGACGACAATTTTGCGCCCGAGAATCCGGTCGCTGGCAAATTGCAAGGACAGGCATCATGAGCATCCAGGTCAAGAATGTGCAGAAGCGCTTCGGTAATTTCGTCGCGCTGGACGATGTCACGCTCGATTTCGACGAAGGCCAGCTGACGGCGCTGCTGGGGCCCTCTGGCTGCGGCAAGACTACCTTGCTGCGCATCATCGCAGGTCTTGAACGGGCGGACGATGGCCAGATCCTGCTGGAAGGGCGCGATGCCTCGCACCAGCATGTGCGCCAGCGCCAGGTCGGCTTTGTGTTCCAGCACTACGCACTGTTCAAGCATATGACGGTGTTCGAGAACGTGGCCTTCGGCCTGCGCGTGAAGCCGCGCGCCGAACGGCCGAGCGAGGCGCAGATCCGGGAGAAGGTGCGCTCGCTGCTGGAGCTGGTGCAGCTCGACTGGCTGGCCGACCGCTATCCGCCGCAGTTGTCCGGCGGGCAGCGCCAGCGCATCGCGCTGGCCCGCGCGCTGGCCGTGGAACCGCGCGTGCTGCTGCTCGACGAGCCTTTCGGTGCGCTCGACGCCAAGGTGCGCAAGGAACTGCGCCGCTGGCTGCGGCGCCTGCATGACGAACTGCACGTGACCAGCGTATTCGTCACCCACGACCAGGAAGAGGCGCTGGAAGTCGCCGACCAGGTCGTGCTGATGAATCGCGGCCACGTCGAGCAGGCGGGCACGCCGGAGGCGGTCTACAACCATCCGGCCACGCCCTTCGTGTTCGGCTTCCTCGGCAACGTCAACCTGTTCCACGGCCGGCTGGAAGTGGGCGAGCGGGGCGGCTTGCTGCACACCGGCGATTCGATCCTGCCTGTCATCGGCAGCGGCCATGAAACCGCCGGCGATGCCGTGGCCTATGTCCGCCCGCACGATCTCGACCTGGAACGCTACGCGCCCGGCGCCGACGGCATCGCCGTGACGCTGCGCCGCGCGCTGACGCTGGGCCCCGTGGCCCAGCTCGAACTGGAGCGCGAAGACACCCAGGAAGTGATTGAAGTGGCGCTGCCTCTCGAACGCTTCCGCCACCAGGGCTTCCGCGAAGGCGAGCTGCTGGCGGTGCGGCCGCGCCAGTTGCGTGTCTTCGTCCAGCCTCAACCCGCAGCACAGGCAAATACACCAACACAATCACAAGCCAGGGCCAATGCTGCCCCGGCGGGAGCCGCACTATGAATTTCCAGCAACTGCGTTCGATCCGCGAGGCGGTTCGCCGCCAGTTCAACCTGACCGAGGTTGCCAATGCCCTCTACACCTCGCAGCCCGGCGTGTCGCGCCAGATCCGCGAGCTGGAGGAAGAACTCGGGGTCGAGATCTTCGAGCGCTATGGCAAGCGCCTGACCGGCCTGACCGAGCCCGGCCGCGAAATCGTGCGCATCGTCGAGCGGCTGCTGCTCGAGGCGGAGAACCTGCGCCAGGCCGGGGACGAATTCGCCGGCCGGCATACCGGCCGCCTGACGGTGGCCACGACCCACACCCAGGCCCGCTACGCCTTGCCCAAGGTGGTGCAGAGCTTCCGCCGCGCCTATCCGCATGTGACGCTGGCGTTGCAGGAAGCCTCGCCGGCGCACATTGTCGAATTGCTGCTGACCGGCCAGGCCGATATCGGCATCGCCACCGAGGCGGTGGCCAGCGAGGCGGGCCTGACTTCCTTCGAGGCTTATACCTGGCGGCATGTCCTGGTGGTATCGCCGGACCACCCGCTGACGCACCTGCCGGAGCCGACGCTGGAGGATATCGCCGGCTTCCCGATCATTACCTATGACGCCGGCTTCACCGGGCGCCGCAAGATCGACGGCGCCTTTGCGGCCGCCGGCCTGCAGCCGGAGATCGTGCTCACCGCCATGGACGCGGACGTGATCAAGACCTACGCGGAACTGGACCTGGGCGTGGGCATCGTTGCCTCGATGGCCTACGACGAGCGCAAGGACGCCGGCCTGGTGCGGATTGCGGCCGACCACCTGTTCGAGCCGAATACCACCAGCGTGGCGGTGCGGCGCGGGGCCTACCTGCGTGGCTACGCCCATGCCTTTATCAACATGTTCGCGCCGCATCTGTCGCGCGACACCCTCACCAGCGCCCTGTCCGAACCCGCGGGCGTGCAGGTGGTCGAGGCCTGAAGACCTCGGGGACACGGGGCCCCGCGGTGCCGGTGGCGCCGCATCCCCGCGTTTCGCGCCGTCCGCTCTCCATTCGTCGCACGCCACTTCCGTCGCGTACTTTGTCGGCGTAAAGTCGCTACAGTCCGTGGCGGAATACACATGCCGTCACATGGCGATGATGCACCGCACTATCGACGGTGCGCGAGTCCCGCACGAGGAGAGGGCAATGAAACGAGGCCGTAGCGGCAGGGGGCTGATTGTCCCGATCATCCTGATTGCGCTGGGCGCGATCTTTCTGGCGCAGAACAGCGGCATCCTGCCCGCCCATATCGTGCGCGAAGGATGGCCGGTGCTGTTGATCGCCATAGGTGCGATCCTGCTCGTGCGCCGTTTCGCCTGGCGCCGTGTCGACCGGCGCGGGCCGGAGCAATGAGCGCGCGCCCGGAAGGGCTGCTGCGCTGGCAGTGGCGCGGCTACGCCCGCAATCACAATCACCCGCGCAGCTTGCTGCTGCACATCGTCGCCGTGCCGATGTTCATGGCCGGCAATGTGCTGTTCGTCTACGGCGCGCTGGCGCTTTCCGTCCCGGCGGTGGCGCTTGGCGTGCTGTGCATGGCCTTGTCCATGATGCTGCAAGGCCGCGCCCACCGGCTTGAGGCTGTCAGGCCCGAACCGTTCGCCGGCCCGCTCGATATCGCGCTGCGCATCCTGGCCGAGCAGTGGATCACGTTTCCGCGCTTTGTCCTGTCGGGCCAATGGTGGGCCGCGTTGCATGGCCGTGCGGCCGGCGATGACGGTAGCGAAGCCGGCGGCAAGGTGGCCCAGCGTACATGCGGGCCGGGCAAAGGGTGCCAGAGCTTATGAGCGGCTATTACAATAGCGATCAGTCATCCCCGACTTGTCCTGCGGCTGCGGTAGCGCCGGCAGGACCGGCGCCATTTTCCCCGTCGCGCAGGGAGGCCTTGCCCACATGAAATCGCTGGATCGGCTAGATCGCTGCCCCGCCGCCATTCCTTCCCGGATCTCGATCCTCGCACGCGACCTGTTGTTCGTGCTGTGCATCAACACCTTGATCGCCGTCAGCCTCAACTATGGCTTCCGTACCGGTGGCTCGTTGTGGCACAACTTCGTCTATAGCCACCTGATCGGCCTGTCGATCTGGCTGCTGATCGATGTCGCCCGCGTGCTGATCTGGTGGAACGAGCGGCCCAGGCGCTGGCCCTTCCTGTGCCTGACCGCCATTGCCGTGCCGCTTGGCGTGATCATGGGCAGCTGGGCGACGCGCATCCTCCTTAACGAGCCGGCGAAGTCCTTCGAGGAAGCCGCCGACACGCTGCGCATGTGCCTGGTGGTCGGCATGCTCGCTTCGGCCAGCATGATCTATTTCTACTGGTCCCGGGAGAAGCTCGCCCACCTGGAACGGCAGGCCGCGCTCGACGCCCTGCAGCGCGAGGAGGCGGAAAAGCAACTGGTGCGCGCGCAGCTCATGGCCTTGCAGGCACAGATCGAGCCGCACTTCCTGTTCAACTCCCTGGCCAACCTGGATTGCCTGATCGCCACCGACCAGCAGGCCGCCCGGCGGCTGCTGCAGCGGCTGATCGGCTTCCTGCGCATGTCGCTGTCGCATACGCGCGCCGAGCAATGCACGCTGCGCCAGGAGTTCGAGTTGCTGCGCAGCTATCTCGACATCCAGGCCCTGCGTTTCGGCACGCGCCTGAGCTATCAGATCGAACTGCCGCCCGAGCTGGCGGAAGTGGAGATCCCGCCCATGCTGATCCAGCCGCTGGTGGAGAACGCGGTCACCCACGGCATCGAGCCATGCATGCGTGGCGGCAGCATCGTGCTGTCGGCGCGCGCGCAGGGCGAGAACGCGGTACAGGTGGTGATCCAGGATACCGGGGTGGGGTTCGGGCATGCCGTGACCAAGGGCTCCGGCCTGGGCCTGACCCATGTGCGCGAGCGGCTGGCGCGTATTTTCGGGGCGTCGGCCAGCATGCAGATGGAAGAAAACACGCCGCGCGGCGTGATCGTCCGGCTGACCTTGCCCGTCGTGCGGCTGGCGGCGCCAGTGCCCGTGCCGGCGCCAGCGCCGGCGCCGGCCAGCGCCCCTGCCGGACTCGGGATGGCCCCCGTTACCCGTGCCGCGCATGGCGTTTCTCATCCCTGAGGCGGCTGACTGCCACAGCCGCCCCGGTTTCAACCGCCGTTCCGAACGATCCGCTTCATTACTGCCGCTTCCATGTCCCCGACCTTGTTGATCGCTGACGACGAGCCGCTGCTCGCGCGCGCCTTGCATGCCGAATTGTCCAGTCTCTGGCCCGAGGCGCAGATCGTCTCCGTGGTGCACGACGGCGTATCCGCGCTGGAGGCGGCCCGGCAGCACGCGCCCCAGGTTGCGTTTCTCGATATCCGCATGCCGGGCATGAGCGGCATGGACGTGGCGCGCGAGCTGATGGCGTTCGATCCGCCGCCCCTGGTGGTGTTCGTCACGGCGTACGACCAGTTCGCGCTGGAAGCATTCGAGCGCGAGGCGGTCGACTACGTGCTCAAGCCCGTGCAGCCCGACCGGCTGGAGGCCACTGTGCACCGCCTCAAGGCAAGGCTGGCGGCCCATGCGCAGGCGAGCGAGGAGGGCGGCTCCGCGCTCGACACCGATCGCCTGGCGCAGTTGCTGGCCCGCCTCGAGACCCTGGAGCCCGGTGGCGCGCCAGCGCAGCAGGCCCCGGCGGGCTCGCCCCAGCATGGCTACCTGCGGTTCATCAAGGCGCTGGTCGGGCAGGAAATCCGCATCATCCCGGTGGATGAAGTGATCTACCTGGAGGCGACCGACAAGTACGTCAACGTCGTGTCCGCCAGCGGGGAAGCGCTGATCCGCACCAGCCTGCGCGAACTGTCGCAGCAACTCGATCCGGAACGCTTCTGGCAGATCCATCGCGGCACGGTGGTGAATATCGACTGCGTGGCCAGTGCCGTGAACCAGTCGCTCGGCCGGCTCGCGCTCAAGCTGCGCAATCGCGCGGAGACCTTGCCGGTGGCGCGCCAGTACGCCTACCTGTTCAAGCAGATGTAGCGGGCAGGGCACCCCTGCCGAGGGCGGTTTTACTCTATGATGCGATATTCGCAGCGCGCCCCTGGTCCGTGACCGGGCCAGGCAGCAGTGGCCGGCGCGCCAGGTTCAGCACGATACGCCCGATGACTGCCGCCGCTCTCGATCCCATTCGCAATCCGTTGCGCCACGATGCCCAGGTCATTGGCCTGGTCGGGCTGGCCCACGGCGTTTCCCACTTTTTCCACCTGCTGCTGGCGCCCCTGTTCCCATGGATCAAGGCCGAGTTTGGCCTGAGCTATGCCGAACTGGGTTTGCTGATGACGGTGTTCTTCGCCGTCTCGGCCGTGGTGCAGACGGCGTCTGGCTTCGTGGTCGACCGCTTCGGTGCCAAGCCGGTGCTGTTCGGCGGCCTTGGGCTGCTGGGCACGGCGGCCCTGCTGCTGTCGGTCAGCCCCAGCTACGCGATGCTGCTGCTTGGCGCCGGCGTGGCGGGGATCGGCAATGGCGTGTTCCATCCCGCCGATTTCACCTTGCTCAATAAACATGTGTCGCAGCCGCGGCTGGGCCATGCGTTCTCGGTGCACGGCATCTCGGGCAACCTTGGCTGGGCCGCCGCGCCGATCTTCCTGGTGACCATTGCCGAGTTCAGCACCTGGCGCACCGCGCTCGCCTGCGCTTCGGCCGTGGCCTTCGGCGTGCTGGCGGTGCTGCTGGCCTTCCGGCACGTGCTCGACCCGCGCGGCACCGCCGGCGCGGCGCCCAGGCCGGCCGCGGCCAAGGCGGGCGGCAGCATGCTGGCGTTTCTCAAGTTGCCGCAGGTGTGGATCTGCTGGGCCTTCTTCCTGGTCACTACCTTTTCGTTCTCCGGCATCCAGAGTTTCGCGCCGACCGCACTGACCCAGCTCTACGGCATGCCGCTGACGCTGGCCACGGCGTCCTACACCGTCTACATGCTGTGCAGCGCCGGCGGCATGATCGTGGGCGGCTTCGCCGCGGGACGCACCAGCAACCACGACCGCCTGATTGCGATGAGCTTCACGCTGTCGGGCCTTGTCGCCATCGTGGTGGGGCTGGGCGTGCTGCCGGCCGTGATGGTGCCGGTGCTGATGGGCGTGATCGGCTTCGGCGCCGGTACGGCCGGGCCTTCGCGCGATCTGCTGGTGCGCGCCGCCGCGCCGGCCGGGGCCACCGGGCGAGTCTATGGCGTGGTCTACTCCGGGCTGGATATCGGGCTGGCCAGCGGACCGCTGTTCTTCGGCATGCTGATGGATGCGCACTGGCCGAGCTGGGTCTTCTTCATGATCGGCGCTTTCCAGATGCTGGCGATCTTCACCGCCGTCACGGTAGGCAATGGCAACCGCTCGCGCCGTGATGCGGGGGGCAACCGCGCGGCCGCCAGCTGACACGCTGCCGGCCCGGACTGCCCACGCCCTGTGCTGATACCAAATTCCTGATCCACGGTTCCGCACGGAACCATCAACTTGTCCACTGCCCATGGTCAATCCTGCCGCCACGCCGTCCCATGCCGCCCCCGACGGGGCACCGCCGCTCCAGCCGGGCGGCCATATCCTGGTCGATGCGCTGCTGGCGCACGGCGCCGAACTGGCCTTCGGCGTTCCCGGCGAGAGCTATCTGGCGGTGCTCGATGGCTTCCACGCGCGGCGCGACCGCCTGCGCTTCGTGATCTGCCGGCAGGAAGGGGGCGCGGCGGTCATGGCCGAAGCCTACGGCAAGCTGACCGGGCAGCCCGGCCTGGCGTTCTGCACGCGCGGCCCCGGCGCCACCAATGCCAGCATCGGCGTCCATACGGCGTACCAGGATTCCACGCCGATGATTCTCTTCATCGGCCAGGTCGGCAGCGATTTTGCCGATCGCGAGGCCTTCCAGGAGATCGACTACCGCCGCATGTTCGGCCAGATGGCCAAGTGGGTGGCGCAGATCGAGCGGGCCGAGCGGATTCCCGAATACATCGCCCGCGCCTACCAGACCGCTACCTCGGGCAGGCCCGGCCCCGTGGTCCTGGCGCTGCCGGAGGACATGCTGACCCAGCAGGTTGCCGTAACGCAGCTGGCGCACTACCAGCGCGTCATGAGTTGGCCGGGCGAGGGCGATCTGGCCCGCCTTGCCAGTATGCTGGGCAGCGCCGAGCGGCCTTTCGTGATTGCCGGCGGCAGCGGCTGGACGCCCGAGGCCTGCCAGGACCTGCAGCATTTTGCCGGACGCTTCCAGTTGCCGGTGGGCTGCGCCTTTCGCTTCCAGGACCTGTTCGACAGCCGCCACGCCAGCTATGCGGGCGATGTCGGTATCGGCATCAACCCGCAACTGGCCGAACGCATCCGCGCTGCCGACCTGGTGCTTGCCATCGGCCCGAGGCTGGGCGAGATGACCACCGGGGGCTATGCGCTGCTGGCCGCGCCGCGGCCGGCGCAGGCCCTGATCCATGTCCATGCGGGCGCCGAGGAACTGGGCAGCGTCTACCAGGCCGACCTGATGGTGCAGGCCTCGATGCCGGCCATCGCGAAACGGCTGGCCCAGCTCGATGCCCCCGCCACGCCGCGCTGGCAGGCATGGACCGCCGCAGCGCACGCCGTTTACGAAGCCTACCTGGCACCGCCGACCTATACCGGGCAGGGCGTGGACATGGCCGCCATCGTGCGCACGCTGGATACCGTGCTGCCGGCCGATGCCGTTGTGACCAACGGCGCGGGCAACTACGCTAGCTGGCTGCACCGCTATTTCCGCTATCGCCCTTTTGCCGGCGGCGGCCGCGGCCAGCTTGCGCCGACCAGCGGTGCCATGGGCTACGGGGTGCCCGCGGCAGTGGGCGCCAAGATCGCCTTTCCAGGGCGCACGGTGGTGGCGCTGGCCGGGGATGGCTGCTTCCTGATGAATGGCCAGGAACTTGCCACCGCGATGCAGTACGGGGCGGCCGTGATCATCATCGTCGTCAACAATGGCATGTACGGCACCATCCGCATGCACCAGGAGCGTGAGTATCCCGGCCATGTGAGCGGCACCGAACTGCACAACCCGGATTTCGCCGCGCTGGCGCGGGCATATGGCGCGCGTGGCGCCGTCGTGACCCGCAACGAAGCGTTCGAGCCGGCATTGCGCGAGGCGCTGGCCGCACCGGTTGCCAGCCTGATCGAGATCCGCATCGATCCGGAACAGATCACGCCGCGCACCACGCTGCAGGCCATTCGCGACCAGGCGCTGGCCGCGCGGGGCGCGTCCTGAGGCAGGCCGCCATCGCCTCGTCTAACGTGTTCTTTCCACCTTTCTGATTTGGGAGTTCTTCATGAGCTTTGCTACCACCGATCTCTGCGACGCCAATGAGGCACGGCTGGCCGACGGTTCGCTGCGCGTGCTGGCGCCGGTATTCCACCATTTCGGCAAACGCGCCGCGTTTTCCGGCCCGGCTGCCACGCTGAAGCTGTTCGAGGACAATTCGCTGGTGCGCGAAGCGGTCGAGTCGCCCGGCAACGGCCGCGTGCTGGTGGTGGATGGCGGCGGCTCGCTGCGCTGCGCGCTGGTGGGCGGCAACCTTGGCGTGCTGGCCGAGAAAAACGGTTGGGCCGGCATCATCGTCAATGGCTGCGTGCGCGATAGCGCTGAGCTTGCGGTCTGCGATATCGGCGTGCGCGCCCTGGCACTGCATCCGCAGAAAAGCCAGAAGCGCAATGTGGGCGAGCGCGAGGTCACGGTGCAGATGCCCGGCGCCGTGGTGCGGCCCGGCAACTGGATCTATGCCGACGCCGATGGCGTGCTGGTGGCGGACAGCAAGCTGGAGGGCTGAGCATGCCGGTGGTATTTGTCTACGGCACCCTGCGCGCGGGCGAAGTCAACGACCTCAACGCGGCCGCGCGCAAGCACGGCATTGCCGCGCCGCGCCTGCTCGGCTGCGCCACCGTGCCGGGCCGGCTCTATGACTTCGGCACCTATCCCGGCCTGGTGCTGGATGCCGGCGCCCCCGGCGTGGCTGGCGATTTGTACGAGGTGGATGCCGCCCTGGTGCCGGTGCTCGATGAAATCGAAGAGGTTTATCCGGGCCAGGCCACGCTGTTCGTTCGCGAGGAGCAGGTGGTGACGGCTGGCGACCAGGCCGTACGCTGCCTGCTGTACCCGGTGGGGGAGGACGCGGTGACGGGTTTGCCGCGCATTGCCTCCGGTGACTGGGTGGCCTACCGGCGTGAGCGCGAGGCAAATCCGCCTGCGTAGGACCGCACGGGGGGTGCTGGATGCGTTCCTCCTTGAGCAGCATCGCGGCCGGCACTGCCGGCCGTTTGTTTTTCACAATGCGGAAAGATGTTTTGCGCGGCAAAAAATGTAGATGCGAAGCACAACTGCCGTTTCTCATGATGGAGAACCGTTTGCCGTATTGTGAAATATGTTTCGTAAGTTATTGATTTAAAACAGTAAAAAAACTCAGCAGCGACTGCATTCCGTGCTGTTGCGACGCGGGACGTTTCCCTACACTCTTATATAAGACACATGACCTGAGGCGTGAAAAACAGGGGTGGCGAGGCAGCAGGACCTGGCCTCCAAACCGTCCCCCTAAGCGCACCGGTCGGCAAGCTCGGCACCGTGGTCCGGCAAGCCTGTCGCAAGTTGCTTATGCCATACCCGTCATCATCACTAGGAGAGTGAAATGTCCCGCGAAACCGAAGCAAAGAACTTGCAAACAGAATGGGATACCAACCCCCGCTGGAAGGGCGTCGCGCGTCACTACACCGCCGATGACGTTGTGCGCCTGCGCGGCTCCGTGCAGATCGAGCATACCCTGGCCCGCCGCGGTGCCGAAAAGCTGTGGCACCTGCTTAACACCGAACCGTTCGTCAATACGCTGGGCGCGCTGACGGGCAACCAGGCCATGCAACAGGTCAAGGCTGGCCTCAAGGCCATCTACCTGTCGGGCTGGCAAGTCGCTGGCGACGCCAACCTGGCCGGCGAAATGTATCCCGACCAGTCGCTGTACCCGGCCAACTCGGTGCCGCAAGTGGTCCGCCGCATCAACAACACCTTCCAGCGCGCCGACCAGATCCAGTGGAGCGAAGGCAAGGGCGACACTGACTACTTCGCGCCCATCGTGGCCGATGCCGAAGCCGGTTTCGGCGGCGTGCTGAACGCCTTCGAACTGATGAAGTCCATGATCGACGCGGGCGCAGCCGGCGTTCACTTCGAAGACCAGCTGGCTTCGGTCAAGAAGTGCGGCCACATGGGTGGCAAGGTGCTGGTGCCGACGCGTGAAGCTGTCGCCAAGCTGACCGCCGCGCGCCTGGCTGCCGACGTGTCCGGCGTGCCGACCCTGGTGATCGCCCGTACCGACGCTGAAGCCGCCGACCTGCTGACTTCCGACGTGGACGAGCGCGATCGCCCGTTCTGCACCGGTGAGCGCACGGTGGAAGGCTTCTACCGCACCAAGCCCGGCATCGAGCAATCGATCTCCCGCGCCCTGGCCTACGCGGAAGTGGCCGACCTGGTGTGGTGCGAAACCGGCAAGCCGGACCTGGAATTCGCCAAGAAGTTTGCCGAAGCCGTCCACGCCAAGTTCCCTGGCAAGCTGCTGGCCTACAACTGCTCGCCGTCGTTCAACTGGAAGAAGAACCTGGACGACGCCACCATCGCCAAGTTCCAGAAGGAACTGGGCGCCATGGGCTACAAGTTCCAGTTCATCACGCTGGCTGGCTTCCACTCGCTGAACTACTCGATGTTCAACCTGGCCTACGGCTATGCCCGCAACCAGATGACCGCCTTCGTCGAACTGCAGGAAAACGAGTTCAAGGCGGCCGAGAAGGGCTTCACCGCCGTCAAGCACCAGCGCGAAGTCGGCACCGGCTACTTCGACGCAGTGACCCAGACCATCGAAGGCGGCCAGTCGTCGACTACCGCGCTCAAGGGTTCGACCGAAGACGAACAGTTCTTCGACGACAAGAAAGTGGCCTGATGTTTCGGATCTTCGGATCTGCAGATCAATAGCTGGTCACCTGGAGGGCGTGCGACCATCACGCCCTTCATTTAGGCGCCGCGCCGTGTCTCTCTCAGGGACGGCGCGGTTTTTTGCTTTCTGGCGCCTGGCCGATGCCCGGACCGGCAGGGGAGTCGGGGTCGATGAGTGAGAAATGTCAAAAATTGTGACTGTAGCGATTCAGACATTTGTCGTTCACTTGGAATGATTTCAGCGATATGATTCCACCCGTGTGTCAAAAGAGGCACACAGCAGGGTTGCCGGTTAGTCACCGGCGCATATCCATAAAGATCACTGGCGGCAATCCAGCCGGTGCACATTCCAAGAAGAAAACCAAGCATGAAGCACAAACTCTCCCTGGCGGCCATCGCCGGTCTTTCCGCCATTCTGGTCGGCTGCGCCGGCACCAATGTCGACGGCATGATGGGTGCCGGCACGTCGCTGTTCAAGGCGGCCTCCCTGAGCGACGGCGACGTCAAGACCATGTCCGACAAGTCGTGCGCCGAGCTCGACAGCACCAACAAGATAGCTGCGCCCAGCAGCAACTACGCCAAGCGCCTGACCAAGATCATGGCCGGCCTGCAGTCGCCCGGCGTGCCGAACGTCAATGCCAAGGTCTACCTGACCAAGGACGTCAACGCCTGGGCCATGGCAAACGGCTGCGTGCGCGTGTACAGCGGCCTGATGGACATGATGACCGACGACGAAGTGCGCGGCGTGGTTGGCCACGAACTGGGTCACGTGGCCCTGGGCCACACCAAGAACAAGATGCAGGTGGCATACGCCGCCATGGCGGCGCGCGGCGCGCTGGCCGCCAGCGGCAATGGCGCCGTGGCTGCCTTGTCGGCATCGCAACTGGGCGAACTGGGCGAGCAGCTGATCAACGCGCAATTCTCGCAAACGCAGGAGAGCGCCGCCGACGACTACTCGTACGACCTGCTGACCAAGAATAAGGCCAATACCCGCGGCCTGGTCTCGGCGTTCCAGAAGCTGGCCAAGCTGGACGGCGGCAAGTCGGGCATGTTCTCGTCGCACCCTGGCTCGGAAGACCGCGCCAAGCATATCGAAGACCGCATCAAGTCGGCCAGCTGATCTCAACCGGCGCAGCCGGTTAGACGGAAGGACGGAAGGATGAAAAGGCTGGCTGCCCCGACGGGCAGCCAGCCTTTTTGAATTCCACCGCCTCATGCCATGGCGCGTGCCGGCGCTCAGCGATACACGATGACCGGAATGTCTGTGTGCGTGAGTACCTTCTGTGTTTCGCTGCCCAGCAACAGGCCGGAGAGACCGCGCCTGCCATGCGATGCCATGAAGATCACGTCGCAGCCATGGCGCTCGGCCGCGTCGATGATGCCCAGGTAGGGCACGGCAAAGGTGCTCATGTCGGCGTCAAAACTGATGCCGTCGGCCCTGGCTGCGGTTTCCACTTCCTTCAGGTACAGCTTGGCCTGGCTTTCGATGCGGTCCTTGAAGGCCTGGGGCGCTTCCACCACGATCTCGCTGAAGGGCGTGTAGGGATATTCCTCCAGGCAGACATAGGCGGTGACCCGCGCATTGATTGTCTTGGCCAGTTCCAGCGCGCCGTCGATGGCTTTCTTGGACAGCTCCGAACCGTCGGTGGGTAGCAGGATGTGCTTGAACATGCTGGACTCCTTAGGGACGCGGTTTAACGGGTGGTGGGGGGCAGGCCGCACGGCACCTGTCGGATTTCATTGTAGGCAGGGGTGGCTCATGCGTCATTGCCTTATATCAAATTACTGATTGACCGCCAGTTGCTGCCTGGCGGCGGAAGCTTGTTCCGCGCGCCGCCAGTACGCCGGATTCCCGTAGGTGTTCTTCAGATGGTCGATAAACAGCCGCACGCGCAGCGGCAAGTGCTTGCGCTGCGGAAAGACCGCATGAATGCCGATCGGCGGCGCCTGGAACTCATCCAGCACGGTGACCAGCCGGCCACTCGCGATCTCTTGCCCCACCTCCCACCATGATCGCCAGGCCAGCCCGTGGCCTTGCAGGCACCAGGCGTGCAGCACCGCGCCATCGGAACATTCCATGGTGCCGCCGACCTTGACGGTGAGAGGGCGTCCTTCCTGCTGGAAGGCCCAGCCGCGCTGCACATTGGCGCTGGCGCCGAAGGCCAGGCAATTGTGGCGGGTCAGGTCCTCGGGCAGGGCGGGTACGCCGTGACGCGACAGGTAATTGGGAGAGGCCACCACCACGCGCCGGTTCTCGGCCAGGCGGATCGAGACCAGGCTGGAATCGGGCAGGTCGCCCAGGCGGATGGCGCAGTCGAAGCCCTCGTTGACCAGGTCGACCACGCGGTCGGACAGGTCCAGGGTGATGGTCACATCCGGATGCGACTCGATGAACAGCGGCACCAGCGGCGCCACATGCTTGCGCCCGTAGCCAGCCGGCGCGGTCACGCGCAGGTGGCCGCTGGCCTTGACGCCGCCGGCCGAGACGCTGGCTTCGGCGTTGTGCAGGTCGTTGAGGATGCGCTGGCAGTCCTCCAGGAACGCCGAGCCCTCGAAGGTCAGGCTGATCTTGCGGGTGGTGCGCAGCAGCAGCTTGACGCCCAGGCGCTCTTCCAGCGCATCGATGCGGCGCCCGATGATGGCAGGCGCCACGCCCTCCGCCGCCGCCGCCGCCGACAGGCTGCCCCGCGCGGCCACGGAGACGAACGTCTCCAATTGCTTGAAATGATCCACGGTATTCGCCAGTTTTGTGCCTCATTCCGCCCAAAAATCGGGGGGCTTGAAGCAATGGGGTGGATTTGGTGCCTATTCTTTACAGCGTTCGCAAAGATTAGTGGGGTAAAAGTAAAAGATCAAGTGACCCGGGCCGACTTTGCCGCACCGCAACGTCTCCCTACAATGCATGCATTCATTGGTGTACAGGCCCACGCAATGCGCTGGCCTGCCGGGTTTGCCCAGGGGAACCGCTTCAGCTCATGCAAAAGATCCGCGCAGTCGTCTTCGATGCCTACGGCACGCTGTTCGACGTGTATTCCGTCACCGCGCGCGCGGAGCAATTGTTTCCGGGCAAGGGCGAAGCGCTGGCGCTGCTGTGGCGCGAGCGGCAGATCGACTACACCCGCATCCGCTCGCTGGCCGCGCCCGACGGCGCATACTACAAGCCGTTCTGGGCGATCACGGTGGACGCGCTGCGCTATGCCGCCGAGCGCCTGCAACTGGTGCTGAACCCCGCCGCGGAGGCGCAGCTGCTCAAGGAATATGCCTGCCTGTCTGCCTTCCCGGAGAATCTCGGGGCGCTCAAGCGCCTGCGGGCCGCCGGGCTGCCGCTGGGCATCCTGTCCAACGGCAATCCCGAGATGCTGGACATCTCGGTCAAGAGCGCCGGCATGCACGGGCTGTTCGACCACGTGCTGTCGGTGGATGCGGTGCGCATGTACAAGACCGCGCCCGACGCCTACGCGCTGGGCCCCAAGGCCTTCGGCGTACCGGCCGGGGAAATCCTCTTCGTCTCGTCCAACGGCTGGGACGCTTGCGGCGCCACCTGGTATGGCTACACCACGTTCTGGATCAATCGTGCCGGCCATCCGGCGGAGCAGCTCGATGTGAGCCCCTCCGGCACCGGGCACGACATGAACGACCTGCTCGAATTCGCCCGCACCCGCGGTGCGGCGGTTTGACAGCGGGCACCCTAAACAAACCATCGATCACAGGAGAACACTGATGGCCATCACGCTGCCTGCGGGCATGAAGATTACCGGCGAAATCCTGCCGGCCTACGAAGACATCCTCACGCCGGCGGCCCTGGCCCTGGTGGACAAACTGCATCGCGCCTTCGAGCCGCGCCGCCAGCAACTGCTGGCTGCCCGCGTCGAGCGCACCAAGCGCCTGGACGCCGGCGAGCTGCCCGACTTCCTGCCTGAAACCAAGAGCGTGCGCGAAGGCGACTGGAAGGTCGCGCCGGTGCCCCCCGCGCTGCATTGCCGCCGCGTGGAAATCACCGGCCCGGTGGAAGCCAAGATGGTCATCAACGCGTTCAACTCCGGCGCGGACAGCTACATGACCGACTTCGAGGACTCCAACACCCCCAACTGGCACAACCAGTTGCAGGGTCAGGTGAACCTCAAGGCCGCCGTGCGCCGCACCCTCACGCTGGACTCGAACGGCAAGCACTACAAGCTCAACGACAAGATCGCCACGTTGCAAGTGCGCCCGCGCGGCTGGCACCTGGACGAAAAGCACGTCACCATCGACGGCCAGCGCGTCTCCGGCGGCATCTTCGATTTCGCGCTGTTCCTGTTCCATAACGCCAAGGAACAGATCGCACGCGGCGCCGGCCCGTTCTTCTACCTGCCGAAGATGGAAAGCCACCTCGAAGCCCGTCTGTGGAACGACGTCTTCGTCATGGCCCAGAACGAAATCGGCCTGCCGCAAGGCACCGTCAAGGCGACCGTGCTGATCGAAACGATCCTGGCCGCCTTCGAGATGGAAGAAATCCTGTATGAACTGCGCGAGCACAGCGCTGGCCTGAACGCCGGCCGCTGGGACTACATCTTCTCGTGCATCAAGAAGTTCAAGGTTGACAAGAACTTCTGCCTGGCCGACCGCGCCAAGGTCACCATGACCTCGCCGTTCATGCGCTCGTACGCGCTGCTGCTGCTCAAGACCTGCCACAAGCGCGGCGCGCCCGCCATCGGCGGCATGAGCGCACTGATCCCGATCAAGAACGATCCGGAGAAGAACGCCATCGCCATGCAAGGCATCATCAACGACAAGAAGCGCGATGCCACCGACGGCTACGACGGCGGCTGGGTGGCGCACCCGGGACTGGTCGAGCCGGCCATGAAGGAATTCGTGGCAGTGCTGGGCGACGCGCCCAACCAGTTCGGCAAGCAGCGCGACGACGTTAACGTGACCGCCAAGGACCTGCTGGACTTCCAGCCGGAAACCCCGATCACCGAAGCCGGCCTGCGCATGAACATCAACGTCGGCATCCACTACCTCGGCTCCTGGCTGGCCGGCAACGGCTGCGTGCCCATCCATAACCTGATGGAAGACGCCGCCACCGCCGAAATCTCGCGCTCGCAAGTGTGGCAGTGGATCCGCTCGCCCAAGGGCAAGCTGGAAGACGGCCGCAAGGTGACCGCAGAGATGGTGCGCGCGCTGATCCCGGAAGAACTGGCCAAGGTCAAGGAGTTCGTCGGTGGCGACACCAGGACCTATGACCGCGCCGGCGAAATCTTCGAGCAGATGTCCACGTCGGAAGATTTTGCCGAGTTCCTGACGCTGCCGCTGTACGAGGAAATCTGATCGGACCGTTGCAGTAGACTGGCCGGGGTTCTGCCCCGGCGTAAATAACCCGCAGCCACCCGCGCTGCGGGTTTTTTTATGGATGCGCCCGGCTGGGCACATCCGCTGCCGGTGGCGCTGGTTCGGCGGTCCGCCGCCCGCTGGCACATCCTCAGCGCTTATTGCATCGGCTTCACACTGTTCATCGGGTGTACGGTCTTCGTGTCGCAATGGATAGCAGCGCACTTGCCGTAGTGACGTGCTGCGGGTCCGAGCGGGCGCAGCGTTTCACGCGCGAGGAAGTCCGGATCGGATGCGGGGAGGGAGGGCGAAGTGGTCATGCGGCAGCGGCAATGATGGAGGTGGCGGGTCCGGAGGCGGCTGCGGGATGCGCGGGGCGCTTGAGGCCCAGGTGTTCGCGCAGCGTGCTGCCCGAGTACTCGGTACGGAACAGGCCGCGGCGGCGCAATTCCGGCAGCACCAGCGCGATGAAATCGGTGAGCCCGCCCGGCAATACCGGCGACATGATGTTGTAGCCGTCGGCGCCGAATTTCCGGAAGCGCTCTTCGAGCTGGTCCGCGATCTGTACGGGCGTGCCGACCAGTTGCCAGTGGCCGCGCGCGCCGGCCACGCGCTGGTAGAGCTGGCGGATGGTCAGGTTCTCGCGCCGCGCGAGATCGATCACCAGGCGCTGGCGGCTCTTGCTGGCGTTGGTCTCGGGCAGTTCGGGAATCGGCCCGTCGAGCGGATAGCCGGACAGGTCGAAGCCGCCGCTCAGGCCCGATACCAGTGCCAGCCCGACCACGGGGTCGATCAGCGATTGCAGTTGCTCGAATTTCTCCCGGGCTTCGCTCTCGCTTTCCGCCACGACCGGGAACACGCCGGGCAGGATCTTGAGATCGTCCGGCTCGCGGCCGTATCTGGCTAGCCGCCCCTTGACGTCGGCATAGAACGCCACCGCGTCCTCCACGGTCTGCTGCGCCGTGAACACAGCCTCACCGGTGCGGGCCGCCAGCTCCTTGCCGGCTTCCGATGAGCCAGCCTGCACCACGACCGGGTGGCCCTGCGGCGTCCGCGAAACGTTAAGCGGCCCCTGCACCGAGAAATGCTTGCCCTTGTGGCGCAGCACATGGCGCCGGGCCGGATCGTAGTAGCGCCCGCTGGCCTTGTCGCGCAGGAAGGCGTCGTCTTCCCAGCTGTTCCACAGGCCGGTGACCACGTCGGCAAATTCGGCGGCTCGCTCGTAGCGCTCGGCATGCGCCAGGTGGTGGTCGCGGTTGAAGTTGCGCGCTTCGTGCTCGCTCGACGATGTGACCAGGTTCCAGCCCGCGCGTCCACCGGAAATGTGGTCCAGAGAGGCGAACTTGCGGGCCACGTGATAGGGCTCGTTGAAGCTCGTCGATGCCGTGCCGACCAGGCCGATGCGCTCGGTCACCGCGCCCAGTGCCGATAGCAGGGTGATGGGTTCGAACTGCGCCTGGTAGCTGTGCGCGGTGCGGCTGAGAAACTCGGTATCGTCGCCGCGCGTGCCCACGCCGTCGGCCAGGAAGATCAGGTCGAACTTCGCCGCCTCGGCGGCCTGCGCCAGCGCCACGTAATGCCTGAAGTCGATGCCGGCGTCGGCCTTGGCGTCGGGATGGCGCCAGGCGGCGATATGGTGGCCGCTGGGGTAAAGGAAGGCGCCCAGGCTGAGGAAACCGCTACGTTGAGCCATGATGGATTGTCTCGCGTCTTGCTGATGTCAGTGTTGGTGTCAGGCCGCCTCGCGGGCGCTTTGCCGCCCTTGCGGCCGTGCCAGGCCCAGATGCTCGCGCAGCGTGCCGCCTTCGTACTCCGTGCGGAAGATGCCGCGCCGCTGCAAGATCGGCACCACGCCGTCGACAAAATCCTGCAGTCCGCCGGGCAATGCATCGGGCATCAGGTTGAAGCCGTCGGCCGCGCCGTGCCGGAACCAGTGCTCGATGTCGTCGGCGATCTGCTCCGGCGTGCCGACGATCACGCGGTGCCCGCCGCCGCCCGCCAGCTCGCGGATCAGTTCGCGCACGGTATAGCCGTGGCGCCGCGCCAGCGCGAGCGTGGCATTGAAGAAGGTATGGTTGCCGTTGCCATTGGCCGGCAGGGCGAGGCTGGCGGGCAGGCGTTCGTCGAGCTTGAGGCGGTCCGGCGTGATGCCCAGCGTGCCGGCCAGCCGCGTCAGGCTGTAGTCCCACGGGATCAGGTCGACCAGCTCGTCGCGCCGCCGGCGCGCCTGTGCTTCCGTTGCGCCGATGATGGTGGTCAGCCCCGCCAGCACCTGAACGGCATCGGGTCCGCGCCCTAGCGCCTGCGCGCGCGATTTCAGCTCGCGCCCGTAGGCCAGCGACTCCTCGAACGATTGCGAGGCCGAGAACACGGCTTCCGCGTGGCGCGCCGCCAGCTCGCGGCCATCCGCGGAGCCGCCTGCCTGCACCACCACCGGATGGCCTTGCGGCGAACGCGGCAGGTTGAGCGGTCCTTGCACCGAGAAATGCTCGCCATGGTGCGCGATCGGCAGCACCTTGCCCGGGTCGACGAAGCGGCCCGATGTCTTGTCGCCGACGAAGGCATCGTCCTCCCAGCTGTCCCACAGCGCCTTGACGACCGCGGTGAACTCGGAAGCGCGCGCATAGCGCTGCGCGTGATCCGGCGCCGCGTCGCGCCCGAAGTTGCGCGCCGAGGGCGCGTCGGCGGTGGTGACCACATTCCATCCGGCGCGCCCGGCGCTCACGTGGTCCAGCGTGGCGAAACGCCGCGCGATGTTGTAGGGCTCGTTGTAGCTGGTGGACGCCGTGCCGATCAGGCCGATATGCGTGGTGGCCGCCGCGATGCTCGCCAGCAGCACGGTCGGCTCCAGCGCGGTGATCGGGCGGAAGTGGATCTGGTCGACGATGGCGGCGTTATCCGCGAGGAAGACCGCGTCGAGCTTGCCGGCCTCGGCGATCTGCGCCACGCGGATGTAGTGCCGCACATCGGCGAAGGCGCCGGGGTCGCTCTCGGGCAGCCGCCAGGCCGACGGCACGAAACCCGAATGCAGGATGTTGATGTTGAGGTGAAGCTGGCGCGGCCGGCGCGATGCAAGCGGTGCGCTCATTGGAATGTCCCCGGTTCCGGATGGCCTTCGCCGAGTACCCAGCGGCCTACATTGCGGGTCTTGTATTCCGACGGGTTGTGCAGCGTGTGGATGCGGGCGTTGCGCCAGAAGCGGTCCAGGCCAACCTTGCGCACCGCCGAGCGTGCGCCGGTGACTTCGAAGATATCGCTGGAGACCTGCAAAGCGACTTCGCCGGCCAGCACATTGGCTGCCGCGATGGCGACAGCCGCTTCGCCGCGTTCTTCGGCGGTGAGCTTTTCGCCGCGCGCCTGCACGCCGTCGAGCGCCGCCAGCGCGCGGTCGGCCAGCGCGGTGGCAGCCTGGGTCCTGACCCAGAGTTCGCCGTACTGGCGCCGCACCCAGGGGTCGTCGACATGGCGCTCCACGCCCGAGTGGATCCACGGGCGCGACTGGTGCACCGTGTATTCGCGCCCGGCGCGCAGCGCGCCCTGGGCCGTGCCGATAAACACGTTGAGCAGCACGCTTTGCTGCTGCAGCGGCGTGACCGTGCGGTAGGGCTCGGGCGGCGCGCCGGTGGGATTCAGCGGCACGGGCTCGCCCAGCACCTCGTCCTGGTGTACGCGCACGCCGCGGTAGGTGACGCGGCCGCTGCCGGTCTGGCGCTGGCCGATGCCGTCCCAGTCATCCTCGATCACGATGCCCTCGCGGTCCGCGGGAATCGCGGCGAAGCGTCGCTCGCCGCTTTCGGCATCCTCCCAGGCAATCGCCAGGAAGTCGGCGACATGCGAGCCCGAGGTGAAGGGGCGGTAGCCGTCCAGCACGAACCACTCCCCGTCGCGCCGGCCAAACAGGCTGTTGGAAAAGCTGTTGGCGGTATTGCCCCAGAACCAGTTGCCCTCGACTGACCGGCGCCACAGGCTGGCCGCCTTCTCCGGTGCATTGCGCAAGCGCGGGCTCAGCAGGCTGCTGTAGTGATAGCCGAACAGATGGCCAAGCGAGCCATCCACCTGTGCGAACAGGCGTGTGATGCGCAGCACGGTCGACCAGGACTCGCCCTGGCCGCCATGCTCGCGCGGCAGCAGTAGGGCCAGCAGGCCGTGCTCCTTGAGCAAGCGGATCTGTGCCAGTGGTTTCCCGCCGGCCTGGTCGCGCGCGATGGCGTCTCCGGCGAAGCGGTCGCGCAGTGCCACGGCGCGCGTGACGAAGGGGTTGCCGGAGTCGGGTTCGAACAGCGCGGGCGCTGCATCTTCCAGCGCGTGAAGGTAAGCGACGTTAGCGGTCATGATGGCGTTCCGGTTGGTGCGCTCAGTGCACCTTGGCAAAACCGTGGCGTTCGGCCAGCAGTTCGAGGATGCGGCGGCTGTCGGTGACGAAGCGCAGTTCGCCCAGGGCTTGCGCATCGGCGGGTGCCGGCGCGGCGTCGCCCAGGACCAGCGCGGGCAGGCCCTGGTGCGCTTCGCCGAGCACGGCGATCACCGTCTGGCGCGGACGCGCGAAGGGCACGCGCGTGATGTCGAGATGCCCGGCCAGCGCCGGGTCAGAGGCCAGCAAGCCTTCGATGGCCAGGCAATGCGGGCAGACGTAGCGTTCGCCGGGTTGCTTGGGGTCGGTGAATCCGGGTTGCAGCAGGAACAGTCGATCGCGGCTCATGGGAATCAATGAAATGAATCAATGGAATACCGGGTGATCGGTAAAGTCAGCGGTACACGGCCGGGGAGGGGAATTCGCCCGTGAGCAGCCATGTGCCCACCGTGCGTTTCTTGTATTCCGCCGGGTTGTGCAGCGTATGCGTGCGCACGTTGCGCCAGAAGCGGTCGAAGCCGTTGGCGTTGGTGGCGGAGCGCGCGCCCATGACCTCGAAGATCTCGCTGGAAACGGCCAGACCGGTTTCCCCCGCGTACAGGTTGGCCGTGGCCAGTTCGATCGCCGCGCGTCCGCGCAACTCCGGCGTCAGCGCCGCGCCGTGGCGGTAGATCGCGTCCAGGCTGCGCGCGGCCTGGTCGGCCAGTTCCGTGGCCGCCAGCGTGCGGATGGCGAGTTCGCCGTACTTGCGCTGGACCCACGGGTCATCGACATGGCGCGCCACGCCCGAGTGGATCCACGGGCGCGACTGCGTGGCGGTATAGGCACGGCCTTCGTCCAGCGCTCCCTGCGCCGTGCCAATGAACACATTGAGCAGCACGCTTTGCTGCAGCAGCGTGACCAGCGAGGCAAAGGGCGTCAGCGGATCGTCGGGCTGGCCCAGGAGTTCGTCGTCGCGCACCAGCACGCCGTTGAAGGTGACGGTGCCGCTGCCGGTCTGGCGCTGGCCGATGCCGTCCCAGTCATCCTCGATCACGATGCCGGCGCGCTCCGCCGGCACGACGCCCGTCAGCCGCTGGCCGAGTTCGTTTTCCCAGGCGACCTGGATCACGTCGGCCACATGCGTGCCGCTGGAGAAGGGCCGGAAGCCGGTGACTATCCAGCCATCGTTGCCGGGCGCGCGCCGGGCGCCGGAGGTCTTCGACAGGGCATTGCCCGAATTGCTCCATAGCCATTGCTGCTGCGCGGCCTCACGCAGGAGGCGGTCTTTCTGCTCCGGCGCGCCGCGCGCCAGCACGGTATGCACGGGGAGGTGGTGGTAGCCGAAGAGGTGGGCCAGCGAGCCATCGGTGCGCGCGAACTCGCGCACGACCCGCAGCAGCGACAGCCACGAAGCGCCGCCGCCGCCGTAAGCCGCCGGAATGCCGGCCGCCAGCAGGCCGCTTTCCTTGAGCAGGCGAATCTGCGCGGTGGGCCGGCCGCCGGCTTTGTCGCGCTGCGCGGCATCGGTATGGAAGGACTCGCGCAGCACCACTGCGCGGGCGACGAAGGGATCGGTCAGATCCGGGCCGAAGGTGGACATGCTTGATTTGGCGAGGTGGACCGGCGGCGATGCGCCGGGCGGTCCGGTTGGGCCTGGAGCCCGCCGGAACACGGCCGGCAGGTTGGCCGGCGATGTCCCTGGCAAGCTCAGCGTTGTCTTCTCTTTGTCGTCTCGTTGTTTGCACCGGAGACACGATAGAACAAGCTCGCCACGCCACCAACGAAGCAAACTGCGCTTGCATATCCACTTTTATGGATGGCGGCCCGCCGCGATGGCCACTCGCAGGAATTTCCTCGCGACAGTTCGGAAGGGGCCCGTGCCCAGGCGAACCGCGCTTGCGGCAGCGCCGCCGCTAGGCCGCCTCCACGGCTCGTTTCCCGTCCATTGCAGCACCGTATCCTTCGCCCTTCCACTCGATGAAACAGATGCCATGGCCGAAGGGATCGGACAGCATGGCCTGCCGGCCCCAGACGAAATCCTGCGGCCAGTCCTCGAGTTCGGCGCCGGCTTCCAGCGCGCGCTCGATGGCGGCTTCGAGGTCTTCCACCACAAAGTCGAGTTGTACCGGCATCGAGCGCCGGCGATAGTTGCGCCGTCCGTCGGCACGTGCGCCGGGCGAGGTGCCTGGCGCACCGGCGAGCAGGTAGATGGGCGTGGTGCCGCCCGCCATTTCTGCCACGGTTCCGTCGAACAGCTTGCGCGCCAGGCGCAGTCCCAGGCCGCGCTGATAGAAGCCGATGCCGCGCGCGAGGTCGTCGACATCGATATTGACCAGCAATTGCATCGCTGCCTCCTGCTTAGATTGGGGCGATTTCACTCCGGAGCGTTCCGCCTGCCGCCACGTGCGTGCCGGATGCGGATGGTGAGTCAGACGCTTGCCAGCAAACATCCGCTGAGTGAGGAGCGGGATTGTGCGCCAACACTCCTGACAAATACTGTCAGGAGTGTTGTAGCCGGCGCCCGTCCGCGCAAGGCTGGCAAGGCGCCCGGAGCGGCCTTCAGGCGCGCGCCGGCGCCAGCAGCGCGGCCACGACGGGCGCCAGCGCATCGCCGAGCGCCATATGGTCGGCGGCATCAAGGTGCACGCCGTCGACCTCGCTGCTGCGGATCACCGTGCCGGTGTCGAACCAGTCGCAACCGCGGGCGCGGCAGACCGCCTCAAAGGCTTGCGCCAGCCCGGCGCATTTGTGCTCGCCACCCGCGAACTTGGGCGCCAGCGGCCCGCGCGGCTTAGTGATGGGGGGCGGCACCAGCACCAGTACCGGCGGCACCGGCATGCCGGGCTCGATGGGCGCGCCGCGGATCGCGTCGAGCAGGGCGCCGATGCCTTGCGCGGCATGCCAGGCATTGTGCGGGTGCATGGACTGGAAGTCGTTGCTGCCGAGCATCAGGATGACGAGGGCCAGCGGCGCGTGCATTTCCATGCGCTGTGCCAGGCCCTGGATGCCGTTGCGGCCGGGTTTGAAGGGGTCGTCCCAGACCGTGCGGCGGCCGTTGAGGCAGTCTTCGAGTATGCGGACCGGGCGCTGGCCGCCGGCGGCCGCGCCGTTCGCCACATTCAGGGCAAGCTCCAGGCGCCCAGGCCAGCGCACCGGCCAGGGCAGGCGCTGCCGCGTTCCCGGCACGATGCCCCACGACAGCGAGTCGGCATAGACCAATACCTGGAGCGGGTCGGCGTACGCGCTGTCGAGGGGGGAGGGAACGGTAGCGGACTGCGGGGGATGGCTCATGGGCATTCTCCGTGGCGGGCAGGACTGGCGGGAAGCGTCGGGTAAAGCCGCATTGGCAGCTTTGCGACAGGGTTCCGGGCGCGGAAGTTTTGCTGCGAACCTTGGCTCGGAAACCCTCATAATATCGGCTAACAATAGATCGGGAGAGTGAAGTTGCGTTTCGAGCACCTGGTGGAGATCAACGATCCACGAAATATCCAGTTGGACATGCTTACGCCGGAGCAGCTCTGGCAAGGGCTGGTGCTGCGCAGTGCCGAGCCCGAGCTGTTTGTGATGGGGCTGGACCGCGCGGAGATCGTGGAACGGGGCGACGACTGGGTCGAGCGCAAGCTGCACTTCGGCAAGGCCACGATCCGCGACCGCGTGGTCTTCGAGCGACGCCGCGTGGTGCGCTATGAGACCGCCCCCACGGACGAACACGCAGGCGGCACCCTGACCATGGCGATCGAGACGCCGGGCCCTGGCGCGCTGCTGCTGCGCTTTATCTACGAGACCACCATGCCCGCGGTGGACGACAGCGGCGACGACCGTTACGCCGAGATCGTCAAGTCGGCCTACCATGAGGCCGACCTCGACACCGTGCGCAAGATTCGCGAAATGGCAGCCCTCGGGCGGCTGGGGTGAGCGGGCAGCCTTCGTCGCCTGCCCCCGGCGGGCAGCCGGGCGGACCGACCCGGGAATCGCTGCGGGCGCGCTATGGCAGCCGCCTGCGCTGGCTGGTGCTGCTCACGCTGATGCTGGGGACGGTCTCATCGATCGTGTCGTCGACCATCATCAACGTGGCCATTCCGGACCTGAGCCGGCATTTCGTGCTGGGGCAGGAGCGCGCGCAATGGGTGGCGGCCAGCTTCATGATCGCCATGACGCTGTCGATGCTGCTGACCCCCTGGCTGCTCAACCGCTATGGCCTGCGCCGCACCTTCCTGGGCAGCCTGTTGCTGCTGGGCGCGGGCGGGCTGGTTGGCGGATTTTCACCGACTTACGGCGTGATGATCGCCATGCGGGCGGCCGAGGGCGTTGCCGCGGGGATCCTGCAGCCGCTGCCGAATATCCTGATCCTGCGGGTGTTCGAGGAGCGCGAGCAGGGCAAGGCGGTCAGCCTGTTCGGCTTCGGCGTGGTGCTGGCGCCGGCGCTGGGGCCGAGCTTGGGCGGCTTCCTGGTGGAGGCCTTCGGCTGGCGCTCGATTTTCTTCGTGGTGGTGCCGCTGACGCTGATCGGGCTGTGGATGGCGCGGCGCTTCATGGCGGTGGACTCCGCCATGATGGGCGAGCGCAAGCCGCTCGACTGGCAGGGCCTGGGGCTGGCCGGTATTGCCACCGTGAGCTTGCTCAACGGGCTGGTGCAGATGCGTGAAAGCCTGCCGGCCGGGCTGGCGTTGGCCGGCTTCGGGGTACTGATGCTGGTGGTGTTCGTGCTGTGGCAGTTGCGCGCCGCCCATCCGCTGATGAATATGCGCCTGTACAGCTACCAGCAGTTCGCGGCCGGGGCAGTGGTGGCGTTCATCTACGGCGCGGGGCTGTTCGGGTCCACCTACCTGCTGCCGGTCTATATGCAGTTGGCGCTGGCCTATACGCCGTCGCGCGCCGGCCTGGTGCTGTTGCCTGCGGGCATCGCGCTGGCCTTGACCATCGCCGCGTCGGGACGCCTGTCCAATCGCGTCGCGCCGCATTGGCAGGTATCCGTCGGCCTCGCGCTGCTGGCGGCTTCCTTCCTGCTGATGGCGATGGGCACCAAGGCCACGCCTTACCTGCTGCTGGTGGGGTTTGCGATACTCGGCCGCATCGGGCTGGGCTGCATCCTGCCTTCGCTGACGCTGGGTGCGATGCGCGGCGTGGATTATTCGCTGATCGCGCAGGGCTCCAGCTGTATCAACTTCCTGCGGCAACTGGGTGGCGCCATCGGCGTGAGCCTGGCCGGGGTGGGGCTGCAATGGCGGCTGGCGGCGCAGGGCGCGGTGCTCGGCCCGGAAGGCGACGCCGCCGCGCGCATCCGCGCCTTCGACGAAACCTTCCTCGCGGTGGGGCTGGTTATCGCCACCGCGATCCTGGCGGCCTGGCGGATCCGGCCAAGGCCGCTGTCCGACGCGGCGCAGGCCTAGGGGGACCGGGGGGCGGTCCGGCTTCAGGCGGTGGTGCCGCTGCGCAGTTCCTCCACCAGCGCGATGTATTTTTCCCTGGCGTCGTCCTGGGACGTGCCCTTGAGCGTCTCCCAGGCCTCGAACTTGTAGCGGCCGACGAAATCGGTCATGCCCGGCTTGTCGCCGTGGGCGTCGCCCTCGCTGCCCTGCTTGAACAGCGCATACAGGCGCAGCAGGGTCATGTTGCTGGGGCGCTCGGTCAGTTGCTTGACGTCGAGCTGGGCTTGGGCGAAGCGTGCCTGCAGGTCGCTCATGGGATTCTCCGGGATGGGTTTGAAGGGGAAGCGTTGGGGGACAAAGCGCGTGAGCCGCGATGATAGCGCCCGCCACGGTGCGTTGGCGCCGAAAGAAACCGAAGAACACTTCAGTCCGCGGGGAAGGGGCGCCCGGTTGCGGGTTGGCCCGGACGCGCGCAAGTTCAGCTTTTGAGGTCGCTCCGGATACAATCTCGCCATGTCCTGGATTCTTGCAGTTGAAACCTCCACCGAGTGGTGTTCGGTCGCGCTCGGGCGCCTTGCCGATGGCGGCGCCCTTGAGTGCCTGGTTCGTCATGAACATACCGGCCCGCGCTCCTCTTCCCGCGTGTTGCCGGCCGCCGGCGAGCTGCTGGCCGAGGCCGGCATCGCCTTGTCCGATTGTGCCGCCATCGCGTTTGGCGCCGGGCCGGGCTCCTTCACGGGCCTGCGCACCGCCTGCGGCGTGGCCCAGGGGCTGGCCTTCGGGGCCGACCTGCCGGTGATTCCCGTCAATTCGCTGATGGCCTGTGCCGAGCGCGTGCGCCTGGGCGGGGAGGGGATGCCCGCCTTGCCGCCCGGCGTGTCGGTGCTGGTTGCCCTGGATGCGCGCATGGACGAAGCCTATGCGGGCGCTTTCCGCTGGGATGCCGGCGCGCACGAGTGGCAGGCAGCGACCGAAATGCAGGTGTGCCCGCCCGAGGCCGTCAGCCTGCCGGCAGGGCCGTTCTGGCTGGCCGGCAGCGCCGCTGCCGTGTTTGGCGAGCGCCTCAAGGCCACGGGGATTGCGCAGCAAAGCGTGCCCGAAGCCTTGCCCGCCGCGCCGGCGCTGGTATCGATTGCCCTGCGCGCGCTGGCACGCAATGAAACCGTCGCGGCGGCGGACGCCATGCCGATCTACCTGCGCGACAAGGTTGCCCAGACCATCGCCGAGCGCCAGGCCGCGGCGGCGCGGCGCGCCTCGCTGGCCGCGGCGGGGGAGCAGCCGTGAGCGTGGAGCGCAACCTGCCACCCGCCGACGGCGCGGCCCGTCCCGGCTCTGGCCAGGGAGCCGGCGCCGGCTGCGCGTGGCCCGACATGCCGGTGATGCCGAGCATACCGGCAGGCTGGGCCATCGGCCGCATGAGCGCGCTGGATGTCGAAGCCGTCGCGGAGATCGAAGCCAGGGCCTATAGCCATCCGTGGACGCGCGGCAATTTCGAGAACTCCGTCAAGGCGGGGCATATTGGCCTGACTTTGCGGGATCCCGGCGGCGTGCTGGTTGCCTATACGGTGCTGATGCCGGTGGTCGACGAGATGCACCTGCTCAATATCACCGTGGACCCGGTGCGCCAGCGTGGCGGGCTGGGCCGGCTGCTGCTGGCCGTCGCCCTGGCCACGTCGCACGGGCATCACCTGCATACCATGCTGCTGGAAGTGCGGCCATCCAACGTCGGTGCGATCGAGCTGTACCGCCAGGCGGGCTTTGCCGAGATCGGGCGGCGCAAGGGCTATTACCCGGCCGCGGGCCATGCGCGGGAGGATGCGCTGGTGCTGCGCCGCGCCTGGGCGCCTGTGGAGGCCATGCCATGAGCCGCCGCGCCAGGTTTCTCGAAGTGCTCGGCATTGCCGATGAATGGGTGCTGCGCCGCGCGCCAGCCATGCCGGAGGCCGCCGAGCCACCCGGGGCGGCCGCGGATGCCTCCGCCGGTGAAGATGCCCTGGATCACGACGACCTGCCCGCGCAGGAAGCCGCGCAGGTTGTCATCACGCGCGCTGCCGCTGTCGATGCGCCAGCCGGAGCCGGCGCGGACGACGCGGTTGCAGTGGCGGCGCCTTCCGCATGGGGGCCAGACATGGATGCCGGACCCGTCCCCGCACCGGTCCGCCTTCCCCCCCGGCCGCCCGTCGCGATCCCGGCGGAAAGCGGCTTCGATCCCTCGCCGGCAGCCCAACCGGGTGTGGACGCCGATGCGCGTTCCGCCGCCATTGCCGCGCTGGACTGGACCGCGCTCGAACAGCGCGTCTCGGGCTGCGTGGACTGCCAGTTGTGCAACGGCCGCACCCAGACTGTATTCGGCGTGGGCGACCGCCAGGCCGAATGGATGCTGATCGGCGAGGCGCCTGGCGAAAACGAGGACAAGCAGGGCGAGCCCTTCGTCGGCCAGGCCGGCAAGCTGCTCGACAATATGCTGGCTGCCCTGGACCTGGCGCGCGGACGCAACGTGTATATCGCCAACGTGCTCAAGTGCCGCCCGCCCGGCAACCGCAATCCCGAGCCGGAAGAGGTCGCCCGGTGCGAACCCTACCTGAAGCGCCAGATCGCATTGATCCAGCCCAAGCTGATCGTGGTGCTGGGGCGCTTTGCTGCTCAGTCCCTGCTGCGCACCAGCACGCCGATTGGCAAGCTGCGCGGCACCGTCCACAGCTATGAAGGCATCCCGGTGGTGGTGACCTACCATCCCGCCTACCTGTTGCGCACCTTGTCCGACAAGGCGCGTGCCTGGGAGGACCTGTGCCTGGCACGCGAGGTGCACGACCGTGCGGGAGCCAAGGCCTGATTTCGCGCTAAGCCCCGGCGGCGCCATCGAGATGGCGCCGCTCTGGCGCCATGCCGCCTCGCAGCGCCTGCGCGAACTCGCCTGGTGCTCGCTTTCGCCCCCATTGCTCGCGTTCCTGCCCGAAGCTGACGCGGCCCATCCCGTCGTCAACGGCTCGGCGCCTTCGCAGGCGGCCCTGGCGCGCTGGCCTGAAGGGGCGCTGGCCGCCTGGCAGCGCTGGCTGCCGGCTGCCGATCCCGGTTCGCTGCCGCCCACCATTGCCGAGCTGGCGCTTGGCCAGGAACAGCAGCGCGTGCGCGGCCCGTCGCCCGCGCCCAGCCTGCGCCTGGGCCGCCACGCGGAACGCCTGCTGCAATTCACGCTGGAACACACCGAGGGACTGGAACTGCTCGCGGCGAACCTGCCGGTGCGCCGCGCCGGCACCCATGGCGTGCAAACGCTGGGGGAGCTGGATTTCGTCTGGCGAGACGTGGCTAGCGGCGCCACCGTGCACTGGGAGATGGCGGCCAAGTTCTACCTGCTGGTCGAGCCCGTGGCGGATGCCGGGTCGCGCGATGGCGGGACCGGCAAAGCCGTGCTGGACCGGCATTGTTTTGTCGGTCCCAACCTGGTGGACCGGCTGGGCGACAAGCTCGAACATATCGTGCGCCGCCAGCTGCCGCTGTCGCACACGCCGGAGGCCCGCGCGCTGCTGGGCCGGCCGGTCGATCGCAGCGAGGTCTACCTGCTCGGGTGGCTGTTCTACCGGGACGGCGTGGTGCCGGCTGCCATCAGCGATCTGGGCATCGCGCCCGACCACTTGCATGGCTGGTGGTCTACCTTGCAGGACTGGTCGGACTGGGCGCGCAAGCGGGAAGGATCGCGCTGGTACCGGCTGCCGCGCTCGGCATGGATGGCGCCGGCCAGGGTGGCGCAAGCGCATACGGAGACGCCGGAGGCGGTGCATGAGGCCCTGGCGCAGCGCTTTGCCGAAACGCACCACGAGAAGAACTGGCGGCGCGAGGCCCCGGTGATGCTATGCGAAGTGGAGCCGGCGGGGCAGCCCGGCGTGTGGCGGGAACGTACGCGCGGCTTCGTGGTGCCGCCGGGGTGGGAGGAGCGTGCGCGCCAGCGCATCGCCAGGCCGGTGGGGTGAGGGCCGTGCCTGGCCCTCTGCCTGGCTAGTGGTGCTTGTCTTCGCCGATCATGGCCAGCGAATTGAAGGTCCGCACGTTGTAGCGGTGCTGGCGCATCACCAGCAGCATGGTCACGCAGACAAAAATGCCGAACGCGACGATGACGATGCCGATGGGCACATTGAGCTTGATCAGCAATGCGTACAGGCACAGCATCAGCAGCACGGAAACGTTCTCGTTGAAGTTCTGCACGGCAATCGAGTGCCCGGCCGATAGCAGCACGTGCCCGCGGTGCTGCAGCAGCGCGTTCATCGGCACCACGAAGTAGCCGGACATGCCGCCCACCAGCATCAGGAACACGTAGGCGATGGCCATGTACAACGGCATGTGCATGCCGAAGAACTGGAACGTAATGTCGGGCATGCTGTTCTTGGTGTAGAAGGCCATCAGCATCACCACCACGCCCATCGCCACGCCGAAGGGCAGCACCGACAGCGACTTGCGCAGGGGAATGCGCATGGCCGCCATGATCGCGCCGACCGCGACGCCCACTGCCACCACGGCCTGCAGCAGCGCGCCTTGCGAGAGGTTCAGGCTGAGCGACTTCTCTGCCCATTTCAACACGATGAACTGCAGCGTGGCGCCGGCGCCCCAGAACAGCGTGGTCACGGCCAGCGAGATCTGGCCCAGCTTGTCGCGCCACAGCGCGGTAAAGCAGTCGGCGAATTCGGCAATCAGCTTGATCGGGTTCTTTTCCTGCTGCGGGTAACGCGCGCCGGTCTCGGGAATGAACAGGTTGAAGATGGCTGCGATCACGTAGAACAGCATGATCACCACCATCGCAGCCTCGGCCGGCGTATTGATGCCGGTATTGACGCCGGGTACGTCGATGCCCAGCAGAAGTTGCGAGATGTGCACCGAGATCAGCGCGCCACCCACCACGGTGCCGAGGATGATCGAGCCCACGGTCAGGCCTTCGATCCAGCCATTGGCGGCCACCAGCTTTTCGGGGGGGAGCAGTTCGGTGAGGATGCCGTACTTGGCGGGCGAGTAGGCCGCCGCGCCGAATCCGACGATGCCATAGGCCAGCAGCGGGTGCAGCCCGAACATCATGATGGCGCAACCGCCGATCTTGATGGTGTTCGTGATGAACATCACCTTGCCCTTGGGCATGGAGTCCGCGAAGGCGCCCACGAAGGCGGCCAGCACGACGTAGGAGAGCACGAAGAACAACTTGAGCAGCGGGGTCATCCACTGCGGGGAATGCAGTTCGGTGAGAAGGGCGATGGCGGCGATGAGCAGCGCATTGTCGGCCAGCGATGAGAAGAACTGCGCCGCCATGATGGTATAAAAACCCTTCTTCATACTTTGGACTCTATCTCCATCGCTATTACCGTACGTGACTGGCACCAGCGCGCCGCTCGGCGCCGTTGTTGCCTGTAGGGAACCTGGGCCCGCGTCGTTGTCAAAGTGATGCTCGTGCCAACCCCGGGAGTGCCGCGCAGTTTGCCTGACCGTGTTTGACATATTGCATCACTTTTAAAACATGGCCGGAACGTCCGGCTTTATAACACGAAAATAAGGCGATTCCGAGCATCCACGGGCCGCCGGTTGGACAACGCAAGCGCGCCGCGATTCCCTAAATGTTTGCTCTAATGTGTTCAAATAACGTCTGTGCAACGTGCCGCGCGTACCGGGTCTTCCCGGATATGGTGCAACCATCGGGCGGGGGCATTCAGGCCAGACAGCCAGGATCCCTGCCGCGCCACCGCGCCGCAAGCCTCTAGAAGCGATCTCATGCCAAGACCCATTCACGCCGTCATTCACCAACCGGCCCTGGCCAACAACCTGGACGTTGTGCGCCGTTGCGCACCCCAGTCGCGGGTCTGGGCCGTGATCAAGGCCAACGCCTATGGCCACGGCATCCGCCGTGCTTTCGCCGGCCTGCGCGCCGCCGACGGTTTCGGCCTGCTCGACCTGAACGAAGCCGTGCTGTTGCGCGAGCTGGGCTGGCAGGGCCCGATCCTGCTGCTGGAGGGCTTCTTCCAGCCGCAGGATGTGGCCCTGCTGGAGCAGTACCGCCTCACCACCGTGGTGCACTGCGACGAACAACTCCGCATGCTGGAAGTGGCGCGGCCCAAGGGTCCGCTGGCGATCCAGCTCAAGCTCAATACCGGCATGAACCGCCTGGGCTTCCGCCCGGAGCAATACCGGACCGCCTGGGAGCGTGCGCGAACCCTCTCATGCGTGGGCAGTATCGTGCATATGACCCATTTCTCGGACGCCGACAGCGCGCGCGGCATCGCGCACCAGATGGAAGTGTTCGACGCCACCACCGCGAACCTGCCGGGCGAGGCCAGCTTGTCCAACTCCGCCGCCACGCTGTGGCATCCGCAGGCCCACCGCGCCTGGGTCCGGCCAGGGGTGGTGCTGTACGGCGCATCGCCCTCGGGCCAGGCGGCCGATGTGTCCAGCTTCGGCCTGCAGCCGGCCATGTCGCTGCACAGCGAGCTGATCTCGATACAGGACCTCCAGCCGGGCGATACCGTTGGCTACGGTTCGCTGTTCAAGGCCGAGCGGCCGATGCGCATCGGCGTGGTGGCCTGCGGCTATGCCGACGGCTATCCTCGGCATGCGGCGGGCTGGGGCGACAACCCGGCGCCGGTGCTGGTCGACGGCGTGCGCACCCGTCTGGTGGGCCGGGTCTCCATGGATATGATCTGCGTCGACCTGACCCCTTGCCCCAAGGCCAAGGTGGGCAGTCCCGTGACCCTGTGGGGCCAGGGCTTGCCGATCGACGACGTCGCCGCCGCCAGCGGTACCGTGGGCTACGAGCTGATGTGCGCGCTGTCGCTCCGCGTGCCGGTGACTGTGGCGACGCTGACCGCGCCCGAGCAGCCTGCACTGGCCTGAGCGGCCGCGCGGAGCGCTGCCACATCCAGCCCGGCCGGTCCGTTCGCGGGCAGGCCGGGGCGGCTCCGGGCCGCGCATGTGCTCCGCATTGAAGGCGCGGCTCACCCACGTGCGTGTACCCGCCACATCCCCCCATTCCCGAGGACTCCAGTTGGCCAAGCCCAAGAACGTCTACACCTGCACCGAATGCGGCGGCACCTCGCCACGCTGGCAAGGCCAGTGCCCGCAGTGCCAGCAATGGAACACCCTGGTGGAGACCGTGGCGGAAACCGGCTCGGCCAAGCGCTTCCAGCCGCTGGCGGCTTCCGCGATGGTGCAGCGCCTGTCGGAAATCGACGCCGCCGACGTGCCGCGTTTCTCCAGCGGCATCGATGAGTTCGACCGCGTGCTGGGCGGCGGCCTGGTTTCCGGCGGCGTGGTGCTGATCGGCGGCGATCCCGGCATCGGCAAGTCCACCCTGCTGTTGCAGGCGCTGGCCAACCTGGCCGCTGAGCGGCGCGTGCTGTACGTCAGCGGCGAGGAGTCCGGCGCGCAGATTGCGTTGCGCGCGCAGCGCCTCGGCGTTGACAGTCCGCACCTGGCGCTGCTGGCTGAGATCCAGCTGGAAAAGATCCAGGCCACGCTGGAGGCGGAGAAGCCCGAGGTGGCGGTGATCGATTCGATCCAGACCTTGTTCTCGGAGGCGCTGACCTCGGCGCCCGGCTCGGTGGCCCAGGTGCGCGAGTGCGCGGCCCAGCTCACCCGCATCGCCAAGAGCACGGGTACCACCATCATCCTGGTCGGGCACGTGACCAAGGACGGCAGCCTGGCCGGCCCGCGCGTGCTGGAGCATATCGTCGATACCGTTTTGTATTTCGAGGGCGACACGCATTCCTCGCACCGCCTGATCCGCGCCTTCAAGAACCGCTTCGGCGCGGTCAACGAGCTGGGCGTGTTCGCCATGACCGAGCGTGGCCTGCGCGGCGTCAGCAATCCCTCCGCGCTGTTCCTGTCGCAGCACGAGCAGGTGGTGCCCGGCTCCTGCGTGCTGGTGACGCAGGAGGGCACGCGGCCGCTGCTGGTGGAGGTACAGGCGCTGGTGGATACCGCGCACGTGCCGAATCCCCGGCGCCTGGCCGTGGGGCTGGAGCAGAACCGGCTGGCCATGCTGCTGGCGGTGTTGCACCGCCATGCCGGCATTGCCTGCTTCGACCAGGACGTGTTTCTCAACGCCGTGGGCGGGGTCAAGATCTCCGAGCCGGCGGCCGACCTGGCGGTGCTGCTGGCTATCCATTCCTCCATGCGCAACAAGCCGCTGCCGCGCGGGCTGGTGGTCTTCGGCGAAGTCGGCCTGGCCGGCGAGATCCGTCCCAGCCCGCGCGGGCAGGAACGCTTGCGCGAAGCGGCCAAGCTTGGCTTCTCGATGGCGGTGATTCCCAAGGCCAATGCGCCCAAGCAGAAGATCGACGGGCTGGAGGTGATGGCGGTGGAGCGGCTGGAACAGGCAATCGACCGGGTCCGGCACCTGGAGTGAGGGCGCCAGCCCTTTCCCGACCCCCTCCAGTGGCAATTTTGGGTATATTCCGAAGCACTTTTTCAATCGGAGTTCATCCATGCGCATTTTCAACATCCATCGCCGCCACGGCATGATCGCCGCGATCGGCTGCGGCGCAGCATTGCTGCACGCGGCTGCAGCCGCAGCCGATGGCGCCAGGCCGTTCTTCGACGCGGCGCTGTGCAAGCCGCCCTACACGACCAAGGCCGCCACCGCGCTCTACGAGGCCGCCGAGAAGCTCGCCAAGCCGGATCTGTCCAGGCTGGGCGCGGCCATCTACAAGCTGCCGCTGCCCATCGCGCAGGACGGCTTCGCTAGCGATGAAGTGATATTCGCCGGTACGTCGGTGGGTGTGCTGGTGCAGGGCCAGCAGGCCGAAGCGCTGGCCGCGCGCTACCAGCTCAAGCAAGAGACTTCGACCTTGCTGGGCACCGCCACCAAGGGTTTTGCCCGCGCTCTGCCGGCCGCTCAGCAGCCCCTGCCCAGTCTCGGCACCGTTTCCATCGTGGCGCGCGAAAGCGCCGCGCTGCCGGGCAAGACACTGTTGATTTGCGAGCTCGTCAGCCATCAGGACGCGCAGGCGCTGAAAGCCTACGAGCGCAGCCAGGCCGGGCAGGGCGCGGCCGCGCGCTAAGCCGGGAGATATCGTCAACATGCCCGATCGACAGACTTCCCTGTCAGGCGCGGCCGGTAATGAGCCGGTCGTCCTGGACACTGCCCGCCTGCGCTTGCGCCAGTGGCGCGAGGCGGATTTCGCGCCCTTTGCCGCGCTCAATGCCGATCCGGTGGTGATGGCGTGCTTTCCGGCGCCGCTGGACCGCGCCGCCAGCGACGCCACGGCGTTGCGTTGCCAGTCGCTGATCGCGGCGCGCGGCTGGGGCTTCTGGGCGGTCGAGCGCAAGGAGGATGGTGCCTTTATCGGCTTCGTCGGCCTGCATGAGCCTGCCGCGACGCTGCCGTTCTCCCCCTGCGTGGAAATCGGCTGGCGCCTGGCGCGGGCGCACTGGGGGCAGGGCTATGCCGCGGAGGCGGCGCGGGCAGCGCTGCAATTTGGCTTCGGGCGGCTGGCGCTGGCGGAGATCGTCTCGTTCACCGCGCTGCCCAATGTGCGTTCCCGCGCCGTGATGGAGCGGCTGGGCATGGTGGCGGACGGCACCTTCGAGCACCCTGCGCTCGCGCAAGACAGCCCGCTGCTGTTGCACTGGCTGTACCGCATGTCAGCGCAGCGCTGGCAATCGCTGTCCGGCAACGTCCGCGCACCCTGACGGCGGCGCGCTCGCGGGAGGCTGGCCGCTTACTGTGGCGGTTTCCACCCGCCTTGCGCGAGCCATGCGCCAGCCTGTTTTGCGGGCGCCTGAGCGTGGCCCTGCGCGCCGCGTGGCCTGCGTCAATCCGCCGCAAGCGGCGTCGGGCCCGTCGCGCGGGATTGTGGGGGCGTCTTTCGCAAAATCGGTAATAATGTGCCTCGTATTGCGCGGACGGCAACGCCGTCCGGCGCACCGATGGAGGGCCTCGCGGTGCCTGTCTAGCGCTTCGACGGGTGCCGCCCGGCCATTTTTTTGCTAGTGAGCCATGCAAGCCAATTCCCGTAGTTTCTTTCTGCTGATCGCCGCGATTTCCTTCGGGCTGGTCGGCTATGCCCTCTACCTGCAGCATGTCGAGGGGTACCAGCCGTGCCCGCTGTGCGTGATGCAGCGTTTTGCCTTCGTGGCAATCGGCCTGTTCTCGCTGCTGGCCGCCATCGCGCAGAACACGCGCAGCCTGTGGCAAGGGTTGGGCATGCTGTCCGGTGTGGCTGGCATCGCGGTGGCGGGCTATCACGTGTCGCTGTTGCTGAATCCCAAGGCCAGCTGCGGCATCGATCCGCTGGAGAACTGGGTCAACCGGTTGCCCACGGCCAAGGTCCTGCCGCAGGTGTTCTTCTCGGATGGCATGTGCACCACGCCGCTGCCCCCGATCTTCGGCCTGTCGATCCCGGCGTGGTCGCTGATCTGGCTGTTTATCCTGACCGCCACGCTGGCGGTGGGCATGATCCGGCGCGAGAAAAACTTCCGCTGATCTGCCTGGCGCGGCCGGCTGCTGCCGGCGCGCGCTTCCCGGGGGCTGGCGCCCCCGGCATCCCTCGCAGGCTTACACGATCTGTTCGATCTGCTCCTGCAGTTCGAGCCAGCGCTCCTCCAGCGTGTCCAGCTCGCCGCCGACTTCGCCCTGGCGCTTGAGCATCTCCATCAGCCTGGCCTTGTTGGCTTCCGCATAACTGGTCTCGTCGGCCATGAAGGCGTCGATCTCGGTCTTGGCCTGTTGCAGCACGGCCATGCGCTTCTCCACCTTTTCCAGTTCCTTGGTCAGCGGCTTGCGCAACTGCGTCAGGCGCTGGCGCTCGTCCGCTTCGGCGCGGCGCTGGTCGCGGCGGTTGGCGTTCGATGTGGCCGAGGCATCGCCGTCCGCCGGCGCGTGCGAGGCGCTGGCCGCGTTGCGCTTGGCGGCGGCTTGCTGCAGCAGCCAGTCGCGATAGTCGTCCAGGTCGCCGTCGAAGGGTTTGATGGTGCCGTCCGCTACCAGGATGAACTGGTCGGTGGTGGCGCGCAGCAGGTGCCGGTCGTGCGAGACCACGATCAGCGTGCCCTCGAACTGCGCCAGCGCCATGGTGAGTGCTTCGCGGGTGTCGAGGTCCAGGTGGTTGGTCGGTTCGTCGAGCAGCAGCAGGTTGGGCTTCTGCCAGACGATCAGCGACAGCGCCAGGCGTGCCTTCTCGCCTCCGGAGAACGGCTCGATCGATGCGGTGGCCATGTCGCCGCGGAAATTGAAGCTGCCGAGGAAGTCGCGCAGCTCCTGCTCGCGCGTGTCCGGCGCGAGCCGCGCCAGGTGCTGCAGCGGCGAGTCCTGGTCGCGCAGCGTTTCCAGCTGGTGCTGGGCGAAATAGCCGATCTGCAGCCCCTTGCCCAGGCGCAGCGTGCCGGCCAGCGCTTCCTGCGAGCCGGCCAGCGTCTTCACCAGCGTCGACTTGCCCTGGCCGTTGGCGCCCAGCAGGCCGATGCGCTGGCCGGTCTGGATCGATAGCGTGAGGTTATGCAGGATGGTCACGGGCGGCGCGTCCGGCGCGGGGGCGGGGTAGCCGCAGTCCACGCCTTCCAGCACCATCATCGGGTTGGGCGCCGAATCCGGCTCGCGGAACTCGAAGGCAAAGCCCGCGGCGATATGCACCGGCGCCAGCCGCTCCATCTTCTCCAGCGCCTTGACCCGGCTCTGTGCCTGGCGCGCCTTGCTGGCCTTGGCCTTGAAGCGGGTGATGAAGGACTCGAGGTGGGCGATTTCCTTTTGCTGGCGCGAGTAGGCGGACTGTTGCAAGGCCATCTGCTGCAGGCGCAGCGTCTCGAACTGGCTGTAGTTGCCGCCGTAGCGGCGCAGCTGCTGGTTCTCGATATGCACCGTGACGTTGCAGATCGCATCGAGGAACTCGCGATCGTGGGAAATCATCACCAGCGTGCCGGGATAGCGCGCCAGCCAGTCTTCCAGCCAGACGATGGCATCCAGATCCAGGTGATTGGTGGGTTCGTCTAGCAGCAGCAGGTCGGACGGGCACATCAGCGCCTGCGCCAGGTTCAGCCGCATGCGCCAGCCGCCCGAGAAGGAGGCCACCGGCTGCGACACCTGCGGCAGCGTGAAGCCCAGGCCCAGCAGCAGCGCTTCGGCGCGCGCCGGCGCGGTGTAGCCATCGGCGTCGGCAAACGCCGCGTGGGCGTCGCCCTCCGCGGTGCCGTCGCCGCTGGCCTGGGCCGCGGCGATGCGCGCTTCGATATCGCGCAGCTGGGTGTCGCCGTCGATGACGTATTCCACCGCGCTGCGCATCACGGCCGGGGTTTCCTGCGCCACATGGGCGGTGCGCCACTGCGGCGGGATCGCCACGTCGCCGCCGTCCGCCTGCAACTCGCCGCGCAGCATGGCGAACAAGGTCGACTTGCCGCTGCCGTTGGCGCCGACAAGGCCGACGCGCTCGCCGGGGTTCAGCGTCACGCTGGTGTGGTCGAACAGCACCTTGGTGCCGCGCTGGAGGACTAGCTGGTCGATTCGGATCACGGGAGGGAGAGGCTGGAGAAGGGCGGGTCTGGGCGTTCGGTCAATCCGGCCCCGGCATGGCACGGGGCAACCCGGCATTGTAGCCGCTTCGTATGCCGATACCTCCGGAACGCGCAACGCGCTGCGCCAGCCCTTCATCAATGTGGATTGCGCGCCGCACGGTGCCAGGCCGGCCGATAGCGGTCATAGGTGAAAACCCTTGGGCTGGTAAAACTCTATTTTCATGGCACGCGCTTTGCGTGTAAATTTATTTACATCGATGCGCACCGGATGAAGGCCTGGTTTCCGGCGCGCGCATCTCCAACCAACCAAAGGCGCGCGCCATGTCCAACGGTACCCAAGGCTCTCCCGGCATGACTGCCCCTGACGGTGGCAATGGCGGTAACGGTGGCAATGGCAACGCTTCAATCACGGAGCGTATTGCCCGCGCCCTGCCCACGCTGACGCCGGCGCACCAGCGCATGGCGGAGTACGTGCTGGGCAACCCGTTCCGTGCCGCCACCATGCGTATCGACGAATTCGCCGATGCCGTGGAGGTGTCCGTGGCCACCGCCAATCGCTTCGCGCGTGCGCTGGGATTCGAGGGCTTTCCGCAATTTCGCGCCGAACTGGTGCGCGGTTTCGAAGCCACTCTTGCACCCGTTGAGAAACTACGCACCGAACTGGCGCGTCCGGCCACGGTGGCCGAAGTGTTCGCCGCCTCGCTGGAAGAGGACGTGCGCAACCTGGAAGCCTCGCGCCGCGCGCTTGACGCCGAGACCTGCGAACGCGCGGTGGAGGCCATCCTGGCTGCCGAGCGCATCTTCGTGGTGGGCTTCGGCGCCAGCGGCTTTCTCGCCGGGTTGTTGCAACATGGGCTGGACATGTCCTGCCGCACGGTGATTTCGGTATCCGGTGCCGGTGGCGCGTCCACCGCCGCGCGCCAGTTGTTCAAGCTGCAGCGCAGCGACCTGCTGATCGTGATCGGTTTCCCGCGCTACGTGTACGACACCGTGACCATTGCCCGGCGCGCCCGCTCGCGTGGCGCGCGCATCCTGGCGCTGACCGACGCGCCCACCTCGCCGCTGGCGTCGCTCGCCGATATCGCGCTGTATGCGCATACCGGCCGCCAGCTTTCCGCCAACTCGGACGCCGCGGTGCTTGCCTACATCGAAGCGCTGTGCGGCGCCGTGGCCTACCGCGCCGCGCACGCCGTGAAGGCGGCCGCCGAGATGACCGAGTTCCTGCTGCCGTGGCTGCACGGCGCCCCGCCCGGACAAGGGCGCGACGCGCGCGAGCCGCGCCAGGACGAGGCTGCCGAAGGCCGCGCCAGGCGTGCCCCGGCACGCCGCAAGAACACTACCCCGAACGCATCGTGAATCCAATGAACACCCCAGTCATCGCCATCCACGGCGGCGCCGGCACCATCACCCGTGCCGCCATGAACCCCGCCAAGGAGGCCGAATACACCGCCGCGCTCAGCGCCGTGCTTGAAGCCGGCCAGCGTGTGCTGGCCGATGGCGGCAGCGCGCTCGACGCCGTGACCGAGGCCGTGCGCCTGCTTGAGGATTGCCCGCTGTTCAATGCGGGCAAGGGCGCCGTGCTGACCCACGCCGGTACCTATGAGCTGGACGCCGCCATCATGGACGGCGCCACGCTGGGCGCCGGCGCCGTGGCCTGTGTCAAGCGGCTGCGCAATCCGGTGCTGGCCGCGCGCGCGGTCATGGAAAAGAGCGAGCACGTGCTGTTCGCCGGCGAGGGCGCAGAGTCATTTGCGCAAGCGCAGGGCCTGGAGCTTGTCACGCCCGGCTACTACTTCACGCAGGCGCGCACCGATCAGTGGGAACGCGCCCGCGCAGCCAGCGGCATGACCCTGCTGGACCACGATGCCGCCACGCTGGCCGCCGAGCCGATCGACCCGGACAACAAGTTCGGCACGGTAGGCGCCGTTGCGTTCGACGCGCAAGGGCGCCTTGCCGCGGCGACCTCAACCGGGGGCGTTACCAACAAGCAGGTGGGCCGGGTGGGCGATACGCCCATCGTCGGCGCCGGCTGCTTTGCTGACGACGTGGCCGCGGTTTCCACCACCGGTACCGGCGAAATGTTCATCCGCACGGTGGCCGCCTACGACGTGGCGGCGCAGATGCGCTACGCCGGCCTGCCGCTGGAGGAAGCCGCGCGCCGGGTGGTGATGGACAAGCTGCCCGCCATCCATGGCCGCGGCGGCCTGATCGCGGTGGACCGCGAAGGCAACGTCACGCTGCCCTTCAATACCGAAGGCATGTACCGCGGTTTCGCCCGGGTGGGCGAAGCGGCCAACGTGTGGATCTACGGGTGAGCGTGCCAGGGCACGGCATCCGCACCGCACCAGGCAAAGCATCAAGCAAAGCATCAACCTAGGCACTAAGGGGGCCCAGTGGCTGCATCCTCTTCCAAGTCGACCATCGTCCTGCCACCGCAACGGGTGGTTTCCGTCAACGATCTCAGCGTGCGTTTCTCCACCTCGGAGCGCACGGTGGACGCGGTGCGCAACCTGTCCTTCCACGTCGATCGCGGCGAAACGCTGGCCGTGGTGGGCGAATCGGGCTCGGGCAAGTCGGTGACCTCCCTCGCGCTGATGCGCCTGGTGGAACACGGCGGCGGCAAGATCGCCAGCGGCAGCATGGCGCTGCGCCGCCGCAATGGCGCGGTGCTCGATCTCGCCACGGCCGACGGCGCCACCATGCGCGGCGTGCGCGGCAGCGACGTGGCGATGATCTTCCAGGAGCCGATGACCTCGCTCAACCCGGTGTTCCCGGTCGGCGAGCAGATTGCCGAATCGATCCGCCTGCACCAGGGCAAGAGCCGCGCCGAGGCGCGCGCCGAAGCGCTGCGCATGCTGGAGATCGTGCGCATTCCCGAAGCGCGCCGCGTGCTGGACCGCTTCCCGCACCAGCTCTCCGGCGGCATGCGCCAGCGCGTGATGATCGCCATGGCGCTGTCGTGCAAGCCGGCGCTGCTGATTGCCGACGAGCCCACCACGGCGCTCGACGTAACCATCCAGGCCGAGATCCTGCAATTGATCCGCAACCTGCAGGCCGAGATGGACATGGCCGTGGTCTTCATCACCCACGACATGGGCGTGGTGGCGGAAGTGGCCGACCGCGTGCTGGTGATGTTCCGCGGTGAGAAGGTGGAGGAGGGCACGTCCGAACAGGTGTTCGGCAAGCCGGCGCATCCGTACACCCGCGCCCTGCTGTCCGCCGTGCCCAAGCTGGGCGCCATGCGTGGCACCGACTGGCCGGCCAAGTTCCCGCTGGTGCAACTGGAAGAGGGCGAGCCGGTGGCGCCGGTGCCGCAGGACACGGTGCCGGCGCACGCCTCGCCCATCCTGCGCGTGCGCGACCTGGTGACCCGCTTCGACGTGCCGGGCGGCCTGCTGGGCCGCGTGGCGCGCCGCGTGCATGCGGTGGAGCGGGTGAGCTTCGACCTCTACCCCGGCGAGACGCTGGCGCTGGTGGGTGAGTCCGGTTGCGGCAAGTCCACCACCGGGCGCTCGCTGCTGCGCCTGGTCGACAGCCAGAGCGGCACCATCGAGTTCAACGGGCAGGACATCAGCCAGATGCGCGGCGGCGCCCTGCAGACCCTGCGCCGCAATATCCAGTTCATCTTCCAGGACCCGTTCGCCTCGCTCGATCCGCGCGTGCCGGTGGGCTACTCCATCATGGAGCCGCTGCTGGTGCACAAGGTCGCCAGCGGCAAGGAGGCCGAGCAACGGGTGGCGTGGCTGCTGGAGAAGGTCGGCCTGCCTGCGGCGCATGCCTCGCGCTATCCGCATGAGTTCTCGGGCGGCCAGCGCCAGCGCATCTGCATTGCCCGCGCCCTGGCGCTCAACCCGAAGGTGGTGGTGGCCGACGAATCGGTCTCCGCGCTCGATGTCTCCATCCAGGCGCAGATCGTCAACCTGATGCTCGACCTGCAGCGCGAACTGGGCATCGCCTTCCTGTTTATCTCGCACGACATGGCGGTGGTGGAGCGTGTGAGCCACCGCGTGGCGGTGATGTACCTGGGCCAGATCGTCGAGATCGGCCCGCGCCGCGCGATCTTCGAGAACCCGCAGCACCCGTACACCAGGAAGCTGATGTCGGCCGTGCCGATCGCCGATCCGGCGCGCCGCCACCTCAAGCGCGAGCCGCTCTCGGACGAGATGCCCAGCCCGATCCGCGCGCTCGGCGACGAGCCGCTGGTTCAGCCCCTGGTGGCGGTTGGCGGCAATGCCGCTTCCCATCATTTTGTAGCCCGGCACGCCATTGGCGGCGCTTATTGAACCTAAGCATGAACCGAAGAATTTCCCAAGGAGAATCGATGATGTCCCGTTTGGTCCCTTCGAAGCTGATCGCCGGTGGCCTGGCCCTGGCCGCGCTAGGCGCAGGTCCCGCCTTTGCCGCCAAGGATGCCGTGATGGCGGTGTATTCCACCTTCACCACGCTCGACCCGTACGACGCCAACGACACGCTGTCGCAAGCCGCCGCCAAGTCCTTCTACCAGGGCCTGTTCGGCTTCGACAAGGACATGAAGCTGATCAACGTGCTGGCCGAGAGCTATGAAGCCAGCAAGGACGGCCTGACGTACACCATCAAGCTGAAGAAGAACGTCAAGTTCCACGACGGCACCACCTTCGATGCCGCCGCAGTCAAGGCCAACTTCGACCGCGTCACCAACCCGGCCAACAAGCTCAAGCGCTACACGCTGTTCAACCGCGTGGCCAAGACCGACGTGGTCGACGCCAACACCGTCAAGGTCACGCTGAAGGAGCCGTTCTCGCCGTTCATCAACGTGCTGGCCCACCCGTCCGCCGTGATGATCTCGCCCGCCGCGCTGCAGAAGTACGGCAAGGACATCGCCTTCCACCCGGTCGGCACCGGCCCGTTCGAGTTCGTCGAGTGGAAGCAGCCCGATCACCTGAAGGGCAAGAAGTTCGCCGGCTTCTGGAAGACCGGCTATCCCAAGATCGACACCATCACCTGGAAGCCGGTGGTGGACAACAACACCCGCGCCGCCATCATGCAGACCGGCGAAGCGGACTTCGCCTTCAGCATTCCGTTCGAGCAGGCGGCCGTGCTCAAGGGCAGCGCCAAGGTAGACCTGATCGCCTCGCCGTCGATCATCCAGCGCTACCTGACCATGAACACCATGGTCAAGCCGTTCAACGACCCGAAGGTGCGCCAGGCCATCAATTACGCCATCAACAAGGAAGCGCTGGCCAAGGTCGCGTTTGCCGGCTACGCCACGCCGTCCGATGGCGTGGTGCCCGCGGGCGTGGACTATGCCGAGAAGCTGGGCCCGTGGCCGTATGACCCGGCCAAGGCGCGCGCGCTGCTGAAGGAAGCCGGCTACCCGAACGGCTTCGAGACCACGCTGTGGTCCGCCTACAACCACACCACCGCGCAGAAGGTGATCCAGTTCGTGCAGCAGCAGTTGCAGCAGGTCGGCATCAAGGCGCAGGTGCAGGCGCTCGAAGCCGGCCAGCGCGTGGAGAAGGTGGAGAGCGTGCAGAAGCCGGAAGACGCCGGCGTGCGCATGTACTACGTGGGTTGGTCGTCGTCGACCGGCGAGTCGGACTGGGCGCTGCGCCCGCTGCTGGCTTCCGAGTCGATGCCGCCCAAGCTGCTGAACACCGCCTACTACAAGAACGACCAGGTCGACGCCGACATCGCCGGCGCGCTGCGCACCACCGACCGCGGCGAGAAGGCCCGCCTGTACAAGGATGCGCAGGAACACATCTGGAAGGATGCGCCCTGGGCCTTCCTGGTGACCGAGAAGGTGCTGTTCGCGCGCGCCAAGCGCCTGACCGGCGCCTACGTGATGCCCGACGGTTCGTTCAGCTTCGACGAGATCGATATCAAGCAGTAAGAGTAAGCGTATCGGCACGACGCGTGGCGCGTCCCACAAGCAGGCGCCACGCTCTCAGCCATCGCTTGGCGGTACAGCGCAGTAAGCCGTGCACGGCCGCCTGCCCACAGATGCGGGGGCAGGGCGGGCGGCCCGCGGTCTCTAATCATCCGGTGCTTCATGCTGAACTACTTTCTTAAACGATTCCTGGGCGTGATCCCCACATTGCTGATCGTGGCAGTGCTGGTGTTCCTGTTCGTCCACCTGTTGCCGGGCGATCCCGCCCGGCTCGCGGCCGGCCCCGAGGCTGACCAGACCACGGTGGAACTGGTACGCCGCGATCTCGGCCTGGACAAGCCGCTGCCCGAGCAGTTCGTGAACTTCTTCTCGAACGCGCTGCGCTGGGAGTTCGGCAATTCGCTGCGCACCAAGCGCCCGGTCAGCGAGGAAATCGGCGACCGCTTCAAGCCGACGCTGTACCTGACGCTGGCCTCGATGGTGTGGGCAGTAATCTTCGGCATGGTGATCGGGATCAGTTCGGCGGTCTGGCGCAATCGCTGGCCCGACCGTTTCGGCATGACGCTGGCGGTGTCGGGCATTTCCTTTCCCGCCTTCGCGCTCGGCATGCTGCTGATGGAAGTGTTCTCGGTGCAACTGGGCTGGCTGCCGTCGATCGGCGCCGATACCTGGAAGCACTACATCTTGCCGTCCATCACGCTGGGCGCCGCGGTGGCCGCCGTGATGGCCCGCTTCACCCGCGCCTCCTTCGTCGAAGTGCTGAACGAGGATTTCGTGCGCACCGCGCGCGCCAAGGGCGTGGGCGAGTTCCTGGTGGTGGCCAAGCACTGCCTGCGCAACGCCATGATTCCGGTGGTCACCATGATGGGCCTGCAGTTCGGCTTCCTGCTGGGCGGCTCGATCGTGGTGGAGAAGGTGTTCAACTGGCCTGGCCTCGGACGCCTGCTGGTGGACGCGGTCGAGATGCGCGACTACCCGGTCATCCAGGCCGAGGTGCTGCTGTTCTCGCTCGAGTTCATCCTGATCAACCTGGTGGTCGACGTGTTGTACACCGTCATCAACCCCGCCATTCGTTACAAGTAAGTGAGGCCGGCATGACCCAGCTTTCCACGCCCGCCAACGGCGACACCGCCATCCCGGCCGCAGCCGCCACGCAAGAAGCCGTGCGTACGCCCTGGACCGAGTTCTGGCGCAAATTCCGCAAGCAGCACCTGGCGCTCGGCGCCGGCGTGTTCGTGCTGCTGCTGGTGGCGGTGGCCGTCCTCGCGCCGCACCTGGTGCCTTATGACCCGGAGAATTTCTTCGACTATGACGCGCTCAATGCCGGCCCCTCCGCCGCGCATTGGTTCGGCGTCGATTCGCTCGGACGCGATATTTTCAGCCGCATCCTGGCCGGCGCCCGCATCTCGCTGGCGGCCGGCTTCTTCTCGGTCATCATCGGCGCCATCGTCGGTACCGTGCTGGGTTTGCTGGCCGGTTACTACGAGGGTTGGTGGGACCGCATCGTGATGCGCATCTCCGACGTCCTGTTCGCTTTCCCCGGCATCCTGCTGGCGATCGGCATCGTCGCCATCCTCGGCAACGGCATGACCAACGTGATCTTCGCGGTGGCGGTGTTCAGCATCCCGGCCTTTGCCCGCCTGGTGCGCGGCAATACGCTGATGCTCAAGCGCCTGACCTATGTGGAAGCCGCGCGCAGCATCGGCGCGTCCGACTTCACCATCCTGATGCGGCACATCCTGCCGGGCACCATCTCGTCCATCGTGGTGTATTTCTCGATGCGTATCGGCACCTCGATCATCACCGCGGCCAGCCTGTCTTTCCTCGGGCTCGGCGCGCAGCCGCCCACGCCGGAGTGGGGCGCGATGCTCAACGAAGCCCGCGCCGACATGGTGACCGCGCCGCACGTGGCGATCTTCCCCAGCCTTGCCATTTTCCTGACCGTGCTGGCGTTCAACCTGCTGGGCGACGGGCTGCGCGACGCGCTGGATCCGAAGATCGACCGGCGCTAAGGAACGCACGCAGATGTCCGGATGCATGCCGCATATCGGCGCGTTGCCAGCCGGCGCGCGCAACAGCATCACCGACGTGCCGGGGGTGACGGTGGGCCAATGCACGCTGGCCGACGGCGCCTGCCAGACCGGCGTGACGGTGGTGCTGCCGCATAGCGGCAACTTGTTTACCGACAAGGTGCCGGCCGCCGCGACCGTGCTCAATGGCTTCGGCAAGAGCGTGGGCCTGGTGCAGGTGGAAGAGCTCGGCGTGCTGGAGACGCCCATCGCGCTGAGCAACACCTTTGCCGTGGGCGCGCTGTCGCAGGCGCAGATCCGGCAGGCGATCGCGGCCAACCCGGAGATCGGCCGCGCCTGGCCCACGGTCAACCCGCTGGTGTTCGAGTGCAACGACGGCTACCTGAACGACATACAGGCGATGGCTGTGCAGGAGGCGCACTATGCGCAGGCTTGCGCCGCGGCCAGCGTGGATTTCGCGCAGGGCGCTGTCGGGGCAGGGCGTGGCATGTCGTCGTTCGGGCTGAAAGGCGGCATCGGCTCCGCGTCCCGCCAGGTGGGCGAATACCATGTGGGCGTGCTGGTGCAGGCGAACTTCGGCACCTTGCCCAATTTCACCGTGGCCGGCGCGCGCCTTGGCAGCGTGCTGGCCGAACGGCTCCAGGCGCATACGCAAGCGCCGGCGGAGTCCGGGCCGGAGAAGGGCTCGATCATCATGATCCTGGCCACCGACGCGCCGCTCGACGCCCGCCAGTTGCGCCGCCTTTCGCTACGCGCGGGCGCGGGCCTGGCGCGTACCGGCTCGGTATTCGGCCACGGCTCGGGCGACATCGCGCTCGCTTTTTCCACCGCCTACACCGTGCCCCAGCAAGCCGGCACGCCCATGCCGGCGCTGGCCATGCTGCATGAAACCGGGCTCGACGCGCTGTTCCATGCCGCCGCCGACAGCGTCGAGCAGGCCATCCTGCATGCGCTGTGGCAGGCGGAAACCGTGCATGGCCGTGATGGACACCAGCGTGTCGCGCTGCGCGAACTGATGCCCGGGCTGCCGCAATGGCTGCAGCGCGCGGCACCGACGAACTGAATCTCCACAAGCTATGAAGATCCTGATTTCCACCGACATCGAAGGCGTAGCCGGGGTTTTCCATCCCGAGCAGACGCGTGCCGGCAACGGCGAGTACGAACGCGCCCGCGCCTGGATGACGGCAGAGGCCAATGCCGCCGTCCAGGGCGCCTTCGCGGGCGGTGCGAGCGATGTGCTGGTCAACGATTCGCACGGTGGCTTTCGCAACCTGCTCCCCGACCAGCTCGACCCGCGCGCGCGGCTGGTGTTGGGCAAGCCGCGCTACCTGGGCATGATGGCCGGCGTGCAGGACTGCGACGGCGTCTTCATGATCGGCTACCACGGCCGCGCGCAGAGCCGCGGTATCCTGGCGCACACCATCAACAGCGGCGCGTTCGCCCGTATCTGGCTCAACGGGCAGGAACTGGGCGAGGCCGGCCTGTACGGCGCGCTGGCGGGCGAATTCGGCGTGCCGGTGCTGATGGCCAGCGGCGACGATGTCTTCGTGGATGAAACCCGCCCGCTGATGCCGTGGGTGCGCTATGTGCAGACCAAGGAAGCCGGCGGCAACGGCAGCGGCACCACGCTGTCGCCTGCCGCCTCGCGCGAGGCCATCGCGGCGGCCGCCGAACTGGCGGTGCGCAATGCGGACGGGCGCCCCCTGAAGATCGAAGGCCCGATCCGTTGCCGCCTGCAGACCCAGAGCCCGGCGTTCGCCGACCTGTTTTGCCAGTGGCCAACGCTGGAGCGCATGGACGGTGTCACGCTGGTGTTCGAGGCTGCCTCGGTGCAGGCGGCCGTGCGCATGCTGAACTGCCTGTCGGCGATGTCGTTCATGCTGAAGTAGGGCATTGGCCAGCCTGCATGGCCGGCGCTGGCGCGATGGTGGACAATAGCGGGTGGCGCGCCGCGGGTGGCGGGCCGTTCGCAGCATCCCGCAGCATCGCGTAGCATCCACCACGCAGCGCGCCGGCCCGGACCGGCAAGCGCGGGCAACCGCAGGCACACGCAGATTCATGATCGCAGTCAACGACGGGAGCTGGACCCCCGTATGCAAGGATTTCGTCGAACCCGGCACGCGCTGCCGGCAGCATGTCGGCCGTGGCCGGCATCACGGCTTCGGCAACGGGCAGGCCTATATCCTGCGTGACGCGCAGGGCCACGAGCACCCCTTCGGCGAAGCCTGCGCGCGTGCCGTGCTGGCCGAACCGGGCTTGCTCGACCTGGTTCCCGACTACACGGAGCGGGATGCAGGCCAGCCCGTGCCCGAGCCCACTGCCGCGGACAACGAGGAATTCGAGGCGCCTACCCCCGCCGTGGTGCGCGCGCGGGCCGTTGCCGGCGGCGGACGTGGCGGCAAGGCTGGCGATGCCGCGCTGCGTCGCGCGGCCGCCATCCGCTACCTGGTCCTGCGCATGGAGAAGGTGGCCGGTGTCCCCCGCGTACAGCCGACCGTGCGGTTTCCGGCGCTGGAAGAGGTCTACCAGGCCTATCTGCAAAGCGGCGAACTGCCGGATGCCCAGGTCAGGCGCATCCTCGCCATCGAGCGCAGCGCGGCCACTCCACCCAAGCTCAAGAGCATCAACCTGCTCGATGTCTACACCGCCCACGTCAAGCTGGAGCGCGTGATCAGGGAATCCAACCGGCTGGAACAGCGCAGGTTCCTGCGCAGCATCCATGACTGGCTGGCGCGGCACTTGGTGCTGTCCGCCGCACAGATCGCTGCCGCGGGCATCCAGATGCATCCACATGCGTTTCGCTCCCTGTTGCTTCGCGAGGCCCCGCAGGCGGATCACGACGACGCTAAAGGCATTAAGGATGCCAAGGGTGTCAAGAGTGTCAGGGGCGCCAGGGGCGCCAAGGGCTAGCTGGCCGGCTTCGGGTGGCTTCGGATGGCATTGGCAGGCAAGTTGGCGTTTAATAGCGGCACCCTCACTCCTCGCCAAGCGCGAAATCTGCTGTCATGTCCCTGCACACCAGCTTTTCCCGCAGCTATGCCGAAGCCAGGCAGAAATTCCGCGATGCCGCCCATGCCGCCGGCGCCACGCTGACCGATTTTCCCCATCCCACCAAGCGCGGCAGCGCCGGCGAGGAACTCGCCATGGATGTGGCCTGGGTCGGCGACGCCGAGGCCAGGCGCTTCCTGATGGTGACTTCGGGCATGCATGGCGTGGAGGGTTTCTGCGGTTCAGGGGCGCAGGTCGCCATGCTGGGCGACGCCGCGTTGCTGCAGGCGTGCGCCGATGCCGGCGTGGCGCTGCTGATGGTGCATGCGGTCAATCCCTACGGCTTCTCGCATATGCGGCGCGTCAATGAGGACAATGTCGACCTCAACCGCAATTTCATGGATTTCACCAGGCCGTTGCCGGAGAACGCGCCATACGCCGAAGTGGCGCCCATGCTGTTGCCCGAGCAGTGGCCGCCTTCCGAGGCCGCCCAGGCGGCGCTGATGAAGGCCGTGGCCGAGAAGGGCTTGTCCTGGTACCAGGCGGCGGTGAGCACCGGCCAGTATCAGGCGCCCGAAGGGCTGTTCTTCGGCGGCAACAAGGCAACGTGGAGCAACTACACGCTGCGCCGCATCCTGGCGCGCTTCGGTGCCGGGCGCGAAGCCTTGCGCTGGATCGACCTGCATACTGGTCTGGGGCCTTGGGGCTACGGCGAGCCTATCTATATGGGTCCGGACCGCGAAGAGGAAATCGGCGAGGCGCGCGCCATCTGGGGCAGCAATGTCACTTCGATCTACGACGGCTCGTCGGCATCGGCCAATCTCAACGGCATGGCCTGGATGGCCGCGCCGGAGACGTTGCCGACGCTGGCGTACAACGGCATCGCACTTGAGTTCGGCACCTTGCCTGTCACCGAGGTCCTGGAGGCATTACGTGGCGATCATTGGCTGCACCTGCATCCGGAGGCGGACGAAGGCCAGCGGAACCTGATCCGGCAGGCGATGTGGCATGCCTTCTACGGGGATACCGATGACTGGCGCGAGAGCGTCGTGGAGCAGGTCAGGGAGGCCGTGCTGAAGGGATTGGCGGGGTGGTGAGGGGGTGGCCGCGGAACCGCCTTGCCATACGGCGCGGCGGCTGCCGGTCGCTGATCCCTGCCAAGGACTCTTTCGGCGAGCCTGTAGGAATCCGAAAAAGGCCAGACGTAACGCCGGTTACCGGGGCAGTTGAACCTGCGCGATCTTGCGCTCATATAGTTGCCCGTATCGGCCACGTAAAGGTTGCCGCCGGTGTCCACCGCTATGCCAGGCGGGCTCCTGAACGATGCGGCCGGCCCGGCGCCATCGGCTCGGCCTCCGGTGCCGGAGCCGAGCCAGGGTGGTGACCACGTCAGCGGGAGTGATTCAGCGGATCGTGTGGTCACGCGTGCGATGCGGTCACTGTGGCGCGCGGACTGGCGTGATCTTGCGGACCATGTTGTTGTTCGCATCGCTCACATAGACGCTGCCGCCAGCGTCGACCGCGACGGCGGTCGGGTTCCTGAACGACGCGGCGGAGCCGGTGCCATCGGCCTGGCCCGAGGTGGGGGATCCGGCCAGGGTGGTGACCACGCCGGCGGGCGAGATCCTGCGGATTGCGCTGTTGAACGTATCGGCCACGTAGACGTGGCCGATGGCGTCAACCGCGATGCCGTAAGGACCGTTGAACGACGCGGCGGAGCCGGTGCCGTCGGCGAAGCCCGAGGCGGTGGAGCCGGCCAGGGTGGTGACGGCGCCAGCGGGCGAGACTTTGCGGATCATATGGTTGCCCATATCGGCCACGTAAAGGTTGCCGCCCGCGTCCACCGCCACGGCAGCCGGATTTTTGAACGACGCGGCGGAGCCGGTGCCGTCGGCGTGGCCTGATGCGGCGGAGCCGGCCAGGGTGGTGACCACGCCAGCGGGCGAGATCCTGCGGATCATGTGGTTGCCTGAATCGGCCAAATAGAGGTTGCCAGCGGCATCCACCGCCAGGCCGGCCGGGGTGTGGAACGACGCGGCGGAGCCGGTGCCGTCGGCGTAGCCTGACGCGCCGGAACCGGCCAGGGTGGTGACCACGCCCGCGGGCGAGATCTTGCGGACCACGTTGCCTACCGTCTCGGCCACGTACACGTTGCCATTGCCGTCCACTGCCATGCCGACCGGGGTGTTGAACGACGCGGCGGAGCCGGTGCCGTCGGCGCTGCCTGTGGCGCCGGAGCCGGCCAGGGTGGTGACCACGCCCGCGGGCGAGATCTTGCGGATCATGTTGTTGCTTCTATCGGCCACATAGAGGTAGCCGCTGGCGTCCACCGCCGCGCCGAACGGGAAGTCGAACGACGCGGCGGAGCCGGCGCCGTTGGCCGAGCCTGGGGTGGTGGTGCCCGCCACGGTGGTGACTTGCGCCAGCGCCTGCGGGCAGGCGATGGCCACGTTGGTCACATTGGCCGTGGCCGTGCCGCTGCCATTGCCGACGGCGCAGAAATGCCACAGCGGCTGGGTGCCCAGCGTCACCGCATAGCTGGCGTTAAAGGCGATCGGCGTGGCAAAGGTAAAGGGGCCGCTGGCTTTCACCATCAGCGCATCGCTGCCATTGTCGAGCAGCGTGATCGGGGTCCCGTCGGCCAGGCCGGAGACGCTGCCGCCGATGGAGTAGGTCGGTTGCGGCGTGGGAGCGGGACTAGTCGGACCAGTGGAAGACGGGCTGGCGGTTGTGGAGGAACCATCCCCGCCGCAGCCGGCCAGCAGGGCAAGCGTCAACATCAGGCAGGACGGGAGCGCCAGTTTGCTGTATGCGGGAGAAAGGGCTTGCTGGTGTCGCGGGACTTCGGGGTTGGTCTCGCAACGGGTGCGATGGGCTTTATGACGCATGGCGGATAGGAATCAGGTGTCGATAACGACAGCGATCCTATCCAAATGCATCACAGCAAAACTGACAAAAACTGACACCGCCCCACCATGTCAGGCTGGTTGTCGCCTCCGCCGGCTTGATCAGTCAAAACCGCGCGGAGCCGTCGAAAACGGCAGCGCCGCTGGTGCCGGGAAGAAAAAGACCGCAGGAATCCGCGGCCGTGTCTTGAGCAAGCCTTCAACCAGGCAGCGCTTCATAGGTCAGCAGGAACACCTGCTCCTCGCCGGCGCTGACCGGCAGCCAGACGATCTCCAGGTCGGGGAATGCCGCTTCCACGTTGGCATGCTCGTTGCCAATCTCCACCACCAGCGCCCCGCCGGGGTTCAGGTGCGCCTTGGCGCCGGCGATGATGCGGCGGACCACGTCCATGCCGTCGTCGCCACCAGCCAGCGCGATGCGCGGCTCGGCCTGGTATTCGGCCGGCAGCGCTTGCATGGAGGTTTCGTTGACGTAGGGCGGGTTGGTGAGAATCACATCGTATTTGGCGCCCGCGGGCAGCGGTGCGTACAGGTCGCCCTCATACAGGCTGATGCGGTCTTCCATCTTGTAGTCCGCCACATTGCGGCGAGCCACAGCCAGCGCGTCCGGCGAGATGTCGACCGCATCGATGCGGGCCTTCGGCCAGACATGCGCGGCGATGATGGGCAGGCAGCCGGAACCGGTGCACAGTTCCAGCACAGGGCCAATTTCGGCGCTGTCGCCCACCCAGGGTTCCAGTCCTTCCTGCAGCAGTTCACCAATGAAGCTGCGCGGCACGATCACGCGCGCATCCACGTAGAAGCGCAGGCCATGCATGAAGGCCTCGTTGGTAATGTAGGCCGCGGGCACGCGTTCGGTGACGCGGCGCTCGATGACGTTCAGCACGGCCTCGACTTCCTCGGGCAGCAGGCGCGCGTCGAGGAAGGGGTCGAGCGTGTCCAGCGGCAGGTGCAGCGTGTGCAGGACCAGGTAGGCGGCTTCGTCGTAGGCGTTGGCGCTGCCGTGGCCAAAAGACAGCTTGGCTTGGGTGAAGCGCGAGACCGCCAGGCGCAGCAGGTCGCGCACAGTGCGCAGGGGGGAGGGTGTGGCCATGGGTTCTTTCTTGTATCCGGGTGTTCGGGCAATAACGTGATCAGGCGGTCAGGCGATCAGACGTTCCAGCACGCCGCGGTAGATGTTCTTCAGGGGTTCGATAAAGCGCACTTCCACGTGCTCGTCGATCTTGTGGATGCTTGCATTGGGTGGCCCGAACTCGATCACCTGCGGGCAGATCTTGGCGATAAAGCGGCCATCCGAGGTGCCGCCGGTGGTGGACAGTTCGGTCTTGACGCCCGTTTCCGCCGCGATGGCACCGGCCAGCGCATCGGAGAGATCGCCGCGCGCGGTCAGGAAGGGCTCGCCACCCAGGGTCCAGGCCAGGTCGTATTCGAGCTGGTGGCGGTCCAGGATCGCATGCACGCGCGCCTTCAGGCCCTCGGGCGTGCTGGCGGTGGAAAAGCGGAAGTTGAAGTCGATGGTGACGTGGCCGGGAATCACGTTGGTGGCGCCGGTGCCAGCGTGGATATTCGACATCTGCCAGGTGGTCGGCGGGAAGTACTCATTGCCCTCGTCCCAGCGCTCGCCGACCAGTTCGGCCAGCGCGGGCGCGGCCAGATGGATGGGGTTCTTCGCCAGGTGCGGGTAGGCGATATGGCCTTGCACGCCCTTCACGGTGAGCTTGCCCGAGAGCGAGCCGCGGCGGCCGTTCTTGACCATGTCGCCGAGCGTGTCGACCGAGGTGGGCTCGCCGATCACGCAGTAATCAAGCCGCTCGCCGCGCGCCTTCAGCGCTTCGACCACCTTGACGGTGCCGTCGTGCGCGGGGCCTTCCTCGTCGCTGGTGATCAGGAACGCGATGGAGCCGGCGTGATCCGGATGCGCCTTGACGAATTCTTCCACGGCCACTACGAAGCCCGCGATCGAGGTCTTCATGTCGGCGGCGCCGCGGCCGTACAGCTTGCCGTCGCGGTGGGAGGGCAGGAAGGGGTCCGAGCCCCATTGCTCCAGCGGGCCGGTGGGCACCACGTCGGTGTGGCCGGCGAAGGCCAGCAGCTTGCCGTCCTGCCCGCGCGTGCCGCGCTTGACGGCCCACAGGTTGGTCACGCGGAAATCGTCCGGGCCGCTGACGATGGCTTCGCAGGCAAAGCCGAGCGCCTTCAGGCGTGTCTCCAGCACGGCCTGGCAGCCTTCATCGGCGGGCGTGACGGAGCGGCGGCGGATCAGGTCTTCGGTGAGGGCGAGTGTGGGGTTCATGGTGGCAGCGAGGAGGCACGTGGCGCCGGAATCCGGCGGGGTGCATTGTTCGAATCTTGCATCCTGGCAGCGCGCATGTCCTGGCGCTGCCATCGGGCTTAAAAGAGGCTTGCGTAATTATCCGGCGAAAACCCCACGCTGACGCTGCCCTTGTGGGCCAGCACAGGACGCTTGATCAGCGAAGGGCTTTGCTGCATCAGCGCAATCGCGCCGGCTTCCTGCTCGGCGCGGGCCTTGTCGGCGTCCGACAGCGCGCGCCAGGTCGTGCCCTTGCGGTTGAGCAGGCTCGCCAGCGGCACATGCGCGAGCCAGCCCCGCAGCATGGCTTCGTCCACGCCTTGCTTCTTGAAGTCGTGGAAGGTGTAGTCCACGCCGTTGGCTTCGAGCCAGGTGCGGGCTTTCTTGACGGTATCGCAGTTGGGAATGCCGTATAGCAGGACAGTCATGGCGAATTCGGGGCCAGCCGGGGCTAGCGCAGCAAGAGGTTGAGGGCGACCACCAGGCCGGCGAGGCCCAGCGCGAAACCGGCCATGGCCACCGCGGTCATCAGGCGCAGCCGGCGGTCCAGCCGCGCGGCCTCGCGGCGCAGGGCCTCGATGGTGATGGCGTGTTGCTCGGCCAGCAGCTTGACAGCCTCGGCCTGCTGCATGGCGGCGTTTTCCAGGTCGGCGATGCGGGCGGCCGCATCGCGCGAGTCCGGGCCGGGCATGTCGGTGCCGCCATCCTTGCGCTTGCCTTTCTTGAGCTTCTCGATGGTCTTGTTGGCCTGTTCGAGGATCGTGGGCAACAGCGAAAGAACGGTGGTGACGGTGGTCGGGTCCAGAGCCATGAGTCGCTTGCGAAGGGCGGGCCAGCTCATGCCGGCGGCGGTGCCCGTGGAACGGGCACCGTTGGGAAGCGGGGGAAGGGGAGTGCTAGTCTGATCCGGCATTCCGGGTCAGGCCGGCCGCGCACGCGCGCGGTTCCGGCTTGCGTCTGCTCCCTCTTTTACTGCCGGCGAAATCAGTCGCCGCGCAGCAGGTCGTTCAGGCTGGTCTTGGCGCGGGTCTGCGCGTCCACCTTCTTGACGATCACGGCGCAGTACAGGCTGTACTTGCCGTCCTTGGACGGCAGGTTGCCCGCCACCACCACCGAGCCAGCCGGCACGCGGCCGTAGTGGATCTCGCCGGTTTCGCGGTCATAGATCTTGGTCGACTGGCCGAGGTACACGCCCATCGAGATCACCGAGTTTTCCTCGATGATCACACCTTCCACCACTTCCGAACGCGCGCCGATGAAGCAGTTGTCTTCGATGATGACCGGGTTGGCCTGCAGCGGCTCGAGCACGCCGCCGATGCCGACGCCGCCGGACAGGTGGACGTTCTTGCCGATCTGGGCGCAGGAACCGACGGTGGCCCAGGTGTCGACCATGGTGCCTTCATCGACGTAGGCGCCGATGTTGACGTACGACGGCATCAGCACGGCGTTCCTGGCGATGAACGAGCCACGGCGGGCCACGGCCGGGGGCACCACGCGGAAGCCGCCCTTGGCGAAATCGTCAGCGGTCCAGTTGGCGAACTTGGTCGGCACCTTGTCGTAGAACTGGGCGAATCCGCCGGCGGACATCGGCGCGTTGTCTTCCAGGCGGAACGACAGCAGCACGGCCTTCTTGATCCACTGGTTGACGATCCATTCCTTGCCTTGCTTCTCGGCCACGCGCAGGGCGCCGGTGTCGAGCTGGCCGATCACGTTGGCGACAGCTTCGCGGATGTCGTTGGGGGCGGACTTGGGCGAGAGGCTTGCGCGGTCTTCCCATGCCTGGTCGATCAGGGCTTGCAGTGCTTGCGTCATATGCGTGTTTTCAGTGGTTGATCGTTGTCTACAACAAAACTCAGTGTGTGGCTTGCACGCGGGGCTCAGCCCAGCGACTTGCAGAAGGCGACGATGCGGCGCGCGCCTTCCAGGCATTCCCCGGGCGTGGCCACCAGCGCCATGCGCACGCGGTTGGCGCCCGGGTTGATGCCGTCGGCCTCGCGCGCCAGGAAGCTGCCCGGCAGCACGGTGACGTTCTGTTCGGCCAGCAGGCGGGCGGCGAATTCGGTATCCGTCAGTCCCGTGCGCGAAACATCCGCCCACAGGTAGAAGCCGGCATCGGGCAGGGCCACGTCCAGCACTTCGGCCAGCATCGGCGTGACTTCGGCGAACTTGCGCACATAGGCGGCGCGGTTGTCGCGCACATGGGCCTCGTCGTTCCAGGCTGCCACGCTGGCTGCCTGCACCGCCGGGTTCATGGCGCCGCCGTGATAGGTACGGTATAGCAGGAATTTCTTCAGCAGGGCGGCGTCGCCCGCCACGAAGCCCGAGCGCAGGCCGGGCACATTGGAGCGCTTGGACAGGCTGGAGAACATCACCAGCCGCTCGAAGGGATGGGTGCCTTCGGCGCGGCCCAGCTTGTGCGCCGCTTCCAGCGCGCCCAATGGCGGCTCGCCTTCCTTGAAATAGATTTCCGAGTAGCACTCGTCCGAGGCGATCACGAAGCCGTGACGGTCGGACAGCGCGAACAGCTCGCGCCAGTCTTCCAGCGACAGCACGGCGCCGGTCGGGTTGCCAGGGGAGCACACATAGACCAGTTGCACCCTGGCCCAGGTGTCGGCGGAGATGCGATCGAAGGCCGGGGCGAAATTGCGCGCCGGGTCGCTGTTGGCGAACACCGGGGTGGCGCCGGCCAGCAGCGCCGCGCCTTCGTAGATCTGGTAGAACGGATTGGGGCAGAGCACCAGCGCGCCAGGCCGGCTGGCGTCGACCACGGTCTGGGCGAAGGCGAACAGCGCCTCGCGCGAGCCGGTCACCGGCAGGACCTGGGTGGCGGCATTGACCGCCGGCAGGCCGTAGCGGCGCTGCAGCCACGCGGCTATGCACTGTCGTAGTGCGTCCGAACCTGCCGTTGTGGGATAATTCGCCAGTCCCGCAAGTGACTCCGACAGCGCCGTCTTGATGAATTCGGGCGTGGGATGCTTGGGTTCGCCAATGCCGAAGCTGATAGCGGGCAACGCGCCGTTCGGTTTGACGTCAGCCAGCATCACGCGCAGTTTTTCGAACGGATAGGGCTGGAGCAGGTCGAGGCGGGGATTCACGGTCAGGTTCAGGCCGGTAGGGCCAAGCTCAAAGCCGGTCATTATAAAGGATTGCCGGGCTTTCCCGCGCGCCCGCAAGGGCCTGGCGGCGCGCCGGATCCATCAGCGCGGCATGATGCAAGCCCCGCTCGCCTGTAGTCACCCGTCCGGCCCGATGCCGGTTACCGGTGGACGGGGCGCCCGTGTGTCCCTGGACGATTTTCCGATACCGAATACAAACAGGCCGCCCACCCGGCGGCCCTATCTCGCTTTTATGAGCAATCTGCCTGCTTCGCCTGCATCTTCCTGCGCCCCGGCCGGTTCCGAGCCGCATGCCTTCAAATCCACTTTATCCATCCTGCTGGGTGCCTCGGTCTGGGGTATCGCCTGGTTTCCGTACCGGCTGCTGGCAGGCTGGGGGCTGGGCGGCATGACGGCGGCGGCGCTGGTCAGCGCGCTGGCCGCGCTGATCGCACTGGCCGCGTTCGCGCGCCACTTGGGCGGCCTGCGCTGGTCGTGGCTGTTTGTCGCCATCGGCCTGGCGGCCGGCGTGACCAACGCCGGGTTCGTGTGGGGCAGCGTCAACGGCCACGTGATGCGGGTCTTGCTGCTGTTCTACCTGACGCCGGTGTGGACGGCCTTGTTCGCCCGCGCCTTCCTTGGCGAGAAGCTGTCCGCGGCCGGCTTGCTGCTGGTGGCGCTGGCGCTGTTTGGCGCGGGCCTGATGCTGTGGACGCCGGAAGTCGGCCTGCCGCTGCCGACGCATGCCGCCGAATGGTCGGGCCTGATCGGCGGCATGGGATTCGCCGTGAACAATGTGCTGTCGCGCCGGGCCGGCCAGCTCTACCCGGAAATGGATGCGCGCCTGCGCACCGTCATGGTCTACCTGGGTTGCACCGCGGTCGGCTTGCCCTGCGCGCTCTGGCTGGAGCCGGGCGGCGTCGCCTTGGCGCCGGCAATCGGCTGGGGCGGCCTGGCGCTGATGCTGGGCCTGGCCGCCACCCTGGTCCTGAGCAATTCGGTGGTCCAGTACGGGTTGCAGCGCCTTCCGGCCAATCGGGTATCCCTGCTGATGCTGTTCGAGATCGTGATCGCGGCGGTGTCGTCGTGGTGGCTGGCGACCGAGACGCTGAGCTGGAAGGAGGCCGCCGGTGGCCTGTGCATCGTGGCGGCCGGCGCCTTGTCCGGGCTGGTGCACCGCGCCAGGGCCAGCGCCGCCGCCGGCGCGGGTGGAGCCGGGGATCCGGCGCTGCAGCCGCAATAGCCAGCGGCCTGGCCTGGTAAGGGCTTAGTAAAGCATCGCCCGCGAGACAACCGCCACCAGCGGCCTGCGTATCGCGCGTTCGACGCCCGCGGGCAGGTGCAGCGGGCGCAGCAGCATCTTGACTGTCATTTCGATCGGCAGGTTGCGCCGGATTACCGCGCTGACCCTGGAATTGAGCTTGCGCACGTCCTTCTGTGGAATATGCTCGGTGCCGCGCTCGATGCGCAGCACATTGCGCAGTGCGATCTCCGCGTCTTCGTTCTTGATCTCCAGCAGGCGGCGCACCAGCGCGCCCAGCACGCGCAGGCGGCCGAGCCGTTCCGCGGCGTTGAAGCTGTTGAAGTAGCGGTAGAAGTGCTTGTAGTGGCGCACTTCGTCGTTGGCGATGCGGCGCGTCAGGCTGCGCAGCACCGGTTCGTCGCTGGCTTGCTCCAGCGCGCGGTAGAGCGCCGCGGTGCCGGTTTCGACTACGCATCGGGCGGCCATTTCAAGTGCTTCTGACGTCTCAAAATTGTCCACCGAGCAGGTGTGGCGGTATTCCTCGAAGAACCGCGCGTAACCGCGTTCCCAGTCGAACTCCGGCCAGACATGTTCCACGTAACGCCGCAGGGCCAGGCCGTGCTGCAGCTCCTCGGCCTCCCAGTGTTCGGACAGCCAGCCGGAAGCCTCCGGATGGGCGGCGTAATAGCCGGCCAGATTGCCGGCGTAAGTGTCCGAGCCGCTCTCAACGAACGAGGCGGACACCAGCAGGTAGAACAACTCCCGATCGGGCCGCACCCGGGCGATGTCGATCGCCCCGAAATCGATCTGGCTGAGAGACCAGGGCAGCGCTTTTGCCGTGGGACCGGCAGCCTGGCCGGGCGAGCTTTCGTGTGATGTCGCCGGTGTGTAGGCGGTCATGCTGGACACTCCCAGAAGAGTAGCGAGGCAGGCTTCGCGTTGTACCGGCGAGAGATGGCGTACTGGCCTCGGAATGAGGGGCGCAATGGGCATCAAAGATCACGCTGACAGTGAAGAGACTAGCATTAACCCTCGGAAGTTTCCCGCAGGGTGCACAAGGCAGTGTCGTTTCCGGCAATACAAGCGCTCCCTGGCATGCGAAACGTCACCCCGGAGTGTGGGGCTGGGACTGTACAAGGTGCATCGGAAATGGCTCAAACACCATTGGGAAATGGCTTCCGCTTAGCCCGGAAAGCGCGCGGACGCGGAAGGCACGATGGTATGATTAGCGCCAACTATCGGGCACAAGAGCCAGGCATGGGGCGCAAGCGGCACGCGTCGCCTGGCTTCTCGTTGAGCCCGGCTTCCTGAACGCTGCATTACGCTAAATACCCCACGACCAACCGTGCGACTGTCCTCGATCAAACTGGCGGGCTTCAAGTCCTTTGTCGATCCCACCAATTTTCAAGTGCCCGGCCAGCTGGTCGGCATCGTCGGTCCCAACGGCTGCGGCAAGTCGAACATCATCGATGCGGTGCGCTGGGTGCTGGGTGAGTCGCGTGCCTCCGAGCTGCGCGGCGAGTCCATGCAGGACGTGATCTTCAATGGCTCCACCGCCCGCAAGCAGGCCGGGCGCGCCAGCGTCGAACTGGTGTTCGACAACCCCGAGGGGCGTGCCGGCGGGCAATGGAGCCAATATGCCGAGATCGCCGTCAAGCGGGTGCTGACCCGCGACGGCACGTCCTCGTACTACATCAATAACCAGGCCGTGCGCCGCCGCGACATCCAGGACATCTTCCTGGGTACCGGCCTGGGGCCGCGCGCCTACGCCATCATCGGGCAGGGCATGATCTCGCGCATCATCGAGGCCAAGCCCGACGACATGCGGATTTTCCTGGAAGAAGCCGCCGGCGTGTCCAAATACAAGGAACGCCGCCGCGAGACCGAAAACCGCCTGTCCGACACACGCGAGAACCTGACCCGCGTCGAAGACATCCTGCGCGAACTCGGCACCAACCTGGACAAGCTCGAAGGCCAGGCCGAAGTGGCCCAGCGCTTCAAGACGCTGCAGTCCGACGGCGAGGAAAAGCAGCACCTGCTGTGGCTGCTGCGCAAGCGCGAGGCGCAGGCCGAGCAGGAACGGCACACGCGCGCCATCGAACAGGCGCAGATCGATCTCGAAGCCCAGACCGCGCAGTTGCGTCACGTCGAGGCCGAACTCGAAACCATGCGCGCCGCGCATTATGCGGCGTCGGACAACATGCACACCGCGCAGGGCGCGCTGTACGAAGCCAATGCCGAGGTCAGCAAGCTCGAGGCCGAGATCCGCTATGTGGTGGAATCGCGCAATCGCGTGCAGGCGCAGATCGCCGCGTTGACCGCGCAGCGCGAGCAGTGGCAGGGCAAGGCCGAGCAGGCCACCGACGCGCTCGCGCAGGCCGAGGAAGAACTGGCGGTGGCGGAAGGCCGCACCGTCGAGGCACAGGAGGCGGTGGCGCACAAGACCGACGAGCTGCCCACGCTGGAAGCCCAGTGGCGCGATGCCCAGACGCTGTCCAACGAGCAGCGCGCCAGCATCATGCAGGCCGAGCAGGCGCTCAAGCTCGAAGCCGCGCAGCAGCGCAGCGCCGACCAGATGCTGCAGCAGCTGGAACAGCGCCGCGAGCGCCTGTCCGGCGAGGAGAAGGGGCTCGACCGCCCGGATGAAATCCGCCTGGAAGAGCAGCGCGCCGAACTGGCCGAGCAGGAAGCCGTGCTGGAAGAAGCGCAGGCCATCCTGGCCGATTCCGCCGAAAGCGTGCCGCGCCTGGACGCCGGGCGCCGCAGCGCGCAGGAACGTGTGCAGAGCGAGGCCGCGGCGATCGCATCGCTGGAAGCCCGCCTGGCCGCGCTGAAGCAGCTCCAGGAAAACGTTCAGACCGAAGGCAAGGTGCAGCCCTGGCTGGCCAAGCACGGCCTGGCCGAACTGCCGCGCCTGTGGAAGAAGGTCCATATCGAGCCGGGCTGGGAAAGCGCGCTGGAATCCGTGCTGCGCGAAAAACTCGCCGCGCTCGAAGTCTCCAACCTGGACTGGATCACGTCCTTCCTGTCCGACGCGCCGCCCGCCAAGCTGGCCTTCTACTCGCCGCCGCCGGCCGCACGCCCGCAGGAAACCCCTGCCGGCCTGCGCCCGCTGATGGCGCTGGTGCAGATCACCGAGCCCGGCATCCGGGCCGTGATGCAAGACTGGCTGGCCGATGTCTATACCGCCACCGACATGGCTTCGGCGCTCGCCCAGCGCGCCACGCTGCCGGAAGGCGCATCTTTTGTCGTGGCCGAGGGCCACCTGGTGGGCCGCAGCTCGGTCCACCTCTACGCTGCCGATTCCGAGCAGGCCGGCATGCTGGCTCGCGAGCAGGAAATCGAGAACCTGCAGAAGCAGGCGCGCGCCCAGATGCTGCTGTCGGATGAGGCCAAGAGCCAGGCGGTACGCGCCGAAGCGGCCTACACCCAGGCCAGCGCCGCTCTGACGGAGGCACGCGGGCGCAGCGAGCAGGCCACCCGCCGCGTGCACGCGCTGCAGATGGACGTGCTCAAGCTGTCGCAGGCCATGGAGCGCTATGCCGCGCGCAGCGGCCAGATCCGCGAGGAGCTGGCGGAAATCGGCGCGCAGATCGAAGAGCAGCGCGCCATCCGCGCCGAATCCGAAGCCAGCTTCGAGCATCACGACGCCGCGCTGGCCGAAATGCAGGCCACGCACGAAGACCACCAGATGGCCTTCGAGGCGCTGGACAGCAAGCTGTCTTCGGCACGGCACCAGTTGCGCGATTTCGAGCGCGCGGCGCAGGAAGCCCTATTCGCCGAGCGCAATCTCGCCAACCGCATCGAAGAGCTGCGCCGCAATATCCAGACAGCCGGCGACCAGTCGGAGCGCCTTGCCCAGTCGCTGGAAGACGCGCGCGCCGAACTGGAAACCATCAACGAGCAGACCGCCCACACCGGCCTGCAGGATGCGCTGGAGCGCCGTGCCGAGAAGGAAGAAAAGCTCCAGCTCGCCCGCACGGAACTCGATGCGCTGTCAGCGCAGCTGCGCCAGTACGACGACCAGCGCCTGGCCGCCGAACGCAGCCTGCAGCCGCTGCGCGACCGCATCACCGAATACCAGTTGAAGGAACAGGCCGCGCGCCTGAACCAGGAACAGTTCAGCGAACAACTGACCACCGCCGAGGTGGACGAGGACGCGCTGGCCGAGAAGCTGACCCCGGACCTCAAGCCTTCCTACCTGCAAGGCGAAGTCACCCGCCTGAACAACGCCATCAACGCGCTTGGGCCGGTGAACATGGCGGCGCTGGACGAGCTGGCGGCCGCGCGCGAGCGCAAGACCTTCCTCGATGCGCAATCGGCCGACCTGATCGACGCCATCACCACGCTGGAAGACGCGATCCACAAGATCGACCAGGAAACCCGCGCGATGCTGCAGGGGACCTTCGACCAGGTCAACCACCACTTCGGCGAGCTGTTCCCGTCGCTGTTCGGCGGCGGCCAGGCCAAGCTCATCATGACCGGCGACGAAATCCTCGACGCGGGCGTGCAGGTGATGGCGCAGCCGCCAGGCAAGAAGAACTCGACGATTCACCTGCTGTCCGGCGGCGAGAAGGCCCTGACCGCGATTGCGCTGGTGTTCGCCATGTTCCAGCTCAACCCCGCACCGTTCTGCCTGCTCGACGAGGTGGACGCGCCGCTGGACGATGCCAATACCGAGCGCTACGCCAATATGGTGGCGCGCATGTCGGACAAGACCCAGTTTGTTTTCATTTCCCACAATAAAATCGCAATGGAAATGGCACACCAGTTGATTGGCGTGACGATGCAGGAGCAAGGCGTCTCGCGTATCGTCGCCGTGGATATGGACGCAGCGATGTCGATGGCGGAGGCAGCATGACGCTCCAGACTGCCCTTATCGTGGCAGGCATTGTCCTGCTGCTGCTGGTGGTGGCTTATAACCAATGGCAGATCCGCAAGGCGCGCCGCCCGCGCGCGCTGCAGCCCGAGGACGACCTGCCGCCGATGCGCGAGCCGGTGGTCAGCCCGGTGGTGACGCCGGAAGTCAGTGCCAAGCTGCACGAGCCGCCGGCCGCGCATGTCGTCGAGCGGCGCGAGCCCACGCTGTCGGGCTCGCCGCTGGACGCCGCCGCCGTGGCGGCCGGCATGGCCGCCAGTTCGGCGGATGCCGATGAAGCGGTGGCCGACGAAGTCGCCATCGCCGCCGCGCCGGCATCCGGCCATGCCGCCTCGCGCAAGCCAGCGGACGCCGAAGGTGTGCAAGCCGCGGCTGGCCAGCCGGTGGCGCAGGCGCACGCCGAACACGGGGGGCATGCCGAACACGCAGCGCACGAGGAAGGCGAAGGCCACGCGACCGCGCAGCAGGAAGCCGCGCCGCGCAAGGAAGCCTATGTCGAGCCCGCCGTCCCCGACGGCCAGCCCACGCCCGCGGTGATTGATCCGCTGATCGACTGCATCGTGCCGCTGCACCTGGAGCGCAAGAGCTCCGGTGACCGCATCCTGCCGCTCACCGGCCGCCTGCGCCGCGCGGGGACCAAACAGGTGCATATCGAGGGCCTGCGCGCCGAGGCCAATGCGTGGGAAGCGGTCACCGCCGGTCACCAGTACGAAGACCTGCAGGTAGCGGTACAACTCGCCAATCGGGGTGGGGCGCTCAATGCGCTCGAGTTTTCCGAGTTCGTCAACGCGGTGGAAGCGCTGGCGGAGTCGCTCGATGCGTCTGCCGAGCTGCCCGACATGAGCGAGACGGTCGCCAACGGTCGCGAGCTGGATGGGTTTGCCGCAAGCTGCGACGTGCAGCTTGGCGTCAATGTGATCTCCGACGGCGCGCCGTGGTCGGCCGCCTACGTGCAGACTGTGGCGACCCAGGACGGCCTGGTGCTGTCGCGCGACGGCACCCGCTTTACCCGCTACCAGGCCGGCGCCGATGGCGTTCAGCGTGCCTTGTTCACGCTGCAGTTCGGCGACACCAACTTCCTGCGCGACGATCTGACGGCCAAGGCTGGCCGTCAGATCACGCTGCTGCTCGACGTGCCGTCGGCGGCGCAGGCGACCAAGCCGTTCAAGACGGTGTGCGAGTATGGCTACAGCCTGGCGCAGCGCATGGGTGCGCAACTGGTCGACGACAATATGCGGCCGCTGAGCGAGTCGTCCTTCGTCGCCATCTTCGGCCAGCTGCAAACGCTCTACGACAAGCTCGAGGCGCGCGGCATGCCCGCAGGCTCGCCCGTGACCCTACGTTTGTTCAGTCTCTGAAACAGCAGTACGACATCGGATCCGGTCATTCAGCATGAGTTCCCAACGAGAAGGTGCGGCGGCGCAAGCCCCCGCACCTGCCGGCGATTCTCCCGCCGCGCGCGCCGACTGGCTGCGCGCCGAGCTGGAGCGGCATAACTATCAGTATTACGTGCTCGACGCGCCGTCGGTTCCCGATGCGGAATACGACGCGCTGTTCCGCGAGCTGCAGGACATCGAGGCGGCCCATCCCGACTTGCTGACGCCGGAGTCGCCCACCCAGCGCGTGGGCGGACAGCCGCTGTCGGCATTCGACACGGTGCGCCACGCCATTCCGATGCTGTCGCTCAACAACGCCTTCGAAGACGAAGATGTGGTGGCATTCGACCGCCGTTGCGCGCAGGGGCTGGCGCGGACCGCGCCGGCGGAGGGCACGGCCGACCTGTTCGGCACCGCCGATGCCGTGGAATATGCCAGCGAGCTGAAGTTCGATGGCCTGGCCATGTCCTTGCGCTATGAAGACGGCCGGCTGGTGCAGGCCGCCACGCGCGGCGACGGCGAAACCGGCGAAGACGTAACCGTCAATGTCCGCACCATCAAGGCCATTCCGCTGCGTTTGCGCGGGGCGGCGCCGGCGGTGCTGGAAGTGCGCGGCGAGGTCTTCATGTACCGCCGCGAGTTCGACAAGCTCAACGCGCGGCAGGCCGAGGCGGGCGAAAAGACCTTCGTCAATCCGCGCAATGCCGCTGCCGGCAGCCTGCGCCAGCTGGACCCGCGCATCACCGCCAGGCGGCCCCTGTCGTTCTTCGCCTACGGGCTGGGCGAACTGCAGGGCGCGCCGCGTCCCGATACGCACAGCGCCATGCTCGACTGGTTTGCCGGGCTTGGGATGCCGGTCTGCGCGGAACGCGCGGTAGTGCGCGGCGCCGAGGGGCTGCTGGACTTCTACCGTGGCGTGGGCGAGCGCCGTGGCAGCTTGCCGTACGACATCGATGGCGTGGTGTACAAGGTTAATGCGCTGGCGGAGCAGGAGCAGCTCGGTTTCGTGTCGCGCGCGCCGCGCTTTGCCCTGGCGCACAAGTTTCCCGCCCAGGAAATGACCACGGTGGTCGAGGACATTGAAGTGCAGGTTGGCCGCACCGGCGCCATCACGCCGGTGGCACGGCTGGCGCCGGTGTTCGTGGGCGGCGTGACCGTGACCAATGCCACGCTGCACAACGAGGACGAGATCCGCCGCAAGGACGTCCATATCGGCGATACCGTGATCGTGCGGCGCGCCGGCGATGTGATTCCGGAAGTGGTGGCGGTGGTGCCGGAGCGCCGGCCCGCCGATGCCCGCGCCTTTGTCATGCCGACAACGTGCCCCGTGTGCGGATCGCATATCGAAAAGCTGGAAGGCGAGGTGATCGCGCGCTGCACCGGCGGGCTGATCTGCGCGGCGCAGCGCAAGCAGGCGCTGCTGCATTTCGCGCAACGCCGCGCCATGGATATCGAGGGCCTGGGCGATAAGGTAGTCGAGCAACTGGTCGACCTGGGCATCGTGCATACGCCCGCCGACCTGTACAAGCTCGGCGTCGCCAAGCTGGCAGCGCTGGACCGGATGGCCGACAAGTCGGCCACCAACCTGGTGGCGGCCATCGAAGTGTCGCGTGAGACCACGCTTAACCGCTTCATCTTCGCGCTGGGCATCCGCCATGTGGGCGAGGCGACGGCCAAGGACCTGGCCAAACACTTCGGCAAGCTGGATGGCCTGCTGGCCGCCGATGAGGCCGCCTTGCTGGAGGTCAACGACGTAGGCCCGGTGGTGGCGCAGTCGATCGCCAACTTCCTTGCCGAGCCGCACAATGTGGAAGTCATCGAGCAATTGCGCGCGGCCGGCGTGCACTGGCAGGAAAGCGAACCGGCGGCGCGCGCCGCGCCCGCGCCGCTGGCCGGCAAGACCTTCGTGCTTACCGGCACGCTGCCCACGCTGTCGCGCGAGGCCGCCAAGGAAATGCTGGAAGCCGCCGGCGCCAAGGTGGCCGGTTCGGTGTCGAAGAAGACCGACTACGTGGTGGCCGGCGCGGAAGCCGGCAGCAAACTGGAAAAGGCCGAGGCGCTCGGCGTGCCCGTGCTTGACGAGGCCGCCATGCTGGCCTTGCTGGCCGAGATTCAAACCGGAGATCAAGGATGATCCGTGACATTCTAAAGATGGGCGACCCACGCCTGCTGCAGGTAGCGCGCCCGGTCACGCGCTTCAATACGCCGGAGTTGCGGCTGCTGATCGACGATATGTTCGACACCATGGATCACGCCAACGGCGCTGGCCTCGCCGCGCCGCAGATCGGCGTGGACCTCCAGGTGGTGATCTTCGGTTTCGATCGCAATCCGCGCTATCCGGATGCGCCGACCGTGCCCAAGACCGTGCTGATCAATCCCGAGCTGACGCCGATTGGCGAGGAGCAGGACGAGGCCTGGGAAGGCTGCCTGTCGGTACCGGGCTTGCGTGGCGTGGTGCCTCGCTATACCCGGCTGAAGTACACCGGATTCGACATGATGGGGGCGCGCATCGAGCGGGTGGCGGAGGACTTCCATGCGCGGGTGGTGCAGCATGAATGCGATCACCTGCAGGGTATCCTTTATCCCATGCGAGTGCGGGATTTCACGCGATTCGGCTTTACCGAGGTACTGTTCCCCGAGTTGCCTCCCAATAGCGACGACTGATCGCTTCGCCCGGCGCGGCGGGGGCCTTCCCGTCGCCGCGCTTCCTGGCGCGGTGCGACTTCACCAACGAGAATGGAGCGGCGGCCAGGCGTTGTGCCGCTTCGGTATCAGGAGACGGGACATGAGGACATTGCGCCGTGGGCGTTACGCGCCGATCGCGCTGCTTGCGCTCGCGGTCGCCGCGCAGTTCGGCTGCGCGGCGACCGGCGTGGACAACGGTGCCGCGCAGGCCAGGCCGGCAACCGCCGCGGCGCCACAGGCGGCGGCCTCCCACTGGCAGCGCGTAAAGCTTGGCACGGGCGCGCAGACCTACGATTTCCCGGTCTATGCCAACCATCCGCTGGACGGTGATCTGAGCGGCATCCGCGAGGTGATCTTTGTTCAGCACGGGCTGCAGCGTAACGGCGACGACTACTTCGCCGCCGGCGCGGACTTGCTCAGGCAAACCGGCCGCAATCCCGACGAGGTGCTGCTGCTGGCGCCCAATTTCCCCGGCACGCCGGACGTGGCCAAGGGCAAGGTCTTCGACCATATGCCGGTGTGGAGCGTGCAGGGCTGGATGGGCGGCGAGGATGCCCTCAACCCACCGTACTCGACCAGCTCGCTGCAGGTGCTGGACGATCTCGTCGGCATGGTGACCGACAAGCGCCGCTTCCCGGCCGTGACCCGCGTAACGATTGCCGGCCATTCGGGCGGCGCGCAACTGGTGCACCGCTATGCGGTACTGAACAATGTCGACGAGCGCATTCGCGCGGGCGGTATCGACCTGCGCTACGTGGTGGCGAATCCTTCGTCGTATCTCTATTTCACGCCGGAGCGCCCGAGCGGCAAGGGCTTCGCACGCTATGACACGGCCATTTGCGCGGACTACGACAAATACCGGTACGGCATGCGCGACATGGTGCCGTATGCGCGCGGCGCGACGGGCGACGCGCTGTTCCGCCGCTATCTGCAGCGCCAGGTGACCTATCTGGTGGGGACGGAAGACAACGACCCCAACCACCGCGTGCTCGACAAGGCCTGCGGCGCCGAAGCCGAAGGCCCGACCAGGCTGGAGCGGGCGCGCGGCTACCTGCGCTACGAGCGCTATCTTGCCGCCCCGTTGGGCAGCCAGCGCCCGCCGGTCCGCCACCAGGCCTTCGAGGTGGTCGGCGTCGGCCATAACCAGGGGCGCATGCTTGGCTCGCAATGCGGGGCGAAAGCGGTATTCGGGCTGGCGGAGACGGCCAATGCCGATGGCGCGGCTTGCCGGGCGCCGCAGCTATGAGGTGACGGGAGTGGGGCAGGGCGCTGGCACGCGCCGATCAGTGTGAACGCTGGCGGCCACCTGGCCGCCAGCGTTCAGGGCAAGGCGCTCAGAACTTCTCGAACGCGCCGAGGAAGCGCCACTGGCCGACCGGCAGGTCGCCCAGCACGATGCGGCCCATGCGCACGCGCTTCAGGCCCACGACCCGCAGGCCGACCTGTTCGCACATGCGGCGGATCTGCCGCTTCTTGCCCTCGCGCAGCACGAAGCGCAATTGCTCCTCGTTCTGCCAGCTGACCTTGGCCGGCTTGAGCGCCTCGCCGTCCAGGGACAGGCCGTGGCGCAGCTTCTCGATCAGCTCCGCGGGGAAGACTTTCGAGATATCGCGCTCGACCAGGCCTTCGGGCGAATCCCAGCTCACCCGCACCAGGTATTCCTTCTCCACCGTCGAGTCTTCACCGATCAGGTGGCGCGCAACGCGGCCGTCCTGGGTCAGCACCAGCAGGCCGGTGGAGTCGATGTCGAGCCGGCCGGCGGGGGCCAGGCTCTTGCGCTGCCACGGGGCGAAGCGCTTGCGGGTGGGGTCGAGTTCCCACTGGTTCTCCGGCGCGAACAGCACCGCGGCCGGCTCATAGCCGTCCTCGGCCTGGCCCGACACGTAGCCGACGGGCTTGTGCAGCAACACGGTCACGCGTTCGCCCTGCTCGGAGCGGGCAGCCTGGTGGATCTCGATGTTGGCGTCCGGGCTGATGCGCGAGCCGAGTTCAGTGACGGGCTGGCCGTCGACCAGCACCCAGCCGCGCGGAATCCATTCGTCGGCTTCGCGGCGCGAGCACAGGCCGAGTTCCGACATCCGCTTGGACAGGCGTACCAGGCCATCGGAGCTGGGCTGGGGCGCATGCCGCGCGGGCGCGGCGCGCTCCGCGCCCGTGCCCTGGCCGGCATCGTGCGCGCGGCGCGGACGGCTTTGTCCTTCGCCGGGGGCGAAGTTGCGCGGGCGATCATTGCCTTCGCCGGCAAAGCGGCGCGGGCGATCCTGGCTTTCACCGGGGGCGAAACGGCGCGGACGATCCTGACCTTCGCCGGGGGTGAAGCGGCGCGGACGATCCTGACCTTCTCCAGGGGTGAAGCGGCGGGGGCGATCCTGGCCTTCGCCGGGGGCGAAACGGCGCGGACGATCCTGGCCTTCACCGGAGTCGAAACGGCGCGGGCGATCATTACCTTCGCCAGCAAAGCGGCGGGGACGATCCTGACCTTCGCCGGGGCCGAAACGGCGGGGGCGATCCTGGCCTTCACCGGGGGTGAAACGGCGCGGGCGGTCCTGGCCTTCACCGGGACCGAAATTGCGCGGGCGATCATTACCTTCGCCAGCAAAGCGGCGGGGACGATCCTGACCTTCGCCAGGGCCGAAACGGCGGGGGCGATCCTGGCCTTCACCGGGGGTGAAACGGCGCGGGCGGTCCTGGCCTTCACCGGGACCGAAATTGCGCGGGCGATCATTGCCTTCGCCAGCAAAGCGGCGGGGACGATCCTGACCTTCGCCGGGGCCGAAACGGCGGGGGCGATCCTGGCCTTCACCGGGGGTGAAACGGCGCGGGCGGTCCTGACCCTCACCTGAGTCGAAACGGCGCGGGCGATCCTGGCCTTCGCCAGCAAAGCGGCGGGGACGATCCTGGCCTTCACCGGGGGGGAAACGGCGCGGGCGGTCCTGGCCTTCGCCAGCAAAGCGCCGCGGACGATCCTGCCCTTCGCCTGAACCGAAACGGCGCGGACGGTCGTCGCCTTCGCCGGCAAAGCGGCGGGGACGGTCCTGGCCTTCACCGGTGCGCGGGCCACGTGGCGGGCGCTGGGCACCGTCTTCCGCCTTCTTGCGCGAGCGCTCGCCGCCGCCGGCGCGCTCCTGTGCCTGCTTGATGCCGTCGACCACGGCGCGTACGCGACCGCGGTTCAGGTCTGACACGCGCACCGGCCGGGTGGCGCCGGGTTTGCGGGCGTTGCCTTCGGAGGCGGCCTTGATGCCCAGCGTCTTGCGCTTGGGCGAATTGCTATCGGTCATATCTTCTATGTGGGGCGTCCGGCCTAGATGGCCAGCGCCGCCAGCAGGTCCTGTTCGAGCTGTAACTGCAGTTTGTTATCCGAGGCGAGGCGGCTGCCGTCGACCAGGAAAACGTCTTCCACCCGCTCACCGAGCGTGTTGATGCGGGCGGTATGCACCGAGATGCGATGTTTGGCCAATACGCGCGAGATGGCGTACAAAAGACCGGTGCGGTCGTTGGCCGAGAGCGACAGCAGGTAATACTGGCCGCGCTCGTCGGCACGCAGGTCGACACGCGGCTTGATCGGGAAGCTGCGCGACTGGCGCGACAGCCGTCCCTGGGTGGGTTCCGGCAGGGCAGCCTGCTGCTGCAGGCGCTCGGCCAGTTCGTGCTCTACCAGCGCAATGATGTCGCGGTAATTGCCGCTCGCATCGCTGCTGATGCCCGGATCGGTTACCTGGAAGGTATCGAGCGCGTAGCCGTGCCGGGTGGTGTGGATCTTGGCTTCCTGGATGGAGAAGCTCTTGCGTTCGAAATAGCCGCAGATGCGGGCGAATACGTCGGGCTGGTCCTTGACGTAGACCGCTACCTGCAGGCCTTCGCCGGCGGGCGACAGGCGCGCCTTGACCACCGGCGTTGGGCTGTCCACCTTGTTGTACAGGTGGCGCGTGAGCCAGGCGATGTCGCGCGCATCGTGGCGCAGGAAAAAGGCGACGTCGAGCTGGGCCCACAGCGGCTTGCCCAGTTCCGGGTCAAACGCCTTGAGCCGTAGCTGGGCGATCGTGTCGTCCCTGCGCTGCGCCCACAGCGAATGCGGATCGACGCGGGCGCCGCCCAGCACGCGCAGCGTGATGCGGTAGAGGTCTTCCAGCAGTTTGCCTTTCCACGCGTTCCACACCTTGGGGCTGGTGCCGCGGATATCGGCCACGGTCAGCAGGTAGAGCGCGGTCAGGTAGCGCTCGGTGCCGACCACCCGCGCGAACGCATGGATCACGTCGGCATCGGTCAGGTCCTGCTTCTGCGCCACATGGCTCATGGTCAGGTGATGCTCGACCAGCCAGGCGATCAGGTCGGTATCCTCGCGGCCGATGCCGTGCTGCTTGCAAAAGCGCCGCGCATCGGCGGTGCCGAGCTTGGAGTGGTCGCCGCCGCGGCCTTTGGCGATATCGTGGAACAGCGCAGCCACCCACAGCACCCAGGGACGGTCGAAGGTTGCCATCAACTGGCTGCAGAAGGGGAACTCGTGGGTGTGCTCGACAATGGCGAAGCGGCGCATGTTGCGCACCACCATCAGGATGTGCTGGTCCACCGTATAGACGTGGAACAGGTCGTGCTGCATCTGCCCGACGATGCGGCGGAAGTTGATCAGGTAGCGGCCCAGCACGCTGGTCTGGTTCATCAGCCGCAGCGCGTGGGTGATGCCCTGCGGCTCCTGCACGATGGCAAGGAACAGGCGGCGGTTTTCCGGATCGTTGCGCCAGCCGGCATCCATCACCGTGCGGGCGTTGTACAGGCCGCGCAGCGTGCGGGGCGACAGGCCCTTGACGCCGGGTGTGCGCTCGTACACCAGGAAGGTTTCCAGGATGGCGTGGGGTTCGCGCTCGTAGAGATCGTCGCTGGTGATCTCCAGCATGCCCTGGCGTTCCACGAAGCGCTCGTTGATGACGCGCGTCACCTTGGATTCGCTGGGGAACAGCATGGCCTCGATATTGAGCAGCAGCACGATATTGAGCTGCGTGACCGCCTTGGCCGCCCAGTAGTAACGGCGCATCAGCTGCTCGCTGGCGCGCTTGTTGTTGTTCTGGCGGTAGCCGAAGGCCTCGGCCAGCGCGGTCTGCAGGTCGAACACCAATACGTCCTGGCGGCGTCCGGCGACCAGGTGCAGGCGCGCGCGGATGGTCTTGAGCAGTCGCTCGTTGCGCGCCAGTTCCTGCGCTTCGCGTTCGCTCAGCAGGTCGCGCTCGAACAGTTCTTTCCAGCTATCCCCCAGGCCCGCCGCCTTGGTCATCCACAGGATGACCTGCAGGTCGCGCAGGCCGCCGGGGCTTTCCTTGCTGTTGGGTTCGAGCGAGTAGGGCGTGTCCTGATATTTGGCATGGCGCTGGCGCATTTCCAGCAGCTTGGCCTGGAAGAAGGCGCGCGGGTCCAGGTCGGCCTGGTAGCGCGTCTGCAGCTCGGTGAAGAGCGCGCGGTTGCCCGTCAGCAGGCGCGCTTCGAGCAGGGACGTCTGGATGGTCACGTCCTGGCGCGATTCGCGGATGCAGTCGTCCACGGTACGCACGGCGGAGCCGATTTCGAGCCCGAGATCCCAGCACAGGCCGATGAACTTCTCCAGCCGTTCGGTGGTGTCCTGGTCGGGTTCCGACGGCAGCAGCAGCAGCACGTCCACGTCGGAATACGGGAACAGTTCGCCGCGCCCGTAGCCCCCCACGGCCACCAGCGCGCTATGCGCCGGCAGGCCCAGTCCGCGCCAGGCTTCGGTCAGCGCGTTGTCCACCGCGCGCCGCAGGCGCGTCAGCAGCTGGCCGACGTGGCCGTGCGCGTTGAAATCCTCGAACACGGCTTGCTTGTCGGCTTTGAGCTGATCGCGAACACGGGTGGCGAGGATGAGTTCCGGCGTGGCGTCCATGGCTGGGGCTGAGTGCATCGAAGGGACGGCTGAAATAAGAAGGGCGCCAACTTTGGCGCCCGTAGCGTCAGGCTGCGACAGAATCCGTAATGAAGGCGGGTGGCGCCTGCGTACCCTCGGAGACCGTCAGCACGTCATAGCCGGTCTCGGTCACCAGGATGGTGTGCTCCCATTGCGCCGACAGGCTGCGGTCGCGGGTCTTGACGGTCCAGTGGTCTGGCATGGTGCGGATGTCGCGCTTGCCGGCGTTGACCATCGGCTCGATCGTGAAGATCATGCCGGCCTGGATCTCCATGCCGGTGCCCGGGCGGCCGTAATGCAGGATCTGCGGGTCTTCGTGGAAGTTCTTGCCGATGCCGTGGCCGCAGTATTCGCGCACCACGGTATAGCCGGCGGCTTCCGCATGGACCTGGATCACATGGCCGATGTCGCCGAGGCGGGCACCGGGGCGCACCTGGGCGATGCCTTTCCACATGCACTCGAACGTGATCTGGGCCAGGCGCTTGGCCAGGATCGAGCCCTCGCCGGCGATGAACATGCGGCTGGTGTCGCCGTAGTAGCCTTCCTTGGTGATCACGGTGATATCGAGATTGACCGCGTCGCCGGACTTCAGCACGCGCTCGCCCGGGATGCCGTGGCAGATCACGTCGTTGACCGAGGTGCAGATGGCGCCAGGGAAGGGGGGGTAGCCCGGGGGCGCATAATTCAGCGGCGCCGGCACCGTGCCCTGCACATCGCGCATATAGGCGTGGCACAGCCGGTCGAGTTCGCCGGTGGTGACGCCCGGCTTGACGAAGGGCGTGATGTAGTCGAGGACCTCGGAGGCCAGCCGGCAGGCTACCCGCATTTGGGCGATGTCGTCGGCGTTCTTGATATGGATGCTCATGCTACTCGCAAAAGTGGCGGCGAAGCCACTGGCTGCGCCTTAATTCGAATCTGAAAGTGGGATTATCGCACCATCGGGCATCGACCGCAGCCGAAAACGGGCTGCGCCGGATGCGGGCGCGGTCCGGGCGGGCGGCGCAAGCGCGGGGAGGCGCGCGAGGCGCCCCGGGGCTTTCCGACGGCTGCCCACCTTCCCCATCATAGTTAGCCTCTTGAGCGAAGTCCTGTTTTGTTGCTACAATCTTGGGCTGGCTTTCTTTCGGCTTTTCGTCACCCGGCGATGCATGCGGTGGCGTGGCTGGTGGTTGCTAGGCCGGGCACGTTACTTGTTGTTGCGTGTTCGCTTTGTTTGCAGGCGCCCGGCGCTTGTGAATTGTTTGAAGTTTGAAATTGCGAGTCCGTCCATCCGGGGTGTTCCTTTTCAGGAATGTCGGGGCGGCCTTCAGACCTAACCCTTTTGGAGATTTTCATGTCCGTTACCATGCGCGAAATGCTGGAAGCCGGTTGCCACTTCGGCCACCAAACCCGCTTCTGGAACCCCAAGATGGCTCCGTACATCTTCGGCCATCGCAACAAGATCCATATTATCAACCTCGAAAAGACGTTGCCGATGTTCCAGGACGCGCTGAAGTACGTGCGTCAACTGGCAGCAAACCGCGGCACCGTGCTGTTCGTGGGCACCAAGCGTCAATCGCGCGAAATCCTGGCTGAAGAAGCAGGCCGCGCAGGCATGCCTTACGTCGACGCCCGCTGGCTCGGCGGCATGATGACCAACTTCAAGACCGTCAAGATCTCGATCAAGCGCCTGAAGGACATGGAAGCCGCCAAGGAAGCCGGCGCGCTGGAAACCATGAGCAAGAAGGAAGCGCTGATGTTCGAGCGCGAAATGGACAAGCTGCAAAAGTCCATCGGCGGCATCAAGGACATGAACGGCGTGCCTGACGCTATCTTCGTGGTCGACGTCGGCTACCACAAGATTGCCGTGACCGAAGCCAAGAAGCTGGGCGTGCCCGTGATCGGCGTGGTCGATACCAACCACTCGCCGGAAGGCATCGACTATGTGATCCCCGGTAACGACGACTCGAGCAAGGCAGTTGCCCTGTACGTGCGCGGCGTGGCCGACGCGATCCTGGAAGGCCGTGCAAACGCCGTGCAGGACGTGGTTGAAGCCGCTCGCGGCGGCGACGATTTCGTCGAAGTCGAAGAAGCCTAAGCGCTTGCTGCCGAAAGGACCCCGTACCGCGCGCACAGCAAGCTGACCATCACCGCTAGCCGACCGGCCCCTGGGCCGGTGCGCTGCGCGCAGCCGGGGCTTTTCGGCAATCAAGGGGGCGAATCTTACGCCCCCTTTTTTCGAATTGTTGTCATCCGCCGCAGGCATCATCTGGCGCGGGTGAAGTTGAACATACCCCCGGTCCCGGGCCCGCCAGATCGATTGCGGGCAGGCCGGGGCGAACCATTCAAGGAGTGACAAATGGCGGCAATTACCGCAAGCATGGTGGCAGAACTGCGCGCAAAGACCGACGCGCCGATGATGGAATGCAAGAAGGCCCTGACCGAGGCCGACGGCAACCTGGAAAAAGCTGAAGAGCTGCTGCGCGTCAAGCTGGGCAACAAGGCCAGCAAGGCCGCTTCGCGCGTCACCGCCGAAGGCGTGGTCGTGTCGTACATCGACGGCAACACCGGTGCGCTGGTGGAACTGAACTGCGAAACCGACTTCGTGTCGAAGAACGACGACTTCCTGGCGTTCTCGGCCAAGGTCGCCGAACTGGTCGCCAAGCAGAACCCGGCCGACGTGGCCGCGCTGTCGGCGCTGGAAATCGACGGTGTTTCCGTTGAAGCCACCCGTACCGCCCTGATCGGCAAGATCGGCGAAAACCTGGCGATCCGCCGCTTCGTGCGCTACGCAAACGGCGGCAAGCTGGCCGCCTACCTGCACGGCACCCGCATCGGCGTGATGGTCGAGTTCGAAGGCGACGAAACCGCCGCCAAGGACGTGGCCATGCACGTTGCCGCGATGAAGCCGGTGTCTCTGTCGTCCGCCGACGTGCCCGCCGAGCTGATCGCCAAGGAGCGCAGCATCGCCGAGCAGAAGGCCGCCGAATCGGGCAAGCCGGCTGAAATCGTCGCCAAGATGGTCGACGGTTCGGTGCAGAAGTACCTGAAGGAAGTGTCGCTGTTCAACCAGACCTTCGTGAAGAACGACAAGCAGACCGTCGAGCAGATGCTCAAGTCCGTCAACACCACGGTCAAGGGCTTCACCCTGTACGTGGTCGGCGAAGGCATCGAGAAGAAGCAGGACGACTTCGCCGCCGAAGTGGCCGCCCAGGTGGCCGCCGCGCAGAAGGCCTGAAGTCCTGGCGGCCAGGCGGGTACCCGGCAGGGTGCCCCGGCGGCCGCCGTATAATGCCGAGGGGCACCGCGAGGTGCCCCTCGGCACAAATGACCGCGCCACGCTTACCCGTGCGGCGCGGGCGCCGTAGCCCGTTTCCGCGGTCGTCTGACTTGCCGTGCGTTTGCCGTGCAGGAGCAGGCCACCCCGAAAACCGGCTTTTACAGCGGCGGCACGCCGATCCGTGCCGCACGCATTCAAATTTCCGGCTCGCTCGTGCGAGCCGAACCAGCTCCGGGGATCAATATGCCAGCCTATAAGCGCGTCCTACTGAAATTGTCCGGCGAGGCCCTGATGGGCGATGATGCCTTCGGCATCAACCGCGCCACTATCGAGGCCATGGTCAATGATATTGCCGAGATCGTCAGGCTCGGCGTCCAGGTCGCGGTGGTGATTGGCGGCGGCAATATCTTCCGCGGCGTGGCCGGCGGGGCGGCGGGCATGGACCGCGCCACGGCCGACTACATGGGCATGCTGGCCACCATGATGAATGCGCTGGCGCTGCAGGACGCGATGCGCCACGCCGACATCGTGGGCCGCGTGCAATCGGCCCTGCGCATGGACCAGGTGGTCGAGCCTTACATCCGCCCGCGCGCCATCCGCCAGCTGGAAGAGGGCAAGGTGGTGATCTTCGCCGCCGGCACCGGCAATCCCTTTTTCACGACCGACACCGCGGCAGCCCTGCGCGGCGCGGAAATCGGCGCGGAGATCGTGCTCAAGGCAACCAAGGTGGACGGCGTTTATACGGCCGACCCCAAGAAAGACCCCAGCGCCACGCGCTACACGACCATTTCCTTCGACGAGGCCATCTCGCGCAACCTGCAGGTGATGGATGCCACGGCATTTGCCCTTTGCCGCGACCAGAAGCTGCCGATCAAGGTGTTCTCGATTGTGAAGCCGGGTGCGCTCAAGCGCGTGATTCTTGGCGAGGATGAGGGTACGCTGGTGCACGTCTGATCGCTGGCCAGCCGCCGGTGCGTGGCCGCCAGGAGTGGCATGCGGTCCGGCAAAGAGTAGAATGATTCATTTTCGATCCCGGTATCCGGGGTCATGATTACCCGTTTTGGAGGTAAAGATGAGCGTCGCCGACATCAAGAAGAGCGCCGAGCAGAAGATGGTGAAGACCATTGAAGCGTTCAAGGCCGACCTGGCCAAGATTCGCACTGGTCGTGCCCATACGGGTCTGCTTGACCATGTCCAGGTGGATTATTACGGTTCGCCGGTGCCGATCAGCCAGGTGGCCAACGTCGGCCTGGCCGATTCCCGCACCATCAGCGTGCAGCCGTGGGAAAAGAAGATGGTCGGCGCCATCGAGAAGGCTATCCGCGATGCCGATCTCGGCCTGAACCCGGCCACCATGGGCGAAACCATTCGCGTGCCGATGCCCATGCTGACCGAAGAGCGCCGCAAGGAACTCGCCAAGGTCGTCAAGGGCGAGGCCGAGGGTGCCAAGGTCGCCGTGCGCAACCTGCGCCGCGATGCCAACGAGCAGTTCAAGAAGCTGGTCAAGGACAAGTCGATTTCCGAGGATGACGAGCGCCGCGGCCAGGACGACGTCCAGAAGCTGACCGACAAGTTCGTTGCCGAAATCGACAGGATGGTTGCCGAGAAGGACAAGGAGATCATGACGGTGTGACGCAAGGTGCGGCGGCTTGCAAGCCGCCGCTGTGTCCGCTACCGTTTCCAATCATGCATCACATCAGTTCCACGCTTAGCGTCCCCGAATCCACCTATGTGCCCCGTCACGTTGCCATCATCATGGATGGCAACGGCCGTTGGGCGACCCAGCGGCATCTGCCGCGCGTTGCCGGCCACAGCCGTGGCCTGGATGCAGTCCGGGCGGTGGTGGAGGCTTGCGCGGCGCGTGGCGTGCAGTACCTGACCCTGTTCGCGTTCAGTTCCGAGAACTGGCGCCGCCCGGCCGACGAAGTCTCGTTCCTGATGCGGCTGTTCATGACCGCGCTGCGCCGCGAGGTGGTCAAGATGCACGCCAACAACATCCGGGTGAGGGTGGTTGGCGACCTGGGCCGCTTCAGCCCGCGCATCCAGCAACTGATCGCCGATGCCGAGGCCCGCACGGCCGGCAACACCGGGCTGACAGTGACCATCGCCGCCAATTATGGCGGCCGCTGGGACTTGCTGCAGGCGATGCGCAAGATGCTGGCGCGCTCGCCCATGCTCGAGCCGGAGGCAGTCGATGAAGCCGTACTCGCCCCGCACTTGGCCATGGCCTATGCGCCCGAGCCGGACTTGTTCATCCGTACCGGCGGCGAACAGCGCATCAGCAATTTCCTGCTGTGGCAACTGGCATACTCCGAACTTTATTTCACCGATGTGTTCTGGCCGGATTTCGGTGCGGCCGAGCTCGACAAGGCGTTTGCCTCGTACCGGCAGCGCGAGCGCCGTTTCGGCCGTACCAGCGCGCAAGTGGTGGCGCCCTCCGGCCTTTCCGGCACCGCCTGATCGTTTTCTTTTTTCACCGGAACTCCGCAGCGCATGCTCCTTACCCGTGTCATCACCGCCGTATGCCTGTTGCTGCTGATCCTGCCGATCCTCTTCCTGGCGCCGCCGTCGGCGCTGGCCGGCCTGGTGGCGGTGATTGTCGTCCTGGCGGGCTGGGAGTTCGGCCGGCTGATCGGGCTGCGCGGCCCCTGGCCCTATGTCTATGCCCTGGCCTGCCTGGTGGCGCTGATTGGCTGGCATGATGCCGCTGGCCGGCAGGCGCTGACGCTCCTGCTGCAGATCGGCGTGGCTTGCTGGGGTGTGGCGGTGGTCTTGCTGGCACGGGGCGTGCGTCGTGCCACACCGGCCTTTACGCTGCTGGGCGCCATTCTCGGTTTGTTCATGCTGCCGGCCTTCGGCCAGGCCACCCTGATCCTGCGCGAGCTGGGCATCGGGGTGCTGCTGTCGGTGGCAGTGCTGGTCTGGGCGGCCGATATCGGCGCCTATTTCGTCGGCAAGGCCATCGGAAAGCGCAAACTCGCACCCGCCATCAGCCCGGGCAAGTCCTGGGAAGGTGCCATCGGCGGCTGGGTGCTGGTCCTGGCGATTGCCCTGTCGCTGGCCGCTACCCAGGCTTTTGCGCCGACCTGGTTTTCGCGCATGGCCGGTCATAGCGGCCTGGCCGCCGTGACGCTGCTCTCGACACTGCTGGTGATCGCCAGCGTGGTCGGCGACCTGTTCGAGTCGCTGCTCAAGCGGCAGGTCGGCATGAAGGACAGCAGCAGGCTGTTGCCAGGCCATGGCGGCGTGCTCGATCGCATCGACGCGCTGCTGCCCGTATTCCCGCTGGCCGCGTTGCTGGCCATTTATCTTTGAGTTGATCTGATATGCGTCGTATTACCGTACTGGGTGCCACTGGCTCGATCGGGGACAGCACGCTTGATGTGGTCAAGCGCCACCCCGAACGCTATGCCGTGCATGCGCTGACGGCGCACCGGCAGGTCGACAAGCTGGCCGCCCTGTGCCGCGAGTTCCGCCCGGCCCATGCCGTGGTGGGCACCGCGCAGGCCGCTGGCGAGCTGGAAGCGCTGCTGCGGGCCGATGGCGTCAAGACCGAGGTTGGCTACGGCGAGGCGGCGCTGGAAGCGGTAGCGGCGGATCCGGCGGTCGATTCGGTGATGGCCGCCATCGTCGGCGCTGCCGGGCTGCGCCCCACGCTCGCCGCGGCGCGGGCCGGCAAGCGCGTGCTGCTGGCCAACAAGGAAGCGCTGGTGATGTCGGGCCGGCTCTTCATGGATGCCGTACGCGAGCATGGTGCCACGCTGCTGCCGATCGACAGCGAGCACAATGCCATCTTCCAATGCCTGCCGGCCGACGATCCACGTTTCCGCGCGGGTGTGTCCAAGATCGTGCTGACCGCATCCGGCGGGCCTTTCAGGACCCGCGACCCGGCCACGCTGCGCGATATCTCGCCCGACGAGGCCTGCGCCCACCCTAACTGGGTGATGGGCCGCAAGATCTCGGTGGACTCCGCCACCATGATGAACAAGGGGCTGGAGGTGATCGAGGCGCACTGGCTGTTCGCCGCGCCCGCCGAGCGCATCGAAGTCCTGATCCATCCGCAGAGCATCGTGCATTCCATGGTGTCCTATGCCGACGGTTCGGTGCTGGCCCAGCTCGGCAACCCCGATATGCGCACGCCGATCGCCTACGGGCTGGCGTATCCCGAGCGCATGCACGCCGGCGTTTCTCCGCTGGATCTCACCCGCGCCGGCGCGCTCACCTTCGAAACCCCGGACCTCATGCGCTTTCCCTGCCTCGGCCTGGCGTTCGACGCCCTGCGCGCGGGCGGGGTCGCTCCGGTGATCCTGAACGCGGCCAACGAGGTCGCGGTCGATGCGTTCCTGCAAGGTCGGATACGGTTCACCGACATCGCGCGCATTGTGGGCGATGTGCTCGGGCAGGCCGCGCAAGGCAGCGCCGACACCCTGGAGGGCGTGCTGGACGCCGACCGCGAGGCGCGCCGCCGCGCCGGCGCCTTGCTGGATAGCGCCGGCTCGTGCTGAAGCCGGCGGGGGGCGATGCCGGGATCGGCGACAATAGCGGTGTTCCGGCAAATGCCGGACCGCCGGTTGCCGGGCCTGACGCCCGGTGTGTCCTTTGTGCCATCGGGGCGGTAAGCCCCTGACGACAAGCTGCCAGCCATGCAAACCGTAATCGCTTTCGTCGCTGCCCTGTGCATCCTGATCTATTTCCATGAGATGGGGCACTACCTGGCCGCGCGCCTGTGCGGAGTCAAGGTGTTGCGTTTCTCGATCGGCTTCGGCCGGCCGCTGCTGCGCTGGGTGTCCAAGGGGCGCGATCGCACCGAATGGACCATCGCCGCGATTCCGCTCGGGGGCTATGTCAAGATGCTCGACGAGCGCGAGAGCGATCCGGAGCACGACGCGCCCATTGATCCGGCGGATTTGCCGCGCGCGTTCAACCGGCAGCCGGTAGGCAAGCGTTTCGCGATTGTCGCAGCCGGGCCGCTGGCCAATTTTGCCCTGGCGGTGGTGCTGTATTTCGTACTGTTTGCCGGCGGCATGCGAGAGGCGGCTCCCATCGTCGCGGCGCCGTCCGCAGGCACGCCCGCGGCAGAGGCGGGCTTGCGGGAGGGCGATCGCGTCCTCGCGTTGCAGGCCAACGGCGAGACCGAGCAGGTGCGTTCCTGGAATGACCTGCGCATGGCCATATTCGCGCAGGGATTCGGCGACGCCAGCGCGGTGCTGCACGTGCGCGCGGCCGACGGCGCTGAGCGCGATGTGAAACTGCCGCGCTTGCCGAATACTGGCGGCAACCCGGAGCAGGATCCGCTTGCCACGCTGGGGCTGGCCCTCAAGGGCGGTCCGGTCACCATTACCGAGGTCCTGCCGGATTCCGCCGCGCAACGCGCCGGCCTGCGCCAGGGCGACCGCGTCGTGGCCTGGCAAGGACAAGCGCTTACCCAGGCCGGCGAACTGATCCGTGGCGTCAGGGCGCGGCCCGGCGCGGAGGTCACGCTCGGCATCGAGCGCGACGGGCGACGCCTGGACGTGCCGGTGAAACTCGACACGGTGTCCGCCGCCGAGGGTGCCAGCGCACCCGCGGCTGGCACCGGCAAGCTGGGTGCCGCGCTGAGCCAGGCGGTCGAGATGGAGACCGTGCGCTACCAGCCGGTCGAAGCGCTGACGCGCTCCATCGGGCAGGTGTGGAGCACCAGCGCGCTCTCGCTCAAGCTGCTTGGCAAGATGCTGGTGGGGCAGGCGTCGCTGCAAAACCTGAGCGGGCCGCTGACCGTGGCGGACTACGCCGGGCGTGCCGCCCACCTCGGATGGCAGCCCTTTGTCGGCTTCCTGGCGTTGGTCAGTGTTAGCCTCGGTGTATTGAATTTGTTACCTATTCCGGTATTGGATGGGGGGCATTTGCTGTATTATTGCGTTGAATTTTTGACTGGCAGGCCCGTACCAGACCATTGGCAGGCTGTGCTGCAGAAGGTCGGCATCGCCTGCGTCTTGCTCCTGACTTCGCTCGCCTTGTTCAACGACGTCAGCCGGCTGTTTCTTGCGCGCGGCTAGACGTAGGTTGCCGGCAGCGGCGTGTCGGTGTCACTGGCACCACGCGCCGGATGCTGAGCCAAGGCGCAGCCCCGTGAAGCATCGGAGCCCAATCCTGCATGGAATCAAAGAGGGGATCAAGATTGATCAGACATAAGCGCATCTCGCTGGGCGTGCTGGCGAGTGCCATCATCGCGGCCTGGACCCCAGTGAGTTGGGCCGCGGAGCCATTCGTCGTCAAGGACATTCGTGTCGAGGGCCTGCAGCGGGTTGAGCCGGGTACGGTGTTCGGCTACCTGCCGGTCAAGGTCGGCGAGACCTTCAGCGACGACAAGGGCGCGGACGCCATTCGTGCCCTGTATAACACCGGGTTCTTCAAGGACGTCCAGATCCGTTCCGAGGACGGCGTGCTGGTGGTCCAGGTGGAAGAGCGTCCCGCCATTTCCCAGCTCGAATTCGTCGGCATCAAGGAATTCGACAAGGACACCCTGCGCCGCTCGTTGCGCGCGGTGGGCGTGGCCGAAGCCCGGTATTACGACAAGGCCCTGATCGACAAGGCAGAGCAGGAACTCAAGCGCCAGTACGTGGCGCGCGGCTACTATGCCGCCGACGTCCAGACCACGATCACCCCGGTCGACCGCAATCGCGTGTCGGTGGTGTTCAATGTCGACGAAGGCCCGGTGGCCAAGATCCGCCAGATCAATATCGTCGGCAACAAGGCCTTCAAGGAAAGCACGCTGCGCGATGAAATGCAGCTGTCGACCCCGAACTGGCTGTCCTGGTACACCAAGAACGACCTGTATTCCAAGCAGAAGCTCACTGCCGACCTGGAATCGCTGCGTTCGTATTACCTGAACCGCGGCTACCTCGAGTTCGCCATCGAATCGACCCAGGTGTCGATCACGCCGGACAAGAAGGACATCTTCCTGACGCTGAACATCAAGGAAGGCGACCAGTACAAGGTGTCGGACATCCGCCTGGCAGGCGAACTGCTCGGCAAGCAGGCCGAGATGGAAAAGCTGCTCAAGCTGCAGAAGGGCGAGGTCTTTTCATCCGAGAAGCTGACCCAGAGCACCAAGGCCATTACCGATCTGCTGGGCACCTACGGCTATGCGTTCACCACCATCAATCCGCAGCCGCAGATCGACAAGGAAAAGCGCGAGGTCGCGCTGACCCTGATGGTCGATCCGGGCCGTCGCGTCTATGTGCGCCGCGTCAACGTGGTGGGCAACAGCAAGACCCGCGATGAAGTGGTGCGGCGCGAAATGCGCCAGATGGAAAGCTCGTGGTTCGACAGCGAAAAGCTGACCCAGTCGCAGGCGCGTATCAACCGTACCGGCTACTTCACCGATACCAACATCACGACCGAGGACGTGTCCGGCGCGCCTGACCAGGTCGATGTGAACGTCAACGTGACCGAGAAGCCGACCGGGCAGATCAGCCTGGGCCTGGGCTTCTCCTCCACGGACAAGCTGGTGCTGCAGGCCGGCCTGCGCCAGGACAACGTGTTCGGTTCGGGTACCAGCCTGGGCCTGGACGTCAACACCGCGAAGTCCTTCCGCACCATCTCGCTGACGCAGTACGATCCGTACTTCACGGTCGACGGCATCAGCCGCTCGACCGATGTTTACTATCGTACGTCGCGGCCGCTGTACTACACCGGCGACCAGGACTACAAGATCGTGTCGATGGGCGGTGGCTTCAAGTTCGGCGTGCCGTTCTCGGAAGTCGATACGGTGTTCTTCGGTATCGGCTACGAGCGCAGCCAGGTCTACACCTCGGTGAACACGCCGATCCAGTACACCCAGTGGCTGACGAAGATCGGCAAAAACAGCGGCGACCCGATCAACAACTTCCCGTTCACGATCGGCTGGGCCCGCGACCGGCGCGACAGCGCGCTGGTCCCGACCAAGGGACCCTACACGCAGGCCAACCTTGAAGTGGGCGTGCCCGGTGGCGATACGCAGTACTATCGCGCCAGTATCCAGCAGCAGTATTTCTATCCGCTGTCGAAAGCCTTCACGATGGCTTTCAACGGTGAAGTGGCCTACGGTCATGGCTACGGCAACACGCCGTTCCCGGTGTTCAAGAACTTCTACGCCGGCGGTATCGGCTCGGTTCGCGGCTACCAGACCAGCACGCTGGGCCCGAAGGACCAGAACGGCAACCCGACTGGCGGCGCCTCCAAGATGATTGGTAACGTCGAGTTCATCTTCCCGCTGCCGGGTTCGGGCGTGGACCGGACGCTGCGCCTGTTCACCTTCTTCGACTTTGGTAACGTGTACCAGGAAGGCACGCCGCTGTTGTTCAGCCAGCTGAAGTATTCGACGGGTGTGGGCATGTCGTGGCTGTCGCCGATCGGTCCGCTCAAGATCAGCGTGGGCTTCCCGCTGAAGAAGGATGAGACCGACAAGGTACAGCGCTTCCAGTTCCAGATCGGTACCGCGTTCTGAGCGAGAATAGAGAATAGAAGATTGAGGAACGTATTTATGAAAACAACATTCCCACTGATCAAGAGCCTGACGGCCGCCGCGCTGACGGCTGGCGCGCTGCTGGCTGCCGCGCCCGCCATGGCGCAGGAAGCACGCATTGCCGCGGTGAATTCCGAGCGTATCCTGCGTGACTCGGTGCCTGCCAAGCAGGCCCAGGTCAAGCTGGAACAGGAATTCTCCAAGCGCGACCGCGAGCTGCAGGACATGGCCCAGAAGATCAAGGGCATGGCCGACAAGCTCGACAAGGACACTGCCGTGCTGGCTGACGCCGACCGCCAACGCCGTCAGCGCGAAGTCGCCGATCTCGACCGCGAATTCCAGCGCAAGCAACGCGAATTCCGCGAGGACCTGAACCAGCGCCGCAATGAGGAACTGGCCCAGGTGCTCGAGCGTGCCAACCGCGTGATCCGCCAGCTTGCAGAACAGCGCAAGTACGACCTGATCGTGCAGGAAGCCGTCTATGTCAATCCTCGCATCGACATCACCGATGATGTGATGAAAGCGCTGAACGCCGGCAGCAAGTAAGCCTGCCTGTTTTCACAGTCCAAGGAAGTACTGCCATGCAAACACCCACACTGGGTCAGCTCGCCACCGATACCGGCGCGCAGGTTGTGGGTGATCCCGACCTCGCTGTGCGCGGCCTCGCGCCGCTCGACCAGGCCGGCTCCGACCAGCTCTCGTTCCTCTCCAACCCCCTGTACCTGCCACAGGCGCTGGCGTCCGGCGCCGGTGCCGTGATCGTGTCCGCAGCCGACCTCGAGCGCATCCGGGCTGAAGGCCAGGCCGACGGCCGCAACTGGCTGGTCGCGCGCAATCCCTACGTGTGCTTTGCACGTATCGCGCAGGGCTTCGAGCGCCGTGCCAATACCGACCATCGTACCGGCATCGACCCGCGCGCCAGCGTGGCGCCGGATGCCGTAGTGCCGGCTTCGTGCTTTATCGGGCCCAATGTGGTGATCGAGAGCGGGGCACGGCTAGGCGAACGGGTGCGTATCCTGGCCAACGGCTTTGTCGGTACCGGGGCGCGGATTGGCGACGACACGCTGATCTACGCCAATGTCTCGATCTATCATCAATGCGTGGTGGGCATGCGATGCATACTGCACAGCGGGGCGGTGCTGGGCGCCGATGGCTTTGGCTTTGCCCCGGACATCGGCCCGGGCGGCGTGGAGTACGTCAAGATTCCCCAGACCGGCCGCGCGGTGTTGGGTAACGATGTCGAGGTGGGCGCCAATACCGCGATCGATCGCGGCGCCATGGCCGATACGGTCATCGAGGACGGCTGCAAGCTCGACAACCAGGTGCAGATCGCGCATAACGTGCGCGTGGGCGCGCATACTGTGATCGCGGGCTGCGCGGCGATTGCCGGCAGTACCAAGATCGGCCGCTTTTGCGTCATCGGGGGCTCGGCCAACTTTGCCGGCCATCTGAACATTGCCGACCGCACCACGGTTTCCGGTGGCACGTCGATCACTAAATCCATTACCAAGCCCGGCGGTCATTTCACCAGCGTGTTCCCGGTCCAGCCGCATGGCGACTGGGAACGCACCGCGGCCACCTTGCGAGGGCTGAGCAAATTGCGCGAGCGCGTGATCCAGCTCGAAAAACGCCTGCAAGGCCAGGACGCCGGCAATTCTATCCAGCATACCGAAGAGAAAAAATCATGAACGCCGTCGATATCGACATCCGCAAGATCCTCAAGCTGCTGCCGCATCGTTACCCGTTCCTGATGGTAGACCGCGTGCTTGAACTGGAGCCGCAGAAGCGTATCAAAACGCTGAAGAACGTCACCATGAACGAGCCGTACTTCCAGGGCCATTTCCCGGGTCACCCCGTGATGCCGGGCGTGATGATCCTTGAAGCGCTGGCGCAGTCGGCCGGCCTGCTGACCTTTGGCGCCGACATGGAGCGCAAGGAAGGCTCGCTTTACTACTTCGTCGGCATCGACGGCGCGCGCTTCAAGCAGGTTGTGACGCCGGGCGACCAGCTGCACATGACCGTATCCGTAGAGCGCTATATCCGCGGCATCTGGAAGTTCAAGGCGTTTGCCACCGTCGACGAGAAGGTGGCTTGCGAAGCTGAGTTGATGTGCACCGTCAAACAAGCCGACGCCTGAACATTCGCATTCAGGGCTACCGCGCGGCCGCCATGCGGCACCGTCCGCTGCTCGGAACCCTCGCGTACCCATGTACGTGCCGGTTCCTGCGCTGGGGGCGGCACCACCTGACGGCCGCTAGCTACACCCTGAAAGCGAATTTGGACGTGTTGGTTCATTGTTTCGATCGTTCAACTTTTCAATCTCAGACCATAGGACAGGACGCATGACGCAAATCCATCCCAGCGCACTGGTCGACCCGAAGGCCGAGCTTGCAGCCGACGTGACCGTCGGGCCGTTTTCCATCGTTGGTCCCAACGTTCGCCTTGGCAGCGGTACCCAGGTTGGCGCGCACACGACCATCGAAGGGCATACCACCGTCGGCGCGGATAACCGCATTGGGCCATATGCCTCGGTTGGCGGCACGCCGCAGGACATGAAGTACCGCAACGAGCCGACCCGGCTCGTGATCGGCGATCGCAATACCATTCGCGAGTTCACCACCATCCACACCGGCACGGTGCAGGATCAGGGCGTGACCAGTATCGGCGACGACAACTGGATCATGGCCTATGTCCACATCGCGCACGATTGCCGGGTGGGCAACCATACGGTGTTTTCCAGCAATGCGCAGATTGCCGGCCATGTGCAGGTGGGCGACTGGGCCATCCTTGGCGGCATGAGCGGGGTTCACCAGTTCGTGCGCATTGGCGACCACGCCATGCTGGGCGGCGCCTCGGCACTGGTGCAGGACCTGCCGCCGTTCGTGATCGCCGCGGGCGACAAGGGCGGCAACAAGGCCACGCCGCACGGCATCAACGTGGAAGGCATGCGCCGCCGTGGATTCGACGCCGCGCAGATCGCGGCCCTGCGCCAGGCCTACAAGGTACTGTACAAGTCCGACCTGAGCTTCGAAGCCGCCCGCAACGAGATCGCGCAACTGATCGCGCATGCCGAAGGCAGCGCCAAGGTGCCGCTGCAGGGTTTCCTCGACTTCATTGCCGCCACGCAGCGCGGCATTGTGCGCTGAAGCCGGCCCACGCCATGGTCGACGGTGTCCTACCGGCCACGGGTGCCACGCGGGACGTAGCAGGCGCGGGTACGCGCGGCACCATTGCCATGGTGGCCGGCGAGAACTCGGGTGATCTGCTGGCTTCACTGCTGATGGGCGGGCTCAAGGCCCGGCTCGGCGAAACCGTTCGCTACGCCGGCATTGGCGGGCCGCGCATGATGGCGCAGGGGTTCGAGTCGCAATGGCCGATGGATACGCTCTCGGTCAACGGCTATGTGGAGGTGCTGGGCTCGCTGCGCGAGATCCTGGCCACGCGCCGCGCCATCAGGGAACAGCTGATCGCGCAGCCGCCGCTGTGCTTCATCGGGGTGGATGCGCCGGATTTCAACTTCGGGCTGGAAGTGCCGCTGCGCCGTGCCGGCATTCCCGTGGTGCATTTTGTCAGTCCTTCGATCTGGGCATGGCGGGGCGGACGCATCCGTACCATCGCACGCGCGGTCGATCACATCCTGTGCCTGTTCCCGTTCGAACCGGAGATCTACGCCCGGGCAGGCATTCCCGCTACCTACGTGGGCCATCCGCTGGCTGACGTGATCCCGATGGTGCCGGATACGCAGGGCGCGCGCGCGCGGCTGGGCCTGCCGGCCGGGCCCCGCGTGGTGGCGGTGTTGCCCGGCAGCCGGCAATCCGAGGTGCGCAACCTTGGGGCGACGTTCTTCGACGCCATGGCACGCATGCACGGCATGGACGGCAATCTTGCCTTCGTGTTGCCGGTCGCCAGCGCGCCGCTGCGCGAGATCGTCAAGGGCCTGCATCAGCAGTATCCGCAGATTCCGCTGACCGTCATCGACGGGCAGTCGCACCTTGCCATGGAAGCCGCCGACGTGATCCTGCTGGCCAGCGGCACCGCCACGCTGGAGGCGGCGCTGTACAAGAAGCCGATGGTGATCTCGTACAAGGTGCCCTGGCTGACCGCGCAGATCATGAAGCGGCAGGGGTACCTGCCGTATGTGGGCTTGCCCAACATCCTGTCGGGGCGCTTTGTCGTGCCCGAACTGTTGCAGGACGACGCCACGCCCGAGGCGCTGGCGCGCGAGACGTTGCTGCAGTTGAACGACGATGGCAATACCGCGTTCCTGCGCGAACATTTCACCCAGATGCACCAGACCCTTAAACGCAATACCGCCGAGATCGCCTCGGAGGTGGTCGCCGGCCTGATCCGGCAGCGCAGGGGCGGGTAATGGCGCGCCGTCCCGCTGCCAAGGGCAATCCGGCCCAACTTGGTTTCGACCTCGCCGACACCGCTGTGCAGGTCCGCCACCTGTGTGGCGTGGACGAGGCGGGCAGGGGTCCGCTGGCCGGCCCCGTCTATGCCGCTGCCGTGGTGCTTGATCCGGAGCGTCCGATCAAGGGCCTGGCCGACTCGAAAGTGCTGACCGCCCTGCGCCGGGAGGCGCTGTTCGAGCAGATCTGCGAACGCGCCCTGGGCTGGCATATCGCCTTCGCCACGGTGGAAGAGATCGACACCATCAACATCCTGCACGCCACCATGCTGGCCATGCAGCGCGCGGTGCACGGCCTGGCGGATGCCGGTCTGGAGCCAGACCTGGTGCAGGTCGACGGCAACCGCTGCCCGCAGGTGCGCTTTGCGGTCGAGGCCATCGTCAAGGGCGATGCAAAGGTGCAGGCGATATCGGCGGCGTCGATCCTCGCCAAGGTGGCGCGCGATCGTGAATTGCTGACGCTGCACGCGTCGTACCCGCAGTATGGCTTCGACGCCCACTCGGGCTACGGCACGCCGCAGCACCTGGCCGCGCTCACGCAGCACGGCGCCACGCCGCACCATCGGCGCTCGTTCGCGCCGGTGCGCGAGGCCATCGCGCAAGGGCGCATCGCGCCTGCCGCCGGCCTGCCGCCGTCGTCTTTCCCGGAGCAGGTATCGTGAAGCACGTCACGTCGCGCGACAATGCGCTGTTCAAGCATCTCAAGGCCCTGACGGGCTCCACGCATGCCCGCCGCAAGGCCGGGCAATCGGTGCTCGATGGCGTGCATCTTGCGCAGGCCTACCTGGATGCGCTGGGCCAGCCGGTGCAGTGCGTGGTGTCGGAGCGGCACTACGATCACGCCGAGGTGGCGCCGCTGCTCAGGCAGATCGCGCCCGAACGCGTGGTACTGCTGGCGGACGCCTTGTTCGACCTGATTGCCGGCGTGGTCAACGGCATCGACCTGATGCTGGTTATCGAGACGCCGTCCGGCCACCTGCCATCGCATATCGATACCGATTGCATCATCCTGGACGGCGTGCAGGATGCCGGCAACGTGGGCTCGATCCTGCGCAGCGCGGCCGCCGCGGGCATCGGCCATGCGTTCCTCGTCACGGGCAGCGCCTTCGCCTGGTCCACCAAGACCTTGCGTGCGGCCATGGGTGCCAATTTCCACCTGAATATCGTCGAGCACTGCACGCTGGACATGCTGGCGCCGCGCCTGGCGGTGCCGCTGCTGGCGACATCCTCGCATGCCCAGGCGGCCGTGTTCGACACCGATTTGCGTGGTCCGGTGGGCTGGGTGGTGGGCAATGAAGGCGCGGGCGTCAGCCCGGAGTGGATGGCCAGGGTCAGCCGCACGGTGGGCATTCCGCAGCCGGGCGGGCTGGAATCGCTGAATGTGGCGGCGGCTACGGCGATCTGCCTGTTCGAGGCGGTGCGGCAGCGGCGGCCCGGTTGATGCTATAAGGCCCACGGGCGGATTGTTTCCCACGCTCCCTGAGGGCGGCAGGAATCAACACCGGCAGGGGCATCAGGCGGCTTTGGCGCACCGTTCAGCTTCGTTCGGCGCGCCGGCTGCCTTCTCAATAATTGCTATCCCGATCCACCTTGATCTCCTGCAGGATCGTGGTGGCGATCTCTTCGATCGACTTGTGCGTGGACGACAGCCACTTGATGCCCTCGCGACGCATCATGGCCTCGGCCTCATTGACCTCGTACCGGCAGTTTTCCGGCGCCGCGTATTTGCTGCCCGGCCGCCGCTCGTTGCGGATCTCGGCCAGGCGCTGCGGATTGATCGACAGGCCGAAGATCTTGGGTTTGAACGCATACAGGGCGCTCGGCAGCTTGCCGCGCTCGAAGTCGTCGGGAATCAGCGGGTAGTTGGCCGCCTTGAGGCCGTACTGCATGGCCAGGTACAGGCTGGTCGGGGTCTTGCCGCTGCGCGAAACGCCGACCAGGATGATGTCGGCCTCGGCCAGGTTCTTGTGCGACTGGCCGTCGTCATGCGCGAGCGAGAAGTTGATCGCCTCGATGCGGTTCTGGTAAGCCTCGGTGTCGGCGTTCTGGTGGAAGCGCCCGATCGCATGGGTGGACTTGAGGCCGAGTTCCTTCTCCAGCGGCTCGATGAAGGTCTGGAACATGTCCAGTATCATGGCCTTGGCGCGGCGGATCGCCTTGTTCGACTCCTGGTTGACCAGGGTGGTGAAGACGATGGGCTGCACCCCTTCCGCGTAGAAGGCCTCATTGATCTTGCCGACCGCGATATGTGCTTTCTCGGGCGTGTCGACAAAAGGCATGCGCACCTTGCGGAAACGCATCTCGAACTGGGCCAGGATCGAGTGGCTGAAGGTCTCGGCAGTGATGCCGGTACCATCGGAGACGATAAAGACCGTACGGATGGCGGGGCGCTCCTCCGTACGCGGTTCCTGGGGTTCCTGCGGTGCAATGGGAGCGTCGGGCTGGGACATGTTAGGACAATATTTTTGAATCCGCGCTCCGCGAAAGTGCGGTGCGGCACGGTAGAATAGCGGCGATCTTTTCGCTAAGCAATTCCACCAGCGCTGTTGGTGCAACGATTCGGGCACGAATTGTCAACAATGTGCGCTGCAGCAATCACGATCGCGCGCCGATCGTGACAACGCTGGGGTTGTTTAGCCAAGCGATCCGTCCGGTAGCAGAACTCCAACAATATTCCGGGCGTCAGCAACAGGTTTCTTACTTTGTTTTGAGGCTTTTATGAACAACCCGGCAATTGACGGCGCATACGTGCTGCCGTTCGAGCAGTTGCGCAAGGAAGATGTGGAAACCGTGGGCGGCAAGAATTCGTCGCTCGGCGAGATGATCTCGCAGCTGGCCGAAGCCGGCGTGCGGGTGCCCGGTGGCTTTGCCACCACCTCGCTGGCTTTCCGCGATTTCCTCGCCCACAGCAACCTGACCCAGCGCATTTCCGATCGCCTCAAGGCCCTCAACGTCGACGACGTCAAGGCCCTGGCCGAAGCCGGCGCCGAGATCCGCAACTGGGTTATCGAAGCGCCGTTCCAGCCGCGCCTGGAAAAGGAAATCCGCGAGTTCTACGCGCGTGCCGAAGAGCGCGAAGGCGCCGAGGCTTCGTTCGCCGTGCGTTCGTCGGCGACCGCCGAAGACCTGCCGGATGCATCGTTCGCCGGCCAGCAGGAGTCGTACCTCAACGTCAGCGGCATTGACGATGTGCTGGACAAGATCCGCCACGTGTTTGCCTCGCTGTACAACGACCGCGCCATTTCCTATCGCGTGCACAAGGGCTTCGCGCACGACATCGTCGCGCTGTCCGCCGGCGTGCAGCGCATGGTGCGCTCGGATGTGGGCGCCGCAGGCGTGATGTTCACCATCGACACCGAATCCGGCTTCCCCGATGTCGTCTTCATCACCTCCAGCTACGGCCTGGGCGAAACGGTGGTGCAGGGCGCGGTCAACCCGGACGAGTTCTACGTCTTCAAGCCCACGCTGCAAGCGGGCAAGTACCCCATCATTCGCCGCTCGATCGGCTCCAAGCTGATCAAGATGGAATTCACCGCGCCGGGCGAAGCCGGCCGCGTCAAGACCGTCGACGTACCCATCGAACTGCGCAACCGCTACTCCATCACCGACGCCGATGTGTCGGAGCTGGCCAAGTACGCGATGATCATCGAGAAGCATTACGGCCGCCCGATGGACATCGAGTGGGGCAAGGACGGCCGCGACGGCAAGATCTACATCCTGCAGGCCCGCCCGGAAACGGTGAAGAGCCAGTCCGCCGGCAAGGCAGAGCAGCGCTTCAAGCTCAAGGGCACCGCGCCCGTGCTCACCAGCGGCCGCGCCATTGGCCAGAAGATCGGCACCGGCCGCGTCCGTGTGATCAATGACCCGTCCGAAATGGAACGCGTGCAGCCCGGTGACGTGCTGGTTGCCGACATGACCGATCCCAACTGGGAGCCGGTGATGAAGCGCGCCGCCGCCATCGTGACCAACCGTGGTGGCCGTACCTGCCACGCGGCCATCATCGCACGCGAACTGGGCGTGCCCGCCGTGGTCGGTTGCGGCGATGCCACCGACCTGCTCAAGGACGGCACGCTGGTGACGGTGTCGTGCGCCGAGGGCGACGAAGGCCGCGTCTACGACGGCCTGCTCGAGACCGAAGTGACCGAAGTGCAGCGCGGCGAGATGCCGGAAATCGACGTCAAGATCATGATGAACGTCGGTAACCCGCAACTGGCCTTCGACTTCTGCCAGATCCCGAACCAGGGCGTTGGCCTGGCTCGCCTCGAGTTCATCATCAACAACAATATCGGCGTCCACCCCAAGGCCATCCTCGACTACCCGCAAGTCGACGCCGACCTGAAGAAAGCAGTGGAAAGCGTGGCCCGTGGCCATGCCAGCCCGCGCGCCTTCTACGTGGACAAGCTGGCCGAAGGCATCGCCACGATTGGCGCGGCCTTCTACCCGAAGCCGGTCATCGTGCGCCTGTCGGACTTCAAGTCCAACGAGTACAAGAAGCTGATCGGCGGTTCGCGCTACGAGCCGGATGAAGAAAACCCCATGCTGGGCTTCCGCGGCGCCTCGCGCTACATCTCCGAAGACTTCGCCGAAGCCTTCGAGATGGAATGCAAGGCCATGAAGCGCGTGCGCGACGACATGGGCCTGACCAACGTCGAGATCATGGTGCCGTTCGTGCGGACCCTGGGCCAGGCCGAGAAGGTCATCGGCCTGTTGGCCAAGCACGGCCTGAAGCGCGGCGAAAACGGCCTGCGCGTCATCATGATGTGCGAAGTGCCGTCCAACGCTATCCTGGCCGAAGAGTTCCTGCAGTATTTCGACGGCTTCTCGATCGGCTCGAACGACCTGACCCAGCTCACGCTGGGCCTGGACCGCGACTCCGGCATGGAACTGCTGGCCAAGGACTTCGACGAACGCGACCCGGCGGTCAAGTTCATGCTGTCGCGTGCCATTTCCACCGCGCTGCGCCTGGACAAGTACGTCGGCATCTGCGGCCAGGGTCCTTCCGATCACCCGGACTTTGCGCTGTGGCTGGCCAAGGAAGGCATCAAGTCGATTTCGCTGAATCCCGATTCCGTGATCGATACCTGGAAGCAACTGGCCTCCTGAAGCATTTGACGTCACAATAGCGGTACACCGGCCCTGCGCCAGGTGTTCCTAACCCCCGCAGGCGCTCTGGCGCCGCGGGGGTTTTTTGTTTTGGCCGCGGCCGTGCGCGATGCGGCGGTCCTGGTCCGGACGGGCATGAAGGCAGGCAACGCGAAGGGGAGGCTATGGCGCCGTATTACATCTGGTTTGCATTGGCAGCGGTGCTGGTGATCGTGGAACTGGGTTTCGGCACCTTGTATCTGCTGATGGTGGCGCTGGGCGCGGCGGCAGGCGGGCTCGGTGCGCTGGCGGGGCTGGAAGCAGCCAGCCAGACCATTCTGGCCGCGCTGGTGGCCCTGGCTGGCTTCCTGGTGCTGCGGCGGTCCCGCTACGGCCGTACGCGGCGCGACGTGGCGGAGCGCGATCCGAACGTCAACCCGGACATCGGCCAGGAACTGGAAGTGCCGGCCTGGGGGGCTGACGGGCGGGCACGGGTGCGCTACCGCGGTACGGAATGGGACGTCGAGTTCCAGGCCAATGGGCTGGCGGCTCCGGGGCGCTTCCGCATTGTCGAGGTACGCGGCAACACGCTGTTCGTCAGCCCGAGATAGCGGTGCGGGCCGCGCCCGTGCTGGTTTCCAGGTTCTAGCAGTTCGTCTTCCCAACCCCGTCACGGAGGTCTCATGTTTGAATTCTTTGGCAGCCTGCTGCCCCTGCTGGTTCTTGTCGCTGTCATCGTCCTGGTGGCGAAGAGCTTCAAGATCGTGCCGCAGCAACATGCCTGGGTGCTGGAGCGCCTCGGCAAGTACCGCGCCACGCTGACTCCGGGGCTGACCGTGGTGCTGCCCTTCGTCGATCGGGTTGCCTACAAGCACGTCCTCAAGGAAATCCCGCTCGATGTGCCCAGCCAGATCTGCATCACCAGGGACAATACGCAGCTACAGGTGGACGGCGTGCTGTACTACCAGGTCACCGACCCGATGAAGGCTTCCTACGGCTCGAGCAATTTCGTGGTGGCGATCACGCAGTTGTCGCAGACCACGCTGCGCTCGGTGATCGGCAAGCTGGAACTGGACAAGACCTTCGAGGAGCGCGAGTACATCAACCACAGCGTAGTCAACTCGCTGGACGAGGCCGCCGCGAGCTGGGGCGTGAAGGTGCTGCGCTACGAGATCAAGGATCTCACACCGCCCAAGGAGATCCTGCACGCGATGCAGGCGCAGATCACCGCCGAGCGGGAGAAGCGCGCGCTGATCGCGGCCTCCGAAGGCAAGCGGCAGGAACAGATCAACCTGGCCACCGGCGCGCGCGAGGCCGCGATCCAGAAGTCAGAAGGCGAGCGGCAGGCGGCCATCAACCGGGCGCAGGGCGAGGCCTCGGCCATCCTGGCAGTGGCGGAAGCCAATGCGCAGGCGATTGAGAAAATCGGGCGCGCCATCCGGACTGAGGGCGGCATGGAAGCGGTCAACCTGAAGGTTGCGGAGGAATACGTGAGCGCCTTCGGCAATCTGGCCAAGCAGGGCAACACGCTCATCGTGCCGGGCAATCTCGGCGAGATGAGCAGCATGATTGCTTCCGCGCTGCAGATCGTCAAAGGGCAGCAGAAGGGGGCCTGAGTTCGGGGGGGAAGGAGGGCGCCGGAGTGGGGCGTCTCACGTCCCACTATTGCGGGCATCTGCCCTCTCCCTGCTCAGGCGGGAGAGGGTGGGCATACCGGTGGCGCAAGTGCTCGAACTGTCTTGCAGCCTTACTCTTTCCCGGCGCCCTTCATGATGCGCGCCTTCTCGCGCTGCCAGTCGCGATCCTTCTCGGTCTCGCGCTTGTCGAACATCTTCTTGCCCTTGGCCAAGCCGATTTCGCATTTGACGCGTCCGCGCGTGTAATGCAGGTTGAGCGGCACGATCGTGAAGCCGCGCTGCTCCACCTTGCCGATCAGCCGCTTGATCTCTTCCGCCTTGAGCAGCAGCTTGCGGGTACGCACCGCATCGGGCGAGATATGGGTCGAGGCACTGTTCAGCGCGCTGATGTGGGCGCCGATCAGGAACAGCTCGGCATCGCGGATGACCACGTAGCCTTCCTTGATCTGCACGCGTCCCGCGCGGATCGCCTTGACTTCCCAGCCCTCGAGCACGATCCCCGCCTCATATCGCTCTTCGATGAAGTAGTCGAAAAAGGCTTTCTTGTTGTCTGCGATGGTCATGCGGTCCGGATAGAGGAAATGGAGATAGGTAAAACAAAAAAAGCCAAACAACACCCGGAACTAGGGAAGAATCCGGTGCCGCCGCGCCGCTTGCGGCGTACATGCCGCTGTCATGCACATCCGGTATGCCGCCGGGGCGCACGTGGGCTAAAATCGCGATTCTAGCAAACCGGCCCGCCCCGGTGGATTCCGCGCTGCGTCATATTGCAGGCGGGGCCTGCGCGGGCCATCACTTCCAATAATGGCAGACGTCCAAAAATCCGTGCTGGTCGGCCACTCCGCCGAGCAGATGTACAACCTGGTCACGTGCGTCGAGGACTATCCCAAGTTCCTCCCATGGTGCGGTGGCGTGGAGGTGTTCGAGCAGACCGAAACGCTGCTCGATGCCAAGATCCATATCCACTTCAAAGGCATCAAGCAGTACTTCCACACCCGCAATACGCAGGAGCCGCCTACCCGGATCGATATGGTGTTCGAGGACGGGCCCTTCAAGACCTTCAATGGCTCCTGGCGCTTCACGCCGCTGCGCGAGGACGCCTGCAAGATCGAGTTTCACCTGCATTATGAGTTTTCCAACTTCCTGCTGGAGAAGATCATCGGGCCGGTGTTCAACGTGATCGCCAATACCTTTGTCGATGCCTTCGTCAAACGCGCCGAAGCGGTCTATGGCAATGGCTGAAGAAGCCGGAGCACGTCCGGTAAGCATCTCCGTGTGCTACGCCCAGCCGGGCGGCGCCTTCCTGAAAGAGCTGGAGGTCGCGCCAGGCACCAGCATCCTCGCCGCGATCGGCGCTTCGGGTTTGCTGCAGGCCTGTCCGGAGGTGGATCCGGCCACCATGCGGGTCGGCATCTTCAGCAAGCTCAAGACGCCGGACACGCAGGTGCGGGCCGGTGATCGCATCGAAGTCTATCGCCCGTTGGTGGCCGACCCCAAGTCGGCGCGCCGCAAGCGCGTGCAGAAGACCCGCCAGGGCGGCACGCGCGAAGGGCTGAAGTGGCTGCGCGGCGGCTGACCGCCGCCGGCGCTCAGACGCAGTTCTGTTCGAGGCTGGCGCCGGTCCTCTGCAACTCGGCCTGGCGCTGCTCGTCATCCAGGTGCTGCGCGGAGCCATCCGGCGCCGAGACGGCGACGCGCCGGTTTTGCTGCAGCGCGACGGCGTAGTTCTGCATCCGCGCGCAACGTACCTGCCGTTCCTGTGCGGCCTGGTCCTTGAGGGCCTGGTCGGCTTCCGCTTTCAGTCTGGCCGTCCGGCGCTTTTCGAAGGCTTCCTCCGCACTTGCCGTGGACTCCGCCTTGCCATTGCCCTTCGGTTCACTTCCCTTGGGCGCAGGCTGGATGCCGGCGGCAACGCCCGCCGGGCTGGCCGGCGCGACCGCCGAAGGCGCAGCCTCGAGCGGGCGCAGGGTCCCGGCGAAGCGTCCCGGTGCCTTGATCACGCTGGCTACCGGAACCGAGGGCGGTGGTGGCACGTCGCTATAGACCATGCGGCCGCTGCCGTCGCGCCACTGCCATTGTGCCTGGGCGGCGGCTCCCTGGCAGAGGCAGGCGAGGGCGGCGAGCGTGGCGAGCTTGGACAGCGCGGTCGATCGTTTCATGGCTTGTGGGTTGTGGTGGCTCTGCGGTGACAATACGGCAGCAGGCAAGCACGCCTGCGAGATCCGCGAGTAGGGCGAGAGACCCCGTCTCACGAGTGACGCATGCGCCCTTGTCTGCCGGGGTTGGCCGCTAGTTTATGCAGACTTGTCGGTGGCGTGCAAGCGCACCGACCAGGCCACGCCGATCATCAACAACACAATGGCGGCGATCTCCAGGGGGCGCGGCAGGCGGTGGTCGAAGACAAAGCCATACGCCAGCGCGAACAGCGTCTCGAAGACGATCATCTGGCCCGACAGCGTAAGCGGCAGGCGGCGGCTGGAGATGTTCCACAGGTTGTTGCCAATCAGCGACGCACCGAGCGCCACCGCGGCGTTGACCATCCAGAACCATTGCCAGTCGCGGCCGCTGCCGGCGGTGCCCAGGCTGTCGCTGGCCAGCAGCCAGCCCGCCAGCGCCAGCACGACCGACACCACGCCGGTGGAAATGCCATAGAGGGCGGACCATTCATTGCCGCTGTATTGCGGATTGCGCTGCAGGTAGCGCGCGTTGTCTACGGCATAGAGCGTCCAGCACACCAGGGCGCCGGCCGCGCAGAGCACGCCGGCCAGGCGCTGCCAGACGGTGCGCAGCGCCTCTCCCCCGGCGCTGGCGCCATGGGCGCCGCCGCCGGCGAACAGGTCGATATTGATGCAGGCGATGCCCGCGGCGACCACCAGCAACGGCCAGATCAGGCGCGACAGCGGCACTGCGCCGTGGTCGCGCCGGCCCATGATGGTGACCGAGATCGGCAGGATGCCGATGATCAGCGAGGTCGGACCCACCCCCGCAAGCTGCACGCCGAAGGCCAGCAGCACGTAGTACAGCAGGTTGCCGGTGAAGGCCTGGCGGAGCAGGGCAACGCAATCGGCGCGGGTGAGCTTGCGTGCAATGCGCCGCATCAGCGGCAGCGCGGCGATAAACGCCACCAGCCCATAAGCGAGGTAGCGACCAATCGCAAGTTCCCAGGGCGAGAAGACGGGCAGCAGCTTGGGGGCGATAAACACCATGCCCCAGAACGCGCCGGCCAGCAGGCCGCACAGTACGCCGATACCCATCGTTGCTTGCCTATGCCGGAAAAAGGACGACGAGCATAGCAGACTTGAACAAGGGCACCCTCAGGCGCGTCAAGAAACAAGCCATTCCTGTATAATTCGGTTTTGCGCCTAGAGGAATTGCTATGCGTCTTGTCCAGAAAGCACTCACATTCGATGACGTGCTCCTCGTGCCGGCTTATTCGTCGGTGCTGCCCCGGGATGTTTCGCTCCGTACCCGCCTGACCCGTTCGATCGAACTGAACATTCCGCTGGTATCCGCCGCCATGGATACCGTGACGGAAGCCCGCCTGGCGATTGCCATGGCGCAGGCCGGCGGTATCGGCATCGTCCACAAGAACCTGAAACCGGCCGACCAGGCCCGGGAAGTGGCGCGCGTGAAGCGCTATGAATCCGGCGTGCTGCGCGATCCGATCACCATTCCCCCCGACATGAAGATCCGCGATGTGATTGCACTATCACATCAGTACGGCATCTCGGGTTTCCCGGTGCTGGAAGGCAAGACCGTGGTTGGCATCATCACCAACCGCGACCTGCGTTTCGAGGAAGAGCTGGACGCGCCCGCGCGCGCCAAGATGACCCCGCGCGAGAAGCTGGTCACGGTTGGCGAAGACGCCTCGCTGGAAGACGCCAAGCGCCTGATGAACCGCCACCGCCTCGAGCGCGTGCTGGTGGTCAACCAGGCCTTCGAACTGCGCGGCCTGATCACGGTCAAGGACATCCAGAAGGCAGTGGAGCATCCGCTGGCCAGCAAGGATGACCGCGGCCAGCTGCGCGTAGGCGCGGCGGTTGGCGTGGGCCCCGACAACGACGAGCGTATCGAGTTGCTGGTCAAGGCCGGCGTCGACGTGATCGTGGTCGACACCGCGCACGGCCACAGCCAGGGCGTGCTGGACCGCGTGCGCTGGGTCAAGCAGAACTTCCCGCAGGTGCAGGTGATCGGCGGCAATATCGCCACCGGCGCTGCCGCGCGCGCGCTGGTCGATCATGGCGCCGACGGTGTCAAGGTCGGCATCGGCCCGGGCTCGATCTGTACCACCCGTATCGTGGCAGGCGTGGGCGTGCCGCAGATCACCGCGGTCTCCAACGTGGCCGAAGCCCTCAAGGGCACCGGCGTGCCGCTGGTGGCCGACGGCGGCATCCGCTACTCGGGCGACATCGCCAAGGCGCTGGCAGCCGGCGCGCATGTGGTCATGATGGGCGGCATGTTCTCCGGTACCGAAGAGGCCCCGGGCGAAGTGTTCCTGTACCAGGGCCGCTCGTTCAAGAGCTACCGCGGCATGGGTTCGGTGGGCGCGATGAAGGACGGCGCCGCCGATCGCTACTTCCAGGAAGACAACACCGCCAACGTCGACAAGCTGGTTCCCGAGGGGATTGAAGGCCGCGTGGCCTACAAGGGTTCGGTCACGGCCATCATCCACCAGATGTGCGGCGGCGTGCGCGCCTCGATGGGTTACTGCGGCAGCAGCTCCATCGAAAGCTGGCACGACACCGCAGAGTTCGTGCAGATCACGGCCGCCGGCATGCGCGAATCGCATGTGCACGACGTGCAGATCACCAAGGAAGCGCCGAACTACTACATCGACTAAGCCGGTCTCGATGAACTGGCGGCTGCGCGGGACCCGACGGTCCTGCCAGCCGCGCGCCGGCTGCACCCACCGGCGTAGCCTGCAAGGGCCAGCGCGGCCGGGATTGCCGGCCACGCTGCGCCCCCAAGCCACGCTACTTGCCTGGCCGGAGGAGCTCTGATGAAAGTATTGCTGCGTGCCGTGCTGTTCCTCGATGCCTTGCTGAATCTGCTGCTCGGCGCCGTCTTGCTGCTTTCGCCTTTCACGACCTTTTACAGCGCGCTGCAATTGCCGCAGCCGCAGCCCCCCATGTACGGGCAACTGCTTGGCGTGGCGCTGGTCGGCCTGGCCTTGCTGCTGTGGCAGGCGACCGTCAACGGGCAGCTCACGGTCGCGGTGGCGCGGACGGTTGGACAGGTCAACCTGGCCAGCGCGCTGCTGATCGTGACCTGGATGCTTATGCTCGACCTGCCGGTGCAGGGCGCCGGAAAGATCTGGCTGCCGGTGCTGGCCGCGGTCATGGCCTTCTTCGCGGCGGTGCAGATCCCGGCCGCCAAGCGCGTGCGCGTGCGAGAACGCGCGCAGCGCGAGCTGCAAAAAGAGACGCAAAACAAGGATGCCGGCGCGGCCCCCGTGGCACGCCGGCCGCAATCACCTGAATACCGGCGTGAGCCCGGTGTCACGCCTCCGCCCGGTTATGGTCCGGGCACCGAAGTGATGCCCGAGCCCCTGCCGGACGAAACGCCATCCGCCCATCATGCACGACAAAATCCTAATCCTTGATTTCGGCTCGCAGGTTACGCAGCTGATCGCCCGCCGCGTGCGCGAAGCGCACGTCTACTGCGAGATTCACCCGAACGACGTCACGGAAGAATTCGTGCGCGAGTTCGCGCCCAAGGGCATCATCCTGTCCGGCAGCCACGCCAGCACCTACGAAGACCATCAGCTGCGCGCGCCGCAGGCGGTGTGGGACCTCGGTGTGCCGGTGCTGGGCATCTGCTACGGCATGCAGACCATGGCCGTGCAACTGGGCGGCAAGGTGGAGTGGAGCGACCATCGCGAGTTCGGTTACGCCGAGATGCGCGCGCATGGCCATACCGCGCTGCTCAAGGACCTGGAGGATTTCTCCACGCCCGAAGGCCACGGCATGCTCAAGGTCTGGATGAGCCACGGTGACAAGGTCGCCGAGCTGCCGCCGGGCTTCAAGCTGATGGCCTCCACGCCCAGTTGCCCGATCGCCGCCATGGCCGACGAAGCGCGCGGCTACTACGCCGTGCAGTTCCACCCGGAAGTTACGCATACCGCCAAGGGCCGCGACATTCTGGAGCGCTTCGTGCTGAAGATCGCCGGCGCCAAGGCTGACTGGGTGATGCACGACCATATCGCTGAAGCCGTCGCCAAGATCCGCGAGCAGGTGGGTGACGAGGAAGTGATTCTCGGCCTGTCCGGCGGCGTTGATTCCTCGGTGGCCGCAGCCCTGATCCATCGCGCCATCGGCGACCAGCTCACCTGCGTATTCGTCGACCACGGCCTGCTTCGCCTGAACGAAGGCAAGATGGTCATGGACATGTTCGCCGGCCGCCTGCACGCCAAGGTCATTGCCATCGACGCGTCCGAGCAGTTCCTCGGCCACCTCGCCGGCGTGACCGATCCCGAGCAGAAACGCAAGATCATCGGCCGCGAATTCGTCGAAGTGTTCCAGGCCGAGGCCAAGAAACTGACCAACGCCAAATGGCTGGCGCAGGGCACGATCTACCCCGACGTGGTCGAGTCCGGCGGCACCAAGACCAAGAAGGCCACCACCATCAAGAGCCACCACAACGTGGGCGGCCTGCCGGAAACGCTGGGCCTGAAGCTGCTCGAGCCGCTGCGCGACCTGTTCAAGGACGAAGTCCGCGAACTCGGCGTGGCGCTTGGCCTGCCGCCGGAGATGGTCTACCGCCATCCCTTCCCGGGCCCGGGCCTGGGCGTGCGTATCCTGGGTGAGGTCAAGCGCGACTACGCCGAGCTGCTGCGCCGGGCCGACGCGATCTTTATCGAAGAACTGCGTGGCACGGTTGCCACCGAGCAGGACGCTGCAGCGGGCATGTGCGAGCCTTCGCAAGTAGGCAAGAGCTGGTACGACCTGACCAGCCAGGCCTTTGCGGTGTTCCTGCCGGTCAAGTCGGTCGGCGTGATGGGCGACGGACGCACCTACGACTACGTCGTGGCGCTGCGCGCGGTACAGACCACCGACTTCATGACGGCGCACTGGGCGCACCTGCCGTACGCGCTGTTGGGTCGTTGCTCGAACCGCATCATCAATGAGGTGCGTGGTTTGAACCGCGTGGTGTATGACGTGTCGGGGAAACCGCCGGCTACGATCGAGTGGGAGTGAACCTCATTTTGGTGCATTTTCTGGCGCCACCTGGCAATGACAGGCAGTAGCAGTAAGTGATCCAAGCCCGCGATTCTGCGGGCTTTTTTTCGCCCGGCTGCATCCAGATTTCTGGCATTGATAGGCAGTATCAGGCGGCGAAAGAGGCCGGGTACGGCACTTCGCGGATCAGAGCAGTGAGTTCTCCTGCGCGCGCGCCAGCGCGCTCGTGCGGTTGCGCACGCCGAGCTTCGCAAAGATGTTGTGAAGGTGCCATTTGACCGTGGCCTCCGACACGAACAGGCTTTGCGCCAGTATCACGGCCGATTTCGAGGCGGCGTAGGAGCCAAACAGCGGCACACCGTTGGTGCCGGCCAGCGACGAGATGTTGACCACCGCACCCTTGCCCGAGGCGGCGAGCGCGCCCAGCGAGTGCTTCATGCCGAGGAACACGCCCATGACGTTGATGCTCATGAGGCGGCCGACCCCTTCCTCGCTCTGGTCGAACAGCGGCTTGACGATCTCGATGCCGGCGTTGTTGACCAGCGTATCGAGCCCGCCGAAGGCGGCCGTGGCCGCCTCCACCGCGCGGACCCAGTCAGCGCTCCTGGTGACGTCGCAGGGCACGAAGCGCGCCTGCGGGCCCAGTTCGTCCGCGGCGCTGGCGGCCCCGGCCTCGTCGATGTCGGCCAGCATTACCCGTGCACCGCGTTCGACGAACAGCCGGGCGATGGCAAGGCCGAGCCCCTGCGCCGCACCGGTGATGAGGGCGTTGCGGCCCTGTAGTTCGATCATGTCGTTGTCTCCTGTCCGCCTGTGATCGGCGGTGGAGACATTGCAACAGGCGCGGGCGGATGAGCAGCCCACCTAAAGGATGGTTTTTCGTGCTGCGGCGCACCAGGGCCTGGCGCGCGTAGTTGCGCTTGTACGCGAGCCTGGACGCTCCGTGGCGGCCGCACCAGCCCTGGCTGGCGGCGCGGATCGTGGCCATGGTATGGGTAGCGATGATGCCTCGCTGGACCACTGCGCGAAGGGGAGGGAGTTTGTCGGTATCCGTTGCGGCATCGACCGGTTGATTCCACACCGACTTCGGCCAAGCAAGGGCAGGAGAAGGTCGACGTCCGGCGACCCCAACTGGCTGTCCAGAGGTACAAGTGAGTAAGCGTGTGCGTCCGAAATTCTCTCTCGCTTCGATGCGGTAGGCCTCGGAACATCCAATCCCGTTTTTTACCTATACTTTCCCGCGCTGAACGCTGAATTCAGTAACCGTTTTCCGGTGGAGTAGCCCGCACATTCACGGGTGCACCCTGGATCGGTTTTTTGAGGACGTGTACGTGTTCCCCCCATGTCCAAGAACGCCAGACGCGCCTATCGGGCTGAAATTTTTCCACCCCCAACTAATGGTTCCGAGGGCAGCGACCGAACCCTGCTGTATTTCGGTTGGCTGACCCTGTTCATCTATCTGGCAACGCCGGCCGGTTATCTGATTGACATACAGACGTCGTACATACTCAAGAACCAGTTGCATGCGACGGCGACGCAGATCTCGACATTCCGGCTGGTTACGGGCATACCCGTGTACTTTGCGTTCGCTTTCGGCCTCGCGCGCGACCAATGGGACCCGATGGGATTGCGCGATCGCGGCTTCTTCCTGATTTTCGCTCCGGCGACCGCGGTGGCATTCATCTGGATGGCGTTTTCGGGTTTCTCATACGCGGGACTGGTCATCGGGATGCTGCTGGCGATGCTGTCGTCCCGATTTATCGCCGCAGCCTATCAGGGGCTGGTCGCTCTGGTGGGCCAGGAGAAGCGCATGTCCGGGCGCCTGAGCGCTCTGTTGAATGTGGTCAGTTCCGTCCCGGTCGTTGCGGGAGCGTTTGCTTCCGGGTACTTTTCCGATCATCTTGCCGCGAAAGAAGCCTTCGTCCTGGCTGCGATGTTCACTTTATTGATTGCCGTGATGGGACTCTGGAAGCCCGTTTCCGTCTTCGGCCATACCTACGAGCACCCGCAAGCCAGGGGCGCGGATCTTGTTGGGAATGTCAGGCGGCTGGCGAAGCATAAGGCCGTTTATCCAGCGGTTCTCATCTGCTTTCTGTGGAACTTTGCGCCAGGATCGGCCACTCCGCTGCAGTTCTATCTGACCAATGAGCTGCATGCATCGGATTCCGTTTACTCGTACTACAACGGGATCTTTGCCGCCGCGTTCATCCCGACATTCCTGCTGTATGGCTTTCTGTGCAAGAGCGTATCGCTGAACAAGCTGCTGTGGTGGGGAACGATCGTCGCAGTGCCGCAGATGATTCCGCTGGCATTCATTCACTCTGCGAATCTTGCGCTTGTATTGGCGGCACCGATAGGGCTGATGGGCGGTGTAGCCACGGCAGCATACTTCGATCTCGCGATGCGGTCCTGCCCGCCAGGCTTGCAAGGAACCTTGATGATGCTGGTGGAAGGCGTTCTCGCGCTTTCGGCGCGTGCCGGCGATCTATTGGGCTCATGGATCTACAACAGCAGTTCAACGCACGGATTCACATATTGTGTGATCGCGACGACCGTGGTGTACGCACTGATCCTGCTCTTGATCCCGCTGACGCCGAAAGAACTGATTGCTACCAGGGATGGCGAACCTTCGAGGTGAGGCGTCGGCGGAGTCGACAGAAGTTCATTGCCGTGACCGACCAAAGTCAGGCACCGGGTACGTGATAACATTCGCATGTGAACTAAATGGCATCTTTTATCCGTCAAAGACATGGAGCATCGACTCGTCTATCTATTGAACGTCGGCCAGCGTCGACTGCATAGGTGGTCACAAGCGCGCACGGCCGCGGGTGGCGTGACAGCGGCCCAGGCTGGACTGCTTTTCTTTCTGGGCAGGAACGACGGGGCGCTGATGGGCGAGGCTGCCGCAGCGCTGGATCTGGGCGCACCCGGGATGAGCGGTCTGGCTGACCGGACCGAAAGGGCGGGCCTGATCGAGCGCCGGCCGGACGAGACCGATCGCCGTGCATCGCGCCTATGGCTGACGGAGGCAGGACGCTTGGCTCGCCGGCGTTCGAAGGCTGGCATGAAGGAAACAAATGCCAGGCTGACCGAAGGTTTCACCACGGCCGAAATTGACGTGGTGGCGCGGTGGCTGACCAGCCTGCAGACGAAGTTTCCGGCCGCCGACGAAGGCGAGTTGTAACCTGGGCAGCGGCCGGACAGCGAATCACTCGACTTACTGCAGGGCGACCTTGGTGAAGTCCGGTTTGCGCTTCTCGGCGAAGGCCGAGAATGCTTCCTTGGCTTCGGCACTGGCCAGCCGCTCCTCGAACCTGGCGCTTTCGCTGTTCATCTGCGAAACCAGTTTCTCCGCGTCGCGCATGAGCTTTTTCATTGCACTAAGGGAGCCGGCGGGCCTGGCGGCAATCTTTTCGGCCATCAGGCGCGCGTCCGCCCGCAGCTGGTCATTGGCGCAAACTTTGTTCGCGATGCCCCATGCCACGGCGGTTTGCGCGTCAAGCGGCTCGCCCAGCGCGAACATCTCAAAGGCCCTGACGTGCCCGATACGCAGGGGAAGCAGGTAACTTGAAGCCGCCTCGGGAACAAGGGCAAGGTTCACGAAGGGCGTGATCAGCAGCGCATCCTGCGCGAGCACGACGTAATCGCAATGCAGCAGCATGGTGGTGCCGACGCCGACGGCCTTGCCGTTGACCGCGGCGACAATCGGTACGGTCGAGTTGGCAAGGGCGCGCAGAAAGCGGTGCACGTGGCGTTCGCCGGGGCCATTTCCTGCCGCTATCGCTGCGAATTCGCCCACATCATTGCCCGCCGTAAAAATGTCCCCGTCGCCTTGCAGCAGCAATACCCGGATATTGCGGTCCTGCTGTGCCTGCTCGATAGTGTCGGCGAGCGCGCCGTACATCTCGTTCGTCAATGCATTCTTCTTGTCCGGCCGGGCAAGCGTAATGGTCAGGACGCCGCCGCTAAGGTCAACACGAATTTCCGAGCTCATGGTCTGTCTCCAGATGGGTTGCGTAATGCCGTGCAGGCATTCAATTTAACTTCGTATGCGAAGTATATATGTAATTCGCGTGCGAAGTAAACCGCTGGCCGATCGAGAACCATATCTGCCCCCCCCGGAAATGACTTGCCGGGAGCGGGTCTCGACGGCGAGTGCCTGCAGTGGGCAGCCGTGCGAGACGCAGTACGCATTAGAGGAACGGCAAAATGTTCGCCATCGCGCGCGTCACGTAGGCCTCCTTTTCCCCCACTGGCGCCACATAGTGAATCGCGCTACGTGCAGCGTCGACGCCTTCCAGGCGTGCGATGAACCAGGCCGCCAGATACTGCGAGGACAGACATCCGCCGGCGGTCGCGACGTTTCCCTTGGCCACGAATGGCTGATTGAGCACAGCCACACCTGCCTCCTCGACCCACGGCTTGGTGGTCAGGTCCGTGCAGGCCGGAACGTCGTCCAGCAGGCCCAGCTTGGCAAGCATGAGCGTGCCCGAGCACTGCGCGCCCAGCAACTGGCGCGTCGGGTCGAACCTCAGCTGCGACATCAGCGCGGCATCGGCGACGACGTCCCGGGTCCGTATCCCGCTACCCACCAGCACGGCGTCCGCGTCGCATGCGTCCTTCAGCGACGCTTGCGCCTCCATCACCACACCGTTCATCGAACGCACCTTGTCCGCCGGACTGGCGATCGACACCCGCCAGCCCGGCTGCTTGATCCGGTTGAGGATGCCGAGTGCGATCAGCGAGTCGAGTTCGTTGAAACCTTCAAAGGTCAGGATGGCGATGTGCATGTCGGTCCTCGTGCGAGTGGAAACGCTGTATTGCGCCATCGTAGAACCGATATTCAATACATCCAAATAATTGTCATGGATACGCTCAGGCATGCCTCACTCATCGCGAGTGCCAAATCGAGCGCCCCATCCCACCTGCGGAAGCTGACTCAAACTGTAGCCGCCTCTGGCTAGCCACGCGCATCGCGGTGCAGCGTTTGCAAGCGCGGAGGGGGCGCCGCCGAAGGGCAAACTTGTCCCAGCGGCAATCGACCTTTGCAGATATTGGCAGCAAGGCGATCGACACATTGCTTGTAGCGCATCCGAGCATCGCAGCGTGTATCCATGACAATTATTTGAATGTACTGGTTGTCGGATTTACGATGGCGCCGTAGCCCAGTTGGCCGGCATCGCCCTGGTGGTGAAGCGAGCATCAGCGCCGAAGATTCGTCTGCCCGTCCAGAAATGGGGCCGTCGAGTGTTGCTGGGGTCAGTCCGAACTCAACCTGATATGAAGGAGCGCAATTGAAATCGTCTGACAACTCTTTCTCGCAAGCGCGACGGCTGACCCGCGAGGTGGCCGACATGGCAGAGAAAACGGAGAGAGCATGGATGACTTCCTGATTGCCTTCGGCGCGCTCTGGTTTGTGATCTGTTTGTACGCCGGCCTGGCGTATCACATCAGGGGGATTGGGCCAGGCGCGGCACCACAGAGCAAGTCTCTTCCATGGATCCGCAAGGAGACCTTCATGCCTGCTGACACTGCATCCGCCTCTGCGGCTTGCCATCCTCGTGGGCGAAGGAGGAACTCGCGGCAGCGATTGCTACGGTGCGCGACGAGGTCATCGGGGCGAATTCGTTCTTCGCGCAGGTAATGTCGCACGACGTCCGCCATATAACCACGCCATGGGCGGCAGACCGCTCAGGCACGATCAGGTCTTTGTGCATGGGCAAGTCCGGGGGGCGAACGCGCGAACAGATGGAACCATTGAATCGGCTCGTACGTGTGCGGGTCAAACGCGATCGTTTGGACTGCCGTACCCATAGCGCTCTTCACGGCGCCGCCGGCTTCCGAGACGACACGGATTTCGCAGGCATGGGCCGGCACCTTGAAGTTGGCCATCTCGAAGAAAGAAGCGGCGGCCATATCGACGGACTGGAAGCCGGGGAACACCACGACTCCGATGCGCTTCATATTGTCCTAAAAGGAGGGAAATTCGTCATTCAGGCCTCAGGGTGGGCATCTACCATGGAGCTGTCAATCTACTCGGCATGAGGACTCCAGATGAGCGCTACCGACAGCTCGAAGGGAAACACGATTCAACTGAACGTGGCTGCGCTGACCCGGCTCACCCTGGCGGTCGCTTGGGGCATGGCTGGTTTCGAATGTCAGGAAGGGGGTGTCGAATGAATAGCACTGCACTGGCCTGCACCGCCGTGCTTGGTCTGCTCTTGTTCGCACTTGGACTCGCCATCTCGGTCCTGCGCACTCGTGTCGGCGTGCTGAGCGGATACGCTCCTGAGCCTGATCGGCTGCTGACGAAACTGGTTCGCGCTCACGGCAACACCGCCGAGTACGTCCCGTTCTTCGCGATGCTTTTTCTGTACCTCGGCTTTCGGAATCCGCCTCACTGGCAGCTCTGGTGCATGGCAGGTGCAACTGCCTGCCGCTTGCTCCTGGTGGTTGGACTACTTGCTTGGCCATCGATGACGAAGCCCAATCCGGCTCGCGCTATCGGAGCCTTGGGAACTTACGCGTTCGGGATAGCCCTCTGTGTTGCATTGCTCAACGGCCGCTAGCTCTCTGGCCGCGTCGCGCGGTCTGATTTCATGCCGGATCCTGGGGTCCTGGTGTGGCCCTTCGTTCGCCAAGCTTCACGTTGCAAGGGCTGACCATCCGCCCGGTTACCGGCATTGCATGTGCGCGTGCCCCGGTGCAATGGAGCGAAGCATTCGTGTTCTGCGCAGAGAGCGAAGCGTGCGGCGCGCATTCGAGCACATTGAATCGACCTGAAGAGGAGAGGTACTGATGTCGAATCGGATCAACACCGGTCGTCGGCGCTTTGTTGGGACGGCGGCCGTCAGCGCAGGTGCGATGGAACTGGTCTTGAGCGGGCTGGCGCACGCACAGTCCAGTCAAGCCAGCGGGCCTGCTGCAGGCGCGAACGCCTCAGCGTCGAGTGCATCGTTCACCGAGATCAGGCAGATCGATGCCGGCGCTCTGAATGTCGGTTATGCCGAAGTCGGCCCGGGTACCGGCCCGGTCGTGATCTTGCTCCATGGCTGGCCATACGACATCCACAGCTTCGTCGACGTCGCGCCTCGGCTCGCGTCGGCGGGCTATCGGGTGGTGGTTCCGTACCTGCGCGGCTACGGGACGACGCGGTTTCTTTCCAGCGACGCGGTCCGCAATGGCCAGCAGGCGGTGCTCGCCGTCGACGTCATCGCGCTGATGGATGCGCTGAAGATCGAGAGGGCGATCATCGGCGGTTTCGACTGGGGTGCACGCACGGCCAACGTCGTCGCGGCGCTGTGGCCGGAGCGCTGCAAGGCGCTGGTATCGGTGAGCGGCTATTTGATCGGCAGCCAGCAAGCCAACAAGGCGCCCTTGCCGCCGCAGGCGGAGCTCACGTGGTGGTACCAGTTCTACTTCGCGACGGAGCGTGGCAGGCGCGGCTATGAAGCCAACCGGCACGACTTCACGAAGCTCATCTGGCAACTCGCATCGCCGAAATGGCATTTCGACGATGCGACGTTCGAGCGATCCGCAAAAGCCTTCCAGAACCCGGATCACGTGGCAATCGTGATCTACAACTACCGCTGGCGATTGGGTCTTGCGGACGGGGAGCCGCAGTACGACGCGCTCGAAAAGCGTCTCGCAGCCGCGCCGGTCATCACCGTGCCGACCATCACTCTCGAAGGCGACGCCAATGGTGCGTCTCATCCCGAGCCTGCAGCGTACGCGAAGAAATTTTCCGGCAAATACACGCACCGGACCATGGGAGGCGGAATCGGCCACAATCTGCCGCAGGAAGCGCCCAAGGCCTTTGCGGACGCGGTGATCGAGGTTGCCGGCTACTAAGTGCCAACGTGTCGCGTGGGCTGCCTGCGATGCTAACGGCTCACTCCACACATTTGAGGAAAAGCCCATCATGAACCGTTTGTTGAAGAGATGTCTCGCATCGGCGATGTTGCTCGCCAGCGTGTTTCCGCTGAATGCGGCCCATGCCGCCCAGCCGCAGGATCTGAAAGGAACGAACGTCGTGCTTGTGCACGGCGCTTTCGCCGACGGTTCCAGCTGGAATCGGGTGATCCCGCTGCTCGAAGCGCACGGTCTTCACGTGGTTTCGGTTCAGAACCCGCTCAGCTCGCTTGCGGATGATACGGCGGCGACCAGGCGTGCGATAGAACTGCAAACCGGTCCGGTTGTGCTCGTAGGCCATTCGTGGGGCGGTTTCGTGATCACCCAGGCCGGCAACGACGATAAAGTCAAGGCACTCGTGTACGTGGCCGCTCTCGTTCCGGATAGCGGCGTATCGGTCAACGACATGATGAAAGGCAAGCCGGCGCCGGCCTGGGCAGGGAAATTGAGGAAAGACTCCGCAAACTTCCTGACGTTGTCCACCGACGCGGTGGTTAATGATTTCGCCCAGGATCTGACGCCGGCACAAGCACGCACCCTCGCAGCGACGCAAGGACCGTGGTTCGCGGGCTCTCTGGACGACAAGGTGAGCATCGCCGCGTGGCACACGAAGCCGTCGTGGTTCGTGGTCGCCAACCAGGATCGCATGATCGATTCGCGAGCCGAGGAAGCAATGGCAAAGCAGATCGGCGCAACAACGATACACGTCGATTCAAGTCACGTCGCAATGTTGAGTCATCCGAAGGCGGTTGCCGCCGCGATCATCGCAGCGGCCAGCAAAGTCCAGTAGCTGGCGCACCAGCCTGAATTCAGTCGGACATCAGGCTGGCCTGCGAGCAATCATTTCCGCCACCTCGTCACACCACGCGATATAGGCCTGTTCAGCCAGCACGCCGCGGCGCGTCACCAACAGCGGTCCAAGCTGATCCTCGCTCAGCTCGGCCTGCCTTGCGAGAAAAAATTCAAGCTGGACCTGGTGGTCTGCACGCACCTCACGGATCTGCTGCAACGCTGCCTCGCGCGACAGCAAATCGAAGCACAACACCCGCAGTATCTGTTCGTCCTTGATGGCCGGGCGCGGTGAACCTTTCGCCACCCAAGACCTCAGCTTCTCGCGTCCGGCAACAGTCATGCTGTAGATCGAGCGTTCCGGCCCGCGCGTTCCCGGCAAGCGCTCCGATGTGATGAGTCCATCCGTCTCCAGTTCTCGCAAAGCCGGGTACACCGAGCTGTGCTCGACCGACCAGCAATGCTGGCCCGCCATCTGCAGCCATTTGGTCAGTTCATAGCCGGAACGCGGCTGGCAATGTATCCCGGCAAGAAGAACATGCTTCAGCGGCTTTTCCTTGCTTGCCCTGGCTTCCTTCAGATCACTCACTCGCATTGCTCCTTGATTGCGTCAGCGCGCACGCGGAATGACTATGTTTTTTTTGACATAGTCAAAAAACCGTGCCACTATGTATTTTTCTACATACTGAATCTTACCCTATTCCCAGGGCAGCGACTGCGCCAGGCGTGGCGGCGTTGACCGGGTGCGGCCAGTCCGCCGTGTCGCCGCCTCTGAGCGCCAAGGTTGCCTGGACGAGGCGGCGCCGGCCGGTGCCGACAACATCAGCTACACCGGTTTCATTTTGATCATTGATACAAGGAAGAGACTCATGTCCCAAGAAACCATCCTCGTCACCGGCGCCGCCGGCAGCGTCGGCTCGACCGCGCGCGCGGCCATCGCCATCCTGCTGGAGCAAGGCCATCGCGTACGCGCCATGGTGCGCAATCTGGACAAGCGCGCCGACATGCTGGGCGACCTGGGCGCCGAAGTCGTGGTCGCCGACATGCTCGACATCGTTGCCGTGCGCGCGGCCATGCAAGGCTGCTCAGTGGTCTATTTCACGATGTCGGTTTCGCCCGACTACCTGGAAGCAGCCGCCAACGTCGCGGTCACAGCCAAGAGCCTGGGTGTGAAGGCCTTCGTCAATCTGTCGCAGATGACGCTGTCGCAGATGAGCGAGACAGAGACCACCGGCAGCCCGCAACAGAAGCAGCACTGGCTCGCAGAGCAGATGCTGCGTTGGTCCGGCCTGCCGGTGGTCTACCTGCGTCCAACTGCTTTCTTCGAAGGCTTGTTCCTGCCGGCGGCCAAGGGCATCCGCGACGACAACGCCATCCGCCTGCCGTTCGCCGACGGCAAGACCTCGCCGATCGCCGCCGCCGATGTGGGGGCTGTCGCCGCAGCTGTGCTGGCCAACCCGGAGCCGCATATCGGCAAGCTCTACGAACTGACCGGCCCCCAGTCGCTGACGATGGCGGAGCTCGCACAGGAGTTCAGCGGCGCTCTGGGCCGCACCATCCAATACGTCAACGTGCCACCGCAGATCTGGGAGGCCAAGCTCCAGGAGATCCAGCAGCCGGCGCATCTGACCGCACACCTGGTCGTCATGGCCCAGCTACATCGCGATAACCGCTACGACCGCATGACCGGCACCTTCGAGCAGTTGGTCGGCCGTGCGCCGATTTCCGCCGCCGAATTCGCTAGCCGCCACGCGGCCGCGTTCACGCCTGCCTGATCCTCGCTATCAAAAAGGAAACAACGATGGAATTGTTCTCGCTTTTCAACAGCCACCGAACAGCTATGAAATCCACGCCGATCCGCTCAAAGGGCAGCAAGTCTCGCTAGCGTGGAAACAGTATATGGGCGCCATGGCGGCCGCCGGCGTCATGCGGGCCGGCACGCAACTCGATCCGCGCAACGCCAGCACCGTGCGGGTGCGGGACGGCCAGCGCGAAGTCCAGGATGGCCCATCCCCGGAAGGGCGCGCGCTATTTGGCGGCTTTGTGGTGATCAATGTCGAGACGCTGGAAGAGGCTTTGAACTGGGCTGAGCGCAGCCCCAGCTCATCAGCCGGATTTACGGAAGTCATCCCGGTCCTGCCGATCATCCGCGCGTAGGTCCGCGTAAGCGCTTGCAGATGGCACTGTCATCGCCGTTGCCTCGCTCTTCCCGCAACTGTGGCCAGCCCGTTCAACTGGCTGCGCATGCCCGAGGACGTCGACCGGCGCTTGCAAGTATTCGTGCAGTTGCTGGCCAACTGCCCATGAAACCTGCGTTTTGCATGTTTCCTACTCAACTAAGGGATTTCAGATGATCCGCACACACATGCTAAGGCGGGCGATTACAGCCGCCGCTTTCGCCGTTGCCGCCAACCTTGTCCTGGCTACGGTCAATGACCACGCGGGAGGGCCAGCTGTCGGCACAGTTCAGCCGAACGGCAATGCCTGCAGCGAACTTGCGGGCGACCCGCTGGACAACGCGCGCGAAGCCGACGGAACACTCTACGGATATCGCGTCTGAGGGCGCGTTTGGAGACTGGTCAGCCGCTGGGTTTCAGCGAACGGCGGAGCCGACCTGTTTTGTCTCGAGCGGCCGAACGGCAATCCACCATTGCAGAATCAGGTCCCCGGCAGCTATCTTGTCAGTGGTGAGGGCGGTTGGCGATATTGCCTGTCGGCAGTTCGGACCGCGGCCCTGCGAGCTGCCACACTGCCGGGAGATGCGCACCATGCACCTGGGAAAATCGTACACCGTATCCGAGTTCACGTTCTGGTCGAGACGGCAACTCTATGCCTCGCTAGCATGCGGTTCGCTGCCCGTTCTCCTTTATCAGTTCTTCGGGCTGAAATGGCTGTCGATTCCGGTCTCGGTTGTGCTGCTGCTGGGCACGGCCACGTCATTCATCGTGGGTTTCAGGAACGTGCAGACCTACAGCAGAGCCTTGGAGGCGCAGCAAATCTGGACTGAGATACTGAATGGCAGCCGATGTCTGGGTGTGATGGGCCGGGACTTTCTGGCGGGGCAGGCAGCCGGGCGGGAACTGATTCTCCGGCATTGCGCGTGGTTGACGGCGCTTCGCTATCAGCTGAGAACCCCAAGGATCTGGGAAAATGCGGGCAAGGTATCGAACGTGGAGTATCGAAAGTACTACCGGGTTCCAGAGTGGGAGACTCCATTGGAACAGGCGCTTGCGCGGTATCTGCCGCAGGCCGAACTCGACTCGCTTCAGCATGCCGAAAGCAAGACAACCCGGTTGCTGGGAACACAGTCGGCGACGATCAAGCGGTTCCTTGATGCCGGCGAGATCGGCAATGCCTTCTATTTGGAGTTGGGAGGATCCATCAAGGGCTTCTTCGCGCAGCAAGGACGGGCGGAGCGTATCAAGGACTATCCGTATCCCAGGCAATATGCGGTCATCAATAAGCTCTTTGTCCGTACTTTTTGTCTGCTGCTGCCTTTTGGCATTCTTACGGAATTCGAAAAGATCAATGCCAGCGTTTCAGGCTTCATGCATGGCAACATGATCTGGCTGGTCATTCCATTCAGCACTATGATCTCGTGGATGTACCTCGCGCTGGAGCAGGTTGGCGAAAGCACGGAGAACCCGTTCGAAGGAAACGCCAATGACGTGCCCATGGCACAGATCTGCCGGAAGATTGAACGCGAACTCATGGATATGCTTGGCGAGAAGAGCGATGTTCCCGAGCCAGCGGCAGAGCACGGTATTGTCCTCTAGCAGGCTGCTGAAGTACTTACCGTGAGATTGGCGCATCTTCTGCCAGTGCGGCTGATGGACTCTGTTTCTTTACAATCCGGAGGCCGCGCGCCACTTCATCAAGTTTTTCGGCCGTTGGGCGCCGTTTCACGCTCGCCGGGCGTTCGACTCATCAACCGGACATCGCGCCAGTTCGCCATGACCGAGGTGGGCCAAGAGTTTTACCAGCACGCGATGGCGCTGCTACGCAGCGCGGAGGTTGCCGAAGAAGTCAGAATTTGGGCGTCAGCACTTTCCGAAGGCGCGCCTGGCCGTGGTGACGCCTTCGCATCAGAGCCCGACCGGCGTCGCACTGACACTGCAACGGCGCGTCGAACTGCTCGACCGGGCCGGTGAGCAGGGGGCGTGGATCATCGAGGATTCGCTGACCGCGTGGCGGCACGGTGCGCCCGGGCGGCGTGGCTTGATGATGGGCTTTACCAATCTCCGCAGCCAGTCCGAGGCCGATCGCCTGGTTGCGGAGCTGATGCGCGCGCTGAAAGCGTAGACGATCGTCAACGGATGCTTGACAAATAGACAACCAGTCGTCTATTGTTCCTTCCATCCCCTCATTGACCATTTCGACATGCCAAGACCCGCCAACCCCGAGATCCGTAACCGCCTGCTCATCGACGGCGGCCGTGTTATACACAGGTCCGGCTTCAACGGATCTGGCGTGCAGGACATCGTAGCTGCCGCAGTGGTTCCCAAGGGATCCTTCTACAGCTACTTCGACAGCAAGGAGGCCTTTGCCGCCGAAGTGCTCGAAGCCTATTGGGATTCCATTGAACAATGCCACGGCAAAGTGATGTACGACGCGCGCATTACGCCGTTGGCCAGGATCGAAAAGCTGTTCGAGTTGCTGGTAGGGGACCACGCGGCAGAAGAATTCACGCTGGGGTGCCTTGTGGGCAACCTTTCCCTCGAATTGTCCAATACCAGCGGTGAAGTTCGAGTTGCTCTGGAGCGCATTCTGGCGCGCTGGGAAGGCCTCATCACAGCCTGCCTTGATGAGGCCAGGCTGCGCCAGGAACTGCCGGCGGACTGTGATTCCGCGCAGCTCGCGTCCATCATCATCGAAGCCTGGGAGGGGGCGGTCCTGCGCAGCAAGGTCGAGCGCAATGGCGACGCCTGCCGACGATTTCAGCAAGTCACGCTGAAGCGGTTGTTGTACTGAAATTTTTTTGCATTTTTAAATAGACGACTGGTCATATATAACGCAGCGGCGCGCTCACGCGCTAAGAAAGGAGTCTTACCATGTCTTCAATTCGCAGCCTCAACAAAGGTGTATCGCGACGCAACCTGCTGCTCGGCAGCGCGGCCGCCGCCAGCGCGCTGGCGGCTTCCAGCTTGCCCGGACCTGCTGCGGCGGCACCGTCGGCAATGGGATCGAGTCCCTCAACGGCACGCGGCAAGGCCTCAGGCAGCTACATCACGGCAAAGGACGGCACCCAGCTCTATTGCAAGGACTGGGGCGCCGGTCGCCCCGTTGTATTCAGTCATGGCTGGCCACTGAGCTCGGACAGTTGGGAATCCCAGATGATGCTGGTTGCGTCGGAAGGGTATCGCGCCGTTGCACATGAACGTCGTGGCCACGGCCGTTCAAGCCAGCCATGGAACGGCAATGAGATGAACACCTATGCCGACGATCTGGCCACTGTGTTCGAAACCCTTGACCTGCGGGACGCCATCCTGGTGGGTTTCTCCACGGGGGGAGGCGAGGTGGCCCGGTA
>NZ_JBFTOX010000013.1:0-157039 GCF_056398185.1 Cupriavidus sp. 05L310
GAAGTGTATGTCGGCGCCGGCTACGGTCCTGTGTTCTTCAAGTATTCGCAGGCGCTGACCAACCTGTTCGGATTCGCCGACAGCAAGTACAGCTACTACGCCGACCTGTCGGCCAATGTGCCGCTGAATTTCTGGGACCTGACGCTGAATGCCCACGTGGGCTACCAGAACGTGAAACACGTGAACAGCGCCTCGTACACCGACTGGAAGCTGGGGCTGACCAAGGACCTGGGCAAGGGTTTCGCGCTGGCGGTCGCCTATATCGACACCAACGCTCACAAGTCGGTCTATACCAACGTGCCTGGCCGCTACATCGGCAAGGCTACCGCCTGGGCTTCGATCACCAAGACGTTCTGAGCAGGACGCCGCCGCCTTGCCATCTTGATGACATTTTGATGGCGCCGGCGGCGAATACTGCATCAACTTGAGGCCGCCCTGCCTAGCATGGATCCATCTCCAACAGACGACCCGCCCAACGCGGGTCCCGCTCAAATGCGACAGTCGAGCCTTGCCGTGGCCTTTGCTTCCGTGCCGCGCCGCCGTCTTTCCCGTGGCCAATCACGCAACGATTCCCGCACCGGACGCCTCCCCGCATCCGGCATCGAAGCTGCACCGGCCACCGCGCCGGGGATGGCCGTGGACACCGTGCACAGCTGGATCCGGCTGCGGCTGGCGGTGGCGTCGGGCCAGGTCTTCGCGCTGCGCCAGTCGCTGCACCGCGCGATCGGCCAGCTTGCGCGCATCTACGTGGTCGAAGTGGACCATCGCCATGGCGAGACCACACTGCATGTGGAAGTCGAGCGCGGTGGCCGCGATGCCGCCATGCACGCCATCATGATGGCTTTGCCGGCTGCCGAGTTCGGTGTCACGACGATGCTGGGGCAAGACCATGCCGCGCATTGACACCGGCGGGGCTGCGCGCGAAGACAGCGCTGCCGCGCGGGCGGGTTTTGCGCCGGCGCAGCGCGAAAAGTCCCCCGCGGCGCTGTGGCTGCCGCTGGTCACGCCGATGCGAGGCGGCGAGCTGGACCTGCCCGGGGCGCAGCGCCTGGCCGCGCACTATGTGGCAAGTGGCGTGGACGGGCTGGTCATCCTGGGCACGACCGGGGAGGGCGGACTGCTCTCCCCGGCGGAGCGGCTGACGTTTACCGCCGCGGTACTGGAGGCGGTGGACGGCACGGTGCCCGTGCTGGCCGGTGCCGGCGGCGTAGATACCCGCGCCGTCTGCGAGCAGGTGCGCCAGCTCGATCGCTTCGACCTGGCTGGCTACCTGGTGCCGCCGCCGTACTACCTGCGGCCGGGCGACGAAGGCATCGCCTGGCATTTCGAGCGCGTGGCGGACGCGACCTGGCGGCCGCTGATGTTGTACAACGTGCCCAAGCGCACGGGTTGCTCGCTGTCCCCGGCACTGGTGCGGCGGCTGGCGCTGCATCCACGCATCGTGGCGGTCAAGGAGTGCGATGCCACCGGGCTGCGTGAACTGGCGTGCAACGACCTGCTCGCCGTGTTCTGTGGCGAAGATGCGGCCATGCTCGACCACCTGCTGGCCGGCGGCGACGGCGTGGTGCCGGCTTGCGCGCACATCCGCCCGGATTTGTTCGTGCGCCTGCTGCAGTTGGTGGCGGCAGGCCGCCACGAAGCCGCGCGCGCGCTGTTCGCGCGACTGGCACCGCTGATCTCGCTGCTGTTCTCCGAGCCCAATCCGGTGCCGGTCAAGGCGGCATTGGCCTTGTGCGGCCTGATCGGCTCCGAAGTCAGGCGGCCGCTGGCGCCAGCCAGCCGGGCGTTGTGCGAACAGCTCGACCGGGCGATCGCTTCGCTGCCGCCGGCGGAGGCCGCAGAGCGCACTTTGCTCTTGGCTTAGTGACGGAGCCACCGCCGCGGCCGGGTGGCGCGGATGCGCGAAAGGGCGGCAACCGGTAGAATGCCGGATTGCCTAAAATTTGTGCATCATGTCACACGACTGGAATGCCAGCGTCACGGTCGCCGCGGTTATCGAGCGCGGCGGCCGCTTCCTGCTGGTGGAAGAAGAAACCCCCGATGGCCTGCGGCTGAACCAGCCCGCCGGCCATCTCGATCCGGGCGAAAGCCTGATCCACGCCGTCATCCGCGAAACGCTGGAAGAAACCGCGCACACCTTTGAGCCGCGCGCGCTGCTGGGCTGCTATACCGCCCGCGCGCATTCGGCCGGCACCACGGCGCGGCCGGGTGGCGACATCACCTATGTGCGCTTTGCCTTTACCGGCGAACTGGGCGCGCTCGATGCCGGGCGCCAGCTCGACGTGGGCATCGTGCGCACGGTGTGGATGAGCGCCGATGAGATCCGTGCCTGTCCCGATCGGCATCGCACGCCGCTGCTGATGGCCTGCATCGATGACTACCTGGCGGGCAAGCGCTTCGCGCTCGACGCGCTTTACACCCATCCCTCGGTGGTGGCCGGCGGAGCGCGGTCATGAGCGCGGGCAAGCGCGTGGTGGTGGGCATGTCGGGCGGGGTGGATTCCTCGGTGACGGCGTGGCTGCTCAAGCAGCAGGGCTACGAGGTGATCGGCCTGTTCATGAAGAACTGGGAAGACGACGACGACGGCGAGTACTGTTCGACCCGGCAGGACTGGCTGGACGTGGTGTCGGTGGCCGACCTGATCGGCGTCGACGTGGAGGCAGTCAATTTCGCCGCCGAGTACAAGGATCGCGTCTTCGCCGATTTCCTGCGCGAATACTCGGCGGGCCGCACGCCGAACCCCGACGTGCTCTGCAATGCCGAGATCAAGTTCAAGGCCTTCCTGGACCATGCCATGTCGCTGGGCGCGGACACCATCGCCACCGGCCACTACGCGCGCGTGCGCGAAGTGGCGGCAGGGGCGGGCGGGAGCCGGTTCGAACTGCTCAAGGCCTTCGACCACACCAAGGACCAGAGCTATTTCCTGCACCGGCTGAACCAGGCGCAGTTGTCGCGCACGCTGTTCCCGCTGGGCGAGATGCCCAAGACGCGGGTGCGCGAGATCGCCGCCGAGATCGGCCTGCCCAATGCGAAGAAGAAAGACTCCACCGGCATCTGCTTTATCGGCGAGCGGCCTTTCCGCGACTTCCTCAACCGCTACCTGCCGACCAGGCCGGGCCCGATGATGACACCCGACGGCAAGGAAGTCGGCCAGCATATCGGCTTGGCTTTCTACACGCTGGGGCAGCGCAAGGGCATCGGCCTGGGTGGCAGCCGCACCGGCAATGGCGATGCCTGGTACGTGGCGCGCAAGGACATGGCCAGCAATACGCTGTATGTGGTGCAGGGCCACGAGCATCCGTGGCTGCTCACGCCCACGCTTGATGCGGCCGACCTGTCATGGGTGGCGGGCGAGGGCCCGGCGGCTGGCACCACGTTGTCGGCCAAGTCGCGCTATCGCCAGAGCGACGCTCCGTGCACGGTGGCGGCGTCCACCGGCGATGCACTGCAACTGACCTTCGCGCAGGCGCAGTGGGCGGTCACGCCGGGCCAGTCCGCCGTGCTGTACGACGGCGACATCTGCCTGGGCGGCGGCATCATCCAGTGATGCGCGGCGCTGCCAGGGCATGAAAAAACCGGCCGTCTGGCCGGTTTTTTCATGGGCAGCCCGGAACGGCTCAGCCGCGCGGCGGCTCGGTGTCGATAAACGACTGGCGCTTGCCGAGCTTGTCCTGGTACACCGCGAGACGCGGGTGGCGCTCGCGCCAGGCGATGTCCGGGAAGCGGAAGTCGAGGTACGACAACGCGCAACCCACGGCCACGTCGGCCAGCGAGTAATGGTTGCCCGAGCACCAGGGCCGGTCGGCCATGCCGTCGGCGATGGCGGCCACCGCGGCGTCGATCTTGCCGAGCTGGCGCTTGACCCAGCGCTCGCTGCGCTGCTCCGGCTCGCGCTGGGTGTGTTCCAGGCGCGCCAGCAGGGCGGCATCGAGCAGGCCGTCGGCCAGCGCTTCCCAGCAGCGTACCTCGACGCGCTCGCGCCCGGCTTGCGGAATCATCCGGCTGACCGGCGTCAGCGTGTCGACATACTCGACGATCACGCGCGAATCGAAAATCGCGCCGCCGTCTTCCATGACCAGGCACGGTACCTTTCCCAGCGGGTTGAACTGGCCGATGGTGGTATCCGGCGACCACACGTCCACCTCGACCATCTGGTAGTCGATCTTCTTTTCCGCCATCACCACGCGCACCTTGCGCGCGTAAGGGCTGGTTTGCGATGCATACAGCTTCATGGACTCCCCTCGAGCTTGTTATGAAGTGCATCGGCGCTCCAGGCACGGCGGCCACGCCGGTGCGTCCGGCCGGCATGCCCGATGCACTTCATAACAGGCTAGCGGATCGGCGAGCGCGAGTATACCCGTGCCCCGCCCCGGATGTGCCCCGGGCGGGCGCAGCAGTGTCGTGGTGCCGATACGCGCGGGGTGGCCGGGCCCGCGAACGCGTCCACAGAAGGACAGCCACGATGGTAAAATGCCCGCTTTCCGCCGCGCTGCCAGTCGGTTGGCGCGCCTGATTAGGCTCTTTTCGTGCCGCTTCGGTATCGTTTCGGTGCTTTTTCACCTCTTTTGATCCGTTCCGGTCTTGTCGCTGACCGCTTCGGCTCGCCAGGGGTGGCGCCAGGCCACGTGCCCGCGCAATTTGCCCGCCCGGCCACGCTTGCGTAACCAGTTCCCCTATCCCTCCGGTCTCCCAGCATGTCTTCTTCCTCGCTTTCTCCGCTCACCGCCCTGTCCCCCATCGATGGCCGCTACGCCTCCAAGGCCGATGCGCTGCGCGAGTGGCTCTCGGAAGCTGCCTTCATGCGCAACCGCGTCAAGGTCGAAGTGCATTGGCTGATCGCGCTGTCGCAAGCCGGCCTGCCGGATATGCCCAAGTTCTCGCCGGCATCCGAAGCGGCCCTGCTGGCCCTGGTGGACAATTTCACCGAAGCCCACGCGTCGCGCATCAAGGAGATCGAGGCGGTCACCAACCATGACGTGAAGGCCGTGGAGTACTGGCTCAAGGAGCAGGTCAAGGGCAACGCCGAGCTGGAAGCCGCCAGCGAATTCATCCATTTCGCCTGCACCTCGGAAGATATCAACAATACCTCGCACGGCATGATGCTCAAGGGCGCCCGCGAAGGCGTGATCCTGCCGGCGCTGCAGCGCGTGCATGCGCGCCTCGTGGAACTGGCCCACGCCAACGCCCGCCAGCCGATGCTGTCGCGCACCCACGGGCAGCCGGCCAGCCCGACCACGCTGGGCAAGGAAATGGCCAATGTGGCGGCGCGCCTGGCACGTGCCATCGAACGCATCCAGCGCGTGGAACTGCTGGGCAAGATGAACGGCGCGGTGGGCAACTACAACGCGCACCTGTCGGCGTATCCGGCCTTCGACTGGGAAGCTTTCTCGAAGCAAGTGATCGAGACCCGCCTGGGCCTGACCTTCAATCCCTACACCATCCAGATCGAGCCGCACGACTACATGGCCGAGCTGTTCGACGCCATTGCCCGCGCCAACACCATCCTGCTGGACCTGAACCGCGACATCTGGGGCTATATCTCGCTGGGCTACTTCAAGCAGCGCACCAAGGCTGGCGAAATCGGCTCGTCGACCATGCCGCACAAGGTCAACCCGATCGACTTCGAGAATTCCGAAGGCAACCTGGGTCTGGCCAATGCGGTGCTGCGCCACCTGTCGGAAAAGCTGCCGCTGTCGCGCTGGCAGCGCGATCTGACCGATTCCACGGTGCTGCGCAACATGGGCGTGGCCTTTGGCTACAGCCTGCTGGCCTACGAGGCCTGCCTGCGCGGCCTGGGCAAGCTGGAAACCAACCCCGAGCGCCTGGACGAAGACCTCGACAACTGCTGGGAAGTGCTGGCCGAGCCGGTCCAGACCGTGATGCGCCGCTTCGGCGTGCCCAACCCCTACGAGCAGCTCAAGGAGCTGACGCGCGGCAAGGGCATCTCGCGCGAGGCGCTGCAGACCTTCATCGGCGGCCTGGCGATTCCCGACGATGCCAAGAAGCTGCTGCTGGAAATGACCCCGGCCAGCTATATCGGCCGCGCGGTGAGCCTCGCCGAACGGGTGTAATCTTCCCGGCGTGGGCGGTCCGAGCGTTTCGGATCGCACCTTGCCGGCAGGCACGTTGCAATAAAGCCACCCCATGGGTGGTTTTTTTGTTACGCGCCCGGCATGCGCACAGGCGGGCAGGCGCCGCGTCCTGGTTGCGACGAATTGTCACTTCAAACCATTTGAATGATTCCATGAATTTCAGACCGTTCCGCAACACGCCGGGCGCACAATAATGCGAGAATTCAACGGCACGCATGATTGCCATTCAGTAAAAGTTTATGAAACGCCCGCATAGGGCAGGGGTCTTCTTCCATGCATTCCCAAGCCAAAGCCAGTGCCCACGCCGGCACCGCTCCAGGGCCGTCATCGGCGTCCGCTTATGGCGCGACCGCGATCGGCCTGCACTGGATCATCGCCTTGCTGATCTTTGCCGCCTTCGGGCTGGGCCTGTACATGACCAGCATCCCGGGCCTGTCGATGCTCAAGCTCAAGCTGTTTTCATGGCACAAGTGGATCGGCGTGACGGTATTCGCCTTTGCCGCGCTGCGCGTGCTCTGGCGCGCTACGCACCGCGCTCCGGCTCCGGCAGCCGGCACCCCGGCCTGGCAGGCCAAGGCGGCCCACGCCGCCCACGTGCTGCTGTACGTGCTGATCGTGGTGGTGCCGGTTACCGGCTACCTGTACAGCTCAGCCTCAGGCGTTCCCGTGGTCTACCTTGGCATCTGGCAACTGCCCGCGCTGCTCGAGAAAAACGATGAGCTCAAGGAAATCCTGAAGCTGGCGCATATCTGGCTGAACTACCTGATGGCCGTCATCGTCGTAGTCCATGCGGCCGCCGCCCTCAAGCATCAGTTCATCGAGCGCGACGGTACACTGGCGCGCATGCTGCCGTTCCTCAAGTAGGGCAAGGCGGGGCCCCGTCCCGTTTCTCCGCCCTGACTGACCATTGACCGAGGGCCGCACGGCCCTCCTAGCGACAGGAGTTCTTTTCATGAAACGCATTCCCCGCGCGAGCGCGCTCCTGATGGCGGCCACGCTGGCCACCGCCGGCATCGGGGCGAATTACGCCTGGGCCCAGGTCGACGCGGCCAAGAGCTCGGTCACCGCGACAGCCCGCCAGATCGGCGTGCCGATGGAAGGCAAGTTCAAGAAATTCGATGCCGCGGTATCGTTCGATCCCGCCAAGCTGGCAGCGTCCTCGGCCAAGGTCGAGATCGACGTGTCCAGCTTCGAGATCGGCGATGCAGAGACCACCAAGGAGGTAAAGGGGCGCGACTGGTTCGACGCGGCCAAGTACCCCAAGGCGGTGTTCCAGTCGACCAGCATCAAGGCCGGCGCAGCCGGCAAGTATGAGGTGGCGGGCAAGCTCACCATCAAGGGCAAGACCCAGGACGTGGTGATTCCGGCAAGCTATCGCCAGGACGCCGGCGGCCAGGTGTTCGAAGGTGTGCTGCCGATCAAGCGCACCGTGTATAACATCGGCGATGGCGAGTGGAAGGATACTTCCGTCGTTGCCGACGATGTCCAGATCAAATTTCGTATCGTGACCGCGGCCAGGAAGTAAGCGCGCAGCGCCCGTATTCCCTGTCGCACCTTTGTACCTTTGCTGTTCATCCCCAACTTTTTGCCGGGAGTTCTCATGAAACTGCGCACCATCCTCGCCGCTGTCGCGGCCCTTTCCGCCAGCGCCGCCGTCGGCGTGGCGTCCGCCAACACGGTGACTTACAACCTCGATCCGACCCACACGTACCCGAGCTTCGAAGCCGACCACCTTGGCGGCCTGTCGACCTGGCGCGGCAAGTTCGAGAAGTCGAGCGGCGTGGTGACGCTGGATCGCGTTGCCAAGACCGGCACGGTGGACATCAAGATCGACGCCGCCTCGGTCGACTTCGGCAACAGCAAGCTGAACCAGCACGCGAAGGGCCCCGACATGTTCAATGTCGAAGCCTTCCCGGAAGCCACCTACAAGGGCAAGTTCACCAAGTTCAATGGCGACGTGCCGACCGAAGTCGATGGTCTGCTGACCCTGCATGGCGTGACCAAGCCGGTCAAGCTGGAGATCCGCGATTTCAAGTGCATCCAGCATCCGATGCTCAAGCGCGAAGCCTGCGGCGCCGATGCCGTGGGTAGCTTCAGCCGTGCCGATTTCGGTATCGACTACGGCGTGAAGATGGGTTTCAAGCCCGAGGTCAAGCTGGCGATCCAGGTCGAAGGCGTGAAGGCCGACTAAGACGGACGACAGATACGTCGCGAGGTCCGGGGGTTGCCCCCGACTTCGCGCATCTGGGTAACAAAGAAAAAGGCCGGGGCGCAATCCCGGCCTTTTTCTTTGTTACCAGCACATTGGGCAAGCCTGCGCGGGCATCGCCCAGGTTGTGTTGTCCGCACCTGGCGGCCACAGTACAATGATCCGCTAGTATTCAGTTACAGTCTCACTCAGTCACAGTCTCAGTCACCGTTACCAGGGTGTAGTCGCGTGCGTGCCTGCCTGCCATCAGTCAAGGACGCCCATGCCCGCAACCGATTACCGACATGTATCCCAGCAGTACCCCCTGATACTGGTCTAGCGTAGCGATCCATCGCCCTACGAGCTGTACCCGGCCAGTCAATGCCACACTGTTGAACTGGGCGGCCGGCAGCGTTTCTCGGATTTCTCTGGCGCAATACCGTGTACTCCCAAACGCAAATCGATCCGGTGGTCAGTTTCCGCAACTCGCAGGGCGAGCAGGTGCGGGGCACAATTATCAATCTCCAGAGAAAGTCTCTGGTGATGGAAATCTACAACCCATACTCGATCGTCCAGGTCAGCGAGGTGCTGAGCGAGCTGAGTGTGCGCATGGGGACCAAGAACGCCTACCTGGGCAAGGCGGTGGTGATGAGCCTGGTGAACACCGGCCTCACCGCGGTGGTATCGCTCACGCTGATCGACGAATGGCGCGAGTTGAGCGACCTGCCCAACGAGCCGAAATCGGTCGGGCGCGAAGCAGAACTGTTTATCAAAGACTGGGACGCGCGCTTCAATATCCGGCGCGATTACCAGATCGTGGTCAATGAAATGCGCGCGTTTCTCTCTGAAGTATCGCGCTGGGTCGAGCAGGTCGACCTGACCGAAAACCTGCCCAAGACCGATGGACGGTTGCGGGAGGACGTGTTCTACGAGCTGGCCACGCCGATCATGCTCAAGACCAAGTCCTACCTGGACCGGCTGGAAGGCGAGGCCGAGCAGGTGGACGCCGAGATCGCGCCCGTGCACCGTACCTATGCGCAGTCGGCCCTGCATCCGTTGCTGCTGCGCGCCCCCTTTGTCTATCGCACCTTCACCAAGCCGCTGGGCTACGCCGGCGACTACGAGATGGTCAACCAGATCCTGAGCGACCCGCAGCAGGGCCCGACCACTTACTTCCAGATTGTCAACACGGCCTTCCTCAAGGCGGCGGTAGCCACCGCCCACCGCAACCGGATCGACCTGCTGGTGGACTTCCTGTCGCGCCAGGCGGACGCCGCCCGTGCGGCCGGCAGGCCGTTCCGCGTGCTCAATGTCGGTTGCGGCCCGGCCTTCGAGATCCAGCGCTTCGTGCGTGAATATGCGCAGCCCGAGCTGCTGTCGTTCCAGTTGGTCGATTTCAGCGAGGAGACGCTGGCCTACACCAAGTCCTCCATCGAAAATTCGGCGGCCTCGGCGGGGCACAAGGTATCGGTGGAGATGGTGCACCAGTCGGTGCATGAACTGCTCAAGCGCAAGATTTCGCCGGACGATGCCGCGCTGCGCGAGTTCGACGCGGTGTATTGCGCGGGGCTGTTCGACTACCTGTCGGATAAGGTGTGTTCCCGGCTGCTAAGCTATTTTGCCGCGCGTACACGGCCTGGCGGCCAGCTGCTGGTGACCAATGTCCACTCCGCCAACCCCGAGAAGTTCGGCATGGAACATTTGCTGGAGTGGTACCTGATCTATCGCGACGAGGCCAGGATGAGTATGCTGCTGCCCGAGCAATCCCGCGACCATAAGCTCTATGTCGACCAGACCGGAGTCAATGTGTTCGCCGAAGCGATCATCCTCTGAAACACCAGTAGCCGGCCCAGCCATGAGCACGAATCAACTTTACGCGGGTTACCAGACCGAGCTGGCGGATTTCCGCCTGGCCTTCAGCCGCGGCGGCGCGTATACCGCCATCGTGCTGGTGCTGCTCGGCGTGGGGCTGGACTATGGCCAGTACCCGCAGCTGCAGGCGCCGTTCGCGGTGGCGCGCGTGCTGGTGTCGCTGCTGATCGCCGGCATTGTCATGCTGTTGTACAGCACCGCGGGGCGGCGCTTCGCGCCGTGGCTGACCTTGTCATGGCTGCTGCTGCCGCAGATCATGATCTCCTGGATGATCTGGCATACGGACGGCGTGGAATCGCCCTACTACGTGGGGCTGAACCTGGCCATCTTCGCCTCCGGCATCGCATTGCCTTTCGGCCTGTGGCAGAACCTGGTGTTCGGGGTCCTTTCCTACCTGTTCTACCTGCTTGCCTGCCTGCTGCATTCCGGCGGCATCGAGCCGGCCGGCACCTTTATCGTCAATTCGCTGTTCCTGCTGTTTGCCGCGGCGGCCAGCGCGGTCTATACCTTCTTCAACGAGCGGGCGCGCTTCATGCTTTTCCGCCTGAAGGCCGAAGTGGCGGAAAAGAACGCCGAGCTCGAAGTCATCAACCGCAAGCTGGTCGACATCAAGGGCCAGATGCTGCAGCAGGAAAAGATGGCCGCCATCGGTACGCTGGCCGCGGGCCTGCTGCATGAGGTCAACAACCCGGTCAACTTTTGCCTGATGGCGATCGAGGTTGCGCTGGAAGAGCCGGTAGCCAAGAATGAGCCGATGCTGCAGGAGTGCCTGGTCGATGCCAAGCAGGGCATGCAACGTATCCAGCATATCGTGTCGGACCTGAAGACTTTTGCCTATCGCAAGCCCGGCGCCGAAGCCGAAGGCACGCCGTTCCTGTTCGAAAAGGCGCTCGATTCGTCGATCCGGCTGACCGCGCATGAGTTGCGCGGGGTCGCCGTCACGCGCGAGTTGCCCACCGATACGCTGGTACTGGGCGACGAAGCGGCGGTGATCGGCGTGCTGATCAATTTGTTTTCCAATGCCGCGCTGGCCATGCGCAAGGCCGGCACGCAGAGCCCGGCGATCCACACCACGGTGAAGTGGGTCGAGCGCCGGTTGCATGTCACGGTCAAGGACAATGGCCCCGGCATCGCGTCCGAGCACCTGGCGCGCGTGTTCGAGCCGTTCTTCACGACACGTGAAGTCGGGCAGGGCCTAGGCCTGGGCCTGTCGATCAGCTACGCGGTGATCGAGCGCCATGGTGGCGTGCTGTTTGCTGAAAGCGAGCTGGGCCAGTGGGCCTCGTTCAGCTTCGACCTGCCGCGAGCCGACTGAGGAGCGTCATGAGCGATGCCCGGCAACCGAAGCTTACCGTCCTCTACGTCGATGACGAGGAGATGGCATGCAAGTACTTCGCCCGCGCGGTTGGCACGGAGTACGAGGTGCTGGTCGCCAGCGGCGCCGATGAGGCAATCGTCGTCCTGCGCCGGGAGAGCGCGCGCGTCGCCGTGCTGGTGACGGATTTCCGCATGCCAGGCCGTAATGGCGGCGACCTGCTGCGACAGGTGGCGCTCGAGTACCCGCAGATCGTCCGCATCCTGGTGACCGCCTATGCGGACAAAGACATGCTGTTGCAGACGGTCAACACCGGCGAGGTGTTCCGCATCCTGGAGAAGCCCCTCGAACTGGGGCAGGTGCGCGAGACGCTGCGACTGGCGGCGGAACGTTACCGCGAGCGTTCGGTGCGCCACCAGCGCCTGATGGCGATCGACGAGACGCTCGCCTTTCTCGCCCATGAACTGAATACACCGCTGGCGGCGATCGCAAATTTTGCCCGCGGCATCGAAAGCCGGATCGCGGCGGAATACAATCCGCAGCGCCAGAGCGAGATCGGCCAGGCGGCAACGTCGATGCACGACAACGCGCAGTATTGCCTGGCCGTGATTTCGTCTTTCCTGCAGTCGGTGCGCAGCAGCGGGGGCCGGCCCAGCACGCAGCCCAATGCCAGCCGGGAAGTGACTGCCGGCGCCCTGATCGCCGCGCTGCTCGATACCTACCCGTTCGCGGGGCCGCAGCGCGAGTGGGTGCAGGTCGAGATGCAAGACGACTTTGCCGTGCGCACGCTGCCCAATTGCGTGGCGCTGGTCTTGTCGTCGCTGCTGTCCAACTCGCTGCGCGCCCTCGATGGCGTCGCCGCGCCGTCGCTGCGCTTCGTGGTGGCGGCCGAGCCCGAGGCCGCGATCCGCATTTGCGACAACGGCCCGGGCATACCGCCGGAAGTGATGGGGCGCCTGCTGGTGGACCCGGTCACCACCCATGCGAATACGGGTGGCAACGGGCTGGGCATGATTTTCTGCAACCGTGTCATGCAGTCTTTCGGTGGCGGCATCCGGATCGAGTCGACGTCCGGTGCGGGCACCACCGTAACACTGGATTTTCCAAATACCAAGAGTCGAATGCACAGGAGTAATCGATGAACGAACCGAATGCCACGCAGGCACCATCACCGGCGATTCTGTTCGTCGATGACGAGGCGACGGCCGTCAAGTATTTCCAGCGTGCCATCGGAGCCCTGGCGCCGGTCGTGACCGGCGGCTCGGTGGAAGAAGGCAAGGCGCTGCTGGATGCGCACGCCGACAGCCTGGCGGTCCTGGTCTCCGACCAGCGGATGCCAGGCGAGTACGGCAACGAACTGCTGCGCTACGCGCGCGAGCGCTATCCGCATATCGTGCGGATCCTGACGACGGCCTACTCGGAGATCGAGCACACCGTCGCCGCGGTCAACGAAGGCCAGATCCACCGCTACATCAAGAAGCCGTGGGACATTACCGCGCTGCGCATGGAGCTCAAGCAGGCGCTGGAGATGGCAGGCCTGCGCAAGGAACGCGACCAGTTGCTGCGCGAGAAGCTGAGCGTGCTGCAAAGGCAGACCATCGCCGCGCGCATCGGCCTGATCCGCACGCTGTCGGCCAGCCTGATTGGCCCGGAGCGTTTCCAGCCGGTGGAAACCTACCTGGCTTCGGCCGCGCTGGCAGGCGTACAGAATCCCGAGCCGGACTGGCTGCTGATGGACTACGCCGACCTGGTGGCGGCGGAAAGCCGGCGCAGCGGCAGCTTCGGCTATGCGGTGGCGGCAAGGCTCGCGGGCCTGCGTACGCAATTCACCGGCCGTGGCGCGGGCGATGCTGTGGCGCTACTGGCCGAGACGCTGGCCGAGGCCGGCGGGGTGGACGTGGTGCGCCGGGATGGCGATGCCCTGGTGTGGATTCACGGTGCCGCGCTTGGCGAATACCTGGGCGAGCCGGTGGACAAGGAGGTCTCCGCGCGCCATGTGGCCTGGCTGGCCGGACTGCTGTGGCTGGATGAAGCCGGCGGGGCGCTGAAGGCCGTGCGCGAGGGCGGCTCGATCGTCTACCGCGCCGCCGAGCGCACGGCCGAGTTTTCCGCGGATCGCCTGGCGGTGTGGATCGAGCAGTTCTGACGCGCTGGCGACATACGGTGCCCGGATCGAAGCGGGCAGGCGCGGCAATGAAAAATGGGCACCCGAAGGTGCCCATTTTTCATTGACGGAGAATCCGTTGCGGGGCCGTCAGGCCTGCGCGCCGAAGTTCGGGTCGTCGCGGTCGACGTCGCCCGGCTTCTTCTCGCCCTTGACCAGGTCCTCGCGCTTGACGCCCAGCCACATGGCCAGCGCCGCGGCAACGAACACCGAGGAGTAGATGCCGAACAAGATGCCGACGGTCAGCGCCAGTGCGAAGTAGTGCAGGGTGGGGCCACCGAAGAAGAACATCGACAGCACCATCATTTCGGTCGAACCGTGGGTGATGATGGTCCGCGAGATGGTGCTGGTGATCGCGTTGTCGATGATCTCATGCGTGGTCATCTTGCGGTACTTGCGGAAGTTCTCGCGGATCCGGTCGAAGATCACGACCGATTCGTTGACCGAGTAGCCCAGCACCGCCAGGATCGCCGCCAGCACCGACAGGGAGAATTCCCACTGGAAGAAGGCGAAGAAGCCCAGGATGATCACCACGTCGTGCAGGTTGGCGATGATGCCGGCGACAGCGAACTTCCACTCGAAGCGGAACGACAGGTAGATCACGATGCCGGCCACCACGCACAGCAGCGCCAGCAGGCCGTCGGTGGCCAGTTCCTTGCCGACCTGCGGACCGACGAACTCGACACGCTGGAGCTTGACATCCGGTGCGGCGGCCTGCAGCGCGCCCATCACCTGCTCGCTCTGCTGGGCCGAGGTGACGGGCTTGCCGTCAGGGCCTTTTTGCAGCGGCAGGCGGATCATCACGTCGCGCGAGGTGCCGAAGTTCTGCACCTGCACGTCGCTGTAGCCCAGCTTGCCGACCTGGCCGCGGATATGCTCGAGATCGGCCGGCTGCTGGTAGTTGACCTCCATCACCGTGCCGCCCGTGAACTCGATCGACAGGTGCAGGCCCTTGTGCGCGAGGAAGAATACGGCGGCGGCAAACGTCAGGAAGGAAATCACGTTGAAGATCAACGCGTGCTTCATGAACGGAATGTCGCGCCGGATGCGGAAGAATTCCATGTTGAATCCTGTTTAATACGGCAGCTGTGCTGCTGTTTTGTACTGCAGGTCTATGCTGGTTGGCTGCCGCGCGCCCGGCGCGGCAGCCATGATGCTTACTTGGCGACGGTGCCCTGGCTGTCCGAGCCCGGCTTCCAGATCTGGCCGATCGCCACGCTCTGCAGCTTCTTCTTGCGACCGTACCAGAGGTTGACCAGGCCACGATTGAAGAACACCGCCGAGAACATCGAGGTCATGATGCCCAGGCAGTGCACCACGGCGAAGCCGCGCACAGGGCCGGAGCCGAAGGCCAGCAGCGCCAGGCCGGCGATCAGCGTGGTCACGTTCGAGTCCAGGATGGTGGCCCAGGCGCGGTCGAAGCCGACGGCGATTGCCATCTGCGGCGTAGCGCCCGCGCGCAGTTCCTCGCGGATACGTTCGTTGATCAGCACGTTGGCGTCGATGGCCATGCCGAGCACCAGCGCGATAGCGGCGATGCCGGGCAGCGTCAGCGTGGCCTGCAGCATCGACAGCACCGCCACCAGCAGCAGCAGGTTGACGGCCAGCGCGGCCACCGAGAACACGCCGAACAGCATGTAGTACAGCATCATGAAGACGGCAATGGCACCGAAGCCGTAGGCCACGGAGTCAAAACCCTTCTTGATGTTGTCCGCGCCCAGCGACGGGCCGATGGTGCGTTCCTCGATGATTTCCATCGGCGCGGCCAGCGAGCCGGCGCGCAGCAGCAGGGCCAGGTCGTTGGCGGCTTCGGTGGAGTAGGAGCCGGTGATCTGGAAGCTGGAGCCGAGTTCGGACTGGATGGTCGCGACAGTCAGGACCTCGCCCTTGCCCTTCTCGAACAGCACGATGCCCATCGGCTTGCCAATGTTCTCGCGCGAGACGTCGCGCAGCACGCGGCCGCCCTGGGCGTCGAGCTTGATGTTGACGGAGGGACGCTGGTTCTGGTCGAAGCCGGCCGAGGCGCTTTCAATGCGGTCGCCGGTGAAGATGACCTGCTTCTTGAGCACCACCGGGGCGCCGTTGCCCTGCGTGAACAGCTCGCTGCCGAAGGGGATCGGGTCGCCCGGACGCGGGTTGCGAGGTGCCTCGGGGTCCGCCAGGCGGGCTTCCAGCGTAGCGGTGCGGCCGATGATGTCCTTGGCCTTGGCGGTGTCCTGCACGCCCGGCAGCTGTACCACGATGCGGTCGGCGCCTTGCTGCTGGATCACCGGCTCGGCCACGCCGAGCTCGTTGACCCGGTTGTGCAGGGTGGTGATGTTCTGCTTGACCGCCGCATCCTGCACCGCCTTGCGGGCGGCCTCGGTGAATACGCCGGCGATGTTGCTGCCGTCCGGGGTGAACGCCAGCTCGCGCAGGCTATCGGCCAGGATGGCACGCGCCTTGGTGGCGTCGTCGGCGTTATTGAAGCGCACCGTCAGGCGATCGCCGTCGCGGTCGATGCCGCCATGGCGGATGCCCTTGTCGCGCAGCAACGTGCGGGCGTCGCCGGCGAGGCTGTCGAGCTTCTTGTCGACCGCGCCCTTCATGTCCACCTGCAGCAGGAAGTGCACGCCACCGCGCAGGTCCAGCCCCAGGTACATCGGCAGCGCGTGCATGGCGGTGAGCCAGCGCGGCGAACCCGACAACAGGTTGAGCGCGACCACGTAGGTGGCGTCACTGGGGTCCGGGTTGAGCGTGCGCGTCAGGATGTCCTTGGCCTTGAGCTGCTCGTCGGGCGTGCGGAAACGTGCCTTGACCGAGCCGGACTGGCCGTTCAGGTCGAAGAACATGCCGTCGGGCTGCAGGTTGTTCTGTGCCAGGATCTGCTCGATCTGCTTCTGCATGGCCAGGTCGATCTTGACCGTGGCCTTGGCGGAGGAGACCTGCACGGCAGGCGCCTCGCCGAAGAAGTTCGGCAGCGTATAGGTGATGCCGATGGCCAGCGCCACCAGGATCACGAGGTATTTCCAAAGCGGATAACGATTCATCTTTGGCCAGTCGTTCTTCGGTTGGCGGGGCCGACGTTACCGTCAGCAGGGAGGTCGGCACCACCGCACCGGTTGGCAAACAGCCGCCTGGCATCCACGGATAACCCGGGCTGGATCAGGCGGCTGCGGGGGCACGCGCGCTAAAGGCGTGCCGGGAAGGGCGAAAAAGCAGGCTAACGGGCGGGAGAGCGGTAAAAGCCGGAATATGGCAACGATCCACCCGCTATCGCGGTGCTCAGAGCGACTTCAGCGAGCCCTTGGGCAGCACCGTGGTGACCGCGCTCTTCTGCACCGTGATTTCGGTGCCCGCGGCGATTTCGAGGGTCACGTATTGCTCGTTGACCTTGGTGACGCGGCCAAGGATACCGCCGGCGGTGACCACTTCGTCATTCTTGGCCAGGGCTTCCATCATTGCCTTCGCTTCTTTCTGGCGCTTCATCTGCGGGCGGATCATGATGAACCACAGCACCGCGAACATCAGGATGATAGGCAGGAAACTCATCAGGCCACCCGCCGCGCCGCCGGTGACACCGGCAGTCTGGGCAAATGCGTTAGAAATCAGCACGTTGCTTCTCCGTCACAAAGTCAGTCAGTTAGTCGATCATTCTACCACCCGCTTGCAACCGCACTGCACGCCGGATAAGGGCAATTGCAGTGGTTTACGGGTTTGTTCGGAGCGCCTTGGGCGCCGCTTGCGGCAGCCGGGCACCGCTATTCGACCGGCGCCCGGCGGAAAGTTCACGCCGGCGCGCCGGGTGCGGCTCACTGCGGCCCGCGCGCGCGGTCGGCGGCGAACTGCAGGCGGAAGGCTTCGAAGCGGTGCTGCTCGATGGCTTCGCGCATTTCGGCCATCAGTTGCAGGTAGTAATGCAGGTTGTGGATGGTGTTCAGGCGCGCGCCGAGGATCTCGCCGACCCGGTGCAGGTGATGCAGATAAGCGCGCGAGAAGTTGCGGCAGGTATAGCAGCCGCAGCTCTCGTCCAGCGGCCGCGTGTCGTTGCGGTGGACGGCGTTCTTGATCTTGACGTCGCCGAAGCGGGTGAATAGCCAGCCGTTGCGGGCATTGCGGGTCGGCATCACGCAGTCGAACATGTCGACACCGGCCGCCACGCCCGCCACCAGGTCTTCCGGCGTGCCCACGCCCATCAGGTAGTGGGGCTTGTGGGCCGGCAGGCGCGGCGCCACGTGCTCCAGCACGCGCATCATGTCTTCCTTGGGCTCGCCAACGGACAGCCCGCCGATGGCGTAGCCGTGGAAGTCCAGTTCGGACAACCCGGCCAGCGACTCGTCGCGCAGGTCTTCGAACATGCCGCCCTGGACGATGCCAAACAGCGCGTTGGGGTTGGCCAGGCGCTTGAATTCGTCGATCGAACGCTTGGCCCAGCGCAGGCTCATGCGCATGGAAGTCGCCGCCTCCGCATGGGTGGCGGGACGGCCTTCGATCTCGTATGGCGTGCACTCGTCGAACTGCATCACGATGTCGGAGTTCAGCGTGCGCTGGATCTGCATCGAGATCTCGGGCGACAGGAACAGCTTGTCGCCGTTGACCGGCGAGGCGAAGGTCACGCCATCCTCGGTGATCTTGCGCAGCGCGCCCAGCGAAAACACCTGGAAGCCGCCCGAATCGGTCAGGATCGGCTTGTCCCAGCCCATGAAGCGGTGCAGGCCGCCGTGGGCCTCCACCACTTCCAAACCGGGGCGCAGCCACAGGTGGAAGGTGTTGCCCAGGATGATCTGCGAATTGATCTCGTTCAGTTCGAGCGGCGACATCGCCTTGACCGAACCGTAGGTGCCGACCGGCATGAAGATCGGGGTCTCGACCACGCCGTGGTTGAGGGTGACGCGGCCGCGGCGGGCGTTGCCGTCGGTGGTGAGCAGTTCGAAGTTGAGCATGGCTGGAATCGGGTTCGGGCAGTCGGTACGGAGCTGGCGCGGCGCGCTCAGGGCTGGGGCTGGCGCGTCAGCAGCATGGCGTCGCCGTAGCTGAAGAAGCGGTAGCGCTGCGCCACCGCATGGCGGTAAGCGGCGCGGATGGGCTCCACCCCGGCCAGCGCCGATACCAGCATCAGCAAGGTCGACTTGGGCAGGTGGAAGTTGGTGATGAGGGCATCCACCACGCGGAACCGGTAGCCCGGCGTGATGAAGATATCGGTGTCCCCGCGCCCGGCGGTCAGCGTGCCATCGGCAGTGCCGGCGGATTCCAGCGCGCGCAGCGAGGTGGTGCCGACCGCGATCACGCGGCCGCCGGCGGCGCGCGTGTCGCGCACGGCCTGGGCCAGTGCCTCGGACACCTCATACCACTCGGCGTGCATCTTGTGTTCGGCAAGGTTCTCGGTACGCACCGGCTGGAAGGTGCCGGCGCCCACGTGCAGGGTCAGGAAGCCGCGGCGCACGCCCAGCGCATCGAGCCGGGCGAACAGCGCCTCGTCGAAATGCAGGCCGGCGGTGGGGGCCGCCACCGCGCCGGGGGCGCGGGCGTAGACGGTCTGGTAACGGGTCTCGTCGAAGGCGTCCGGGTCGTGGGTGATATATGGCGGCAGCGGCAGGCGGCCGTGGCGCTCGATCAGGTCCAGCGCCGGCTCGGGGAAGGTGAGCGTGAAGAACTGGTCCACGCGCGGGCCCACGGTGACGTCGAAGGCATCCACCAGGCGCAGCTTGCTGCCCTCGGGCGGCGTCTTGGAGGCGCGCACCTGCGCCAGCACGGTATGACTGTCCAGCACCCGCTCGACCAGCACCTCGACCTTGCCGCCGCTGCCCTTGTGGCCGAAGAAGCGTGCCTTGATGACGCGCGTGTCGTTGAATACCAGCAGGTCGTTCGGGCGCAGGTAGCCGACGATATCGGCGAAAGTGCGGTCGGCCAGGCGGGTGGTGCCGTCCCGCGCGTCCGTATCCACCACCAGCAGCCGGCTTGCGCCGCGCTCCGGCAAGGCGGTCTGGGCGATCAGTTCGGGCGGCAGTTCAAAGTCGAAGTCGGACAGCGTCAGCATCATGGGGGCAAAAACGGCCACTGGCCGCGCGGTGGCGCGGCCGGCATAGGTACAATCGGCGAATCCGATATTGTAAGGCTTGGGGCAGCACGGCCGCCCGGGCGCGCATGATATCGCCTATTTGCGCCACCCTCCCTTGCCGCCAGGCATGAACCCCGACCCGAATCCGTAGCCACGCCGCCCGATGCCAGGAACCGCTCCCGACCCGATCCCGGAAACCACCGACAGCCTGCCCGCGGCGCCCGCCGGGGACAAGGCCGGCCGGCCGGGCAAGGGGCCGGGGGCCGCCAAAGGTGCCGCCGGCAAGCCGTCCTCGGCCATGGCGCGCTTGCATAAGCTTGGCCTCAAGCGCGACGTTGACATGGTGCTGCACCTGCCGATGCGCTATGAGGACGAGACCACGCTGCTGCCGATCGCCGATGCCATCCGCCGCGCGGGCCTGGGCCTGGCGGTGCAGGTCGAGGGCGTGGTCACGTCCAATGAGGTGAGCTTCCGCCCGCGCCGCCAGCTGGTGGTCAAGATCGCCGACGATACCGGCGAGCTGACGCTGCGCTTTCTGAATTTCTACGGCAGCCAGGCCCAGCAGATGGCCGAAGGCACCTGCCTGCGCGTGCGCGGCGAACTGCGCGGCGGTGGCTTCTTCGGCGCGGAGATGGTCCATCCCACCGTGCGCCCGGTGACGCCAGGCGAGGCGCTGCCCGATAGATTGACGCCGGTGTACCCGAGTACCGCGGGCATTCCGCAGACCTACTTGCGCAAGGCCATCGGCGGGGCGCTTTCGCGCACGCCGCTGCCCGAGACCCTGCCATTGCCGGTCCTGAAAGGTCCGCTCGCGCAGCTCAGGCTGCAGCCATTGCCGGATAGTCTGCGCCTGCTGCACTCGCCGCCGCAGGATGTCGATGAAGCCGCGCTGATCGAGCGCTCGCACCCGGCCTGGCAGCGCATCAAGTTTGACGAACTGCTGGCGCAGCAACTCTCGCTCAAGCGCTCCCAGGCGGCGCGGCGCGACAAGAGCGCGCCGCCCATGCCGCGCCGCGCCGGCGGCCTGCTGACGGCCTTCCTGGCGGCGCTGCCGTTCAAGCTGACCGGCGCCCAGCAGCGCGTGGTGGAAGAGATCGCCAGGGACATGGGCGCGCCCCATCCGATGCACCGACTCCTGCAGGGCGACGTCGGCAGCGGCAAGACCATTGTCGCGGCGCTGGCGGCCTGCCAGGCCATCGACGCCGGCTACCAGGCCGCGCTGATGGCGCCCACTGAAATCCTGGCCGAGCAGCACTACCGCAAGCTTTCCGCGTGGCTGGAGCCGCTTGGCGTGACCGTGGTGTGGCTGGCCGGCAGCCTGAAGGCGCGCGCCAAGCGCGAGGCGGCGGCGCAGGTCGAGTCCGGCGAAGCCAAACTGGCCATCGGCACCCACGCGCTGATCCAGGACAGCGTCAAGTTTGCGCGCCTGGGTTTGTCGGTGGTGGATGAGCAGCATCGCTTCGGCGTGGCCCAGCGCCTGGCGCTGCGCGGCAAGGCGGAGCCCGATGCGGCAGCGCCGCCGGACAAGGCCGGCAAGGCCGCCGAGACCGTGCCGCATCAGCTGATGATGTCGGCCACGCCGATCCCGCGCACGCTGGCAATGACTTACTACGCCGATCTCGACGTCTCGGTGATCGACGAGCTGCCGCCCGGCCGCACCCCGGTGGTGACGCGGCTGGTCAACGACGCGCGCCGCGACGAGGTGATCGAGCGCGTGCACCATGCCGCCGCCGATGGCCGGCAGGTCTACTGGGTGTGCCCGCTGATTGAAGAGAGCGAGGCGCTGCAGTTGCAGACCGCCGTGGAAACCTACGAGACCCTGGTGGCCGCCTTGCCGGAGCTCAAGGTAGGTCTGGTGCACGGGCGCTTGCCGCCGGCGGATAAGGCTGCCGTGATGGAAGACTTCACGGCCAACCGCCTGCAGGTGCTGGTAGCCACCACCGTGATCGAGGTGGGGGTGGACGTGCCAAACGCCTCGCTGATGGTGATCGAGCACGCCGAGCGATTCGGCCTGGCGCAGCTGCACCAGTTGCGCGGCCGGGTGGGGCGGGGCAGCGCGGAATCGGTCTGCCTGCTGATGTACCAGGCGCCGCTGTCGCCCACCGGGCGCGAGCGCCTGGCGACCATGCGCGAGACCACCGACGGCTTCGAGATTGCCAGGCGCGACCTGCAGATACGCGGCCCCGGCGAGTTCCTCGGCGCGCGCCAGTCCGGCGAGGCGATGCTGCGCTTCGCCGATCTCAACACCGACGCCTGGCTGGTCGACTATGCCCAGGAGGCGGCGGAACTGATGCTGACCCGCTATCCGGAGGCGGTGGAGGCGCACCTGCTGCGCTGGCTGGGCGGCAGGGAGCATTTCCTGAAGGCCTGAGGCAAAGGGCAGCATGCTTCGCATGGGCGCGCGGCGGCAAGTATCGCCTGCGCCGCATTGCCCTTCATCTCTGACAGAACCCCGAATCGAAGGTAAAATCTATCGCCTAATGGAAATTGATAAGTCATGACGCTCACCGAACTCAAGTACATCGTCGCCGTGGCGCGCGAGCGCCATTTCGGCCGGGCGGCCGAAGCCTGCTTCGTGTCGCAGCCGACGTTGTCGGTGGCCATCAAGAAGCTGGAAGACGAACTCAACGTGCAGATCTTCGAGCGAGGCACTTCCGAGGTCTCGGTGACGCCGATCGGTGAGCAGATCGTGGCGCAGGCCCAGCGCGTGCTGGAGCAGACCATGGCCATCCGCGAGATCGCCAAGCAGGGCAAGGACCCGCTGGCCGGGCCGTTGCGCCTCGGCGTGATTTACACCATCGGGCCCTACCTGCTGCCCGCGCTGGTCAAGGAAATGATCCAAACCGTGCCGCAGATGCCGCTGATGCTGCAGGAGAACTACACGGTCAAGCTGATCGAGTTGCTCAAGCAAGGCGAGATCGACTGCGCCATCATGGCCGAACCCTTCGCCGATTCCGGCCTGACCGTGCAGCCGCTGTACGACGAGCCCTTCGTGGTAGCGGTGCCGCGCGGTCACCATCTGGAAAACGCCAGCCATGTTGACCCCGACGAACTGAAGCAGCAGACCATGCTGCTCCTGGGTAGCGGGCACTGCTTCCGTGACCAGGTGCTGGGCGTGTGCCCCGAGTTGTCGCGCTTTTCCCAGGCGGCCGACGGCATCCAGAAGACCTTTGAAGGTTCCTCGCTGGAAACCATCCGGCATATGGTGGCAAGTGGTGTCGGCATCACTGTGCTGCCGCGCACGTCAGTACCGGATCTCAAGTCCGGCAAGAACGACCTGTTGGCTTACGTGCCCTTCACCGACCCGGTGCCCGACCGGCGCGTGGTCCTGGCCTGGCGCAAGAGCTTTACCCGGCTGCCCGCCATGGAAGCGCTGCGCCGCGCCGTGACCGCCTGCGACCTGCCCGGGGTCAGCATGCTGGCTGCCAAGGAACTGGCCAAGGCGGCCTGACCTGCCCCGCTGGCTGCCCGTCCTCGCGCCGGGGATCGGTCATGCCATGCTGCCAGCGCGCAGTCGCTGGCAGCGTCATCGCCCATCTTTGCCCACCTCCGTTTTTTTCCGCCGTCGATTTTTGTAACTTCACTGTGCCTTTGCCGTGTGCCATGCTGGCGTGCGCGGGAAATAGGCATGCTCTATTCCATAGTTAGAAATAATTGAATTTTTTATTCGATAGTTAATCCGTACACTTCCTGTATCGGCGCACTGCGCGCGGTTACCCACAAGGAGTCGTACATGACCGGCACGGATCCCAACCCAGTCAGCCCTGTCGCCGCGGGAGACATCCTGGGCGCGCTGGCGAGCTGTGTGGCCGACTGTCTTGCCAGTTACGCCACGGTGTACTGAAATAACCCGGCGGTTCCCAACTCCCGCCCCAGCCCAACTCCCGATTTACCCCACGAAAAGAGGTCAAGATGAGCAAGGACAAGGACACTCTCACCACCGCCGCCGGCGCCCCGGTTGCCGACAACCAGAACTCGCTGACCGCCGGCCCGCGCGGCCCGATGCTGCTTCAGGACGTGTGGTTCCTGGAAAAGCTCGCCCACTTCGACCGCGAGGTGATTCCCGAGCGGCGCGTGCACGCCAAGGGCTCAGGCGCCCACGGCACCTTTACCGTCACGCATGACATCACGCGCTTCACCAAGGCATCGGTGTTCGGCAGCGTCGGCAAGCAGACGCCGATCTTCATCCGTTTTTCCACGGTGGCGGGCGAGCGCGGCGCGGCCGATGCCGAGCGCGATGTGCGCGGTTTCTCGGTCAAGTTCTACACGGACGAAGGCAACTGGGACGTGGTTGGCAACAACACGCCGGTGTTCTTCGTGCGCGATCCGCTGAAGTTCCCCGATTTCATCCACACGCAGAAACGCAATCCGCGCACCAACCTGCGCGACCCCATCGCGGTGTGGGACTTCTGGTCGCGCCACCCTGAATCGCTGCACCAGGTCACCATCCTGATGAGCGACCGTGGCCTGCCGCAGAACTATCGCCAGATCCATGGCTTTGGCTCGCATACCTTTTCGTTTCTCAACGCAGCCAACGAACGCTTCTGGGTGAAGTTCCACTTCAAGTCGCAGCAGGGCATTGCCAACTGGACCAACGAGGAAGCCGCCAAGGTGGTGGCGGGCGATCGCGAAAGCGCGCAGCGCGACCTGTTCGAGAACATCGAAAAGGGTAACTTCCCGCGCTGGAATGTGCGCGTGCAGGTCATGCCCGAAGCCGATGCGGCCAAGTACCACATCAACCCGTTCGACCTGACCAAGGTGTGGCCACACAAGGACTATCCGCTGATCGACGTCGGCGTGCTGGAGCTTAACCGCAACCCGGACAATTACTTCGCCGAAGTGGAGCAGGTGGCGATGAACCCGTCCAACGTGGTGCCGGGCATCGGCTTCTCGCCCGACAAGATGCTGCAGGGCCGGCTGTTCTCATATGGCGACACGCAGCGCTATCGCCTGGGCGTGAACCACAACCAGATTCCGGTGAACGCGCCCAAGTGCCCGTTCCACAATACGTTCCACCGCGACGGCGCGATGCGCGTGGACGGCAACCAGGGCGGCAAGCTCAACTACGAGCCCAACCGCGAGGGCGCCTACGCCGCCAGCGAGCGCGCCGCCGAGCCGCCGCTAGCCGTGGATGGCGCGGCGGACCGTTGGGACCACCGTGTGGACACCGACTATTACAGCCAGCCGGGCGCGCTGTTCCGCCTGTTCAATGAGGGCCAGCGCCAGCAGCTGTTCTCGAACATCGCGGCAGCCATGCAAGGGGTGCCGGAAGAGATCGTGCGGGTGCAACTGGAGCACTTCACCAAGGCCGATCCGGCCTACGGCGAAGGCGTCAGGCGCGCCCTCAACCTGAAGTAAGGCAGCAAGGGCATCGGGTGGTCCCGCGCCAGCGGCGCCACCCGATGCACCAGGCAAGGAGAAGCATCATGGCTATGTTCAGCATGTTCATCGGTGAGTTGCAGCAAATGCGGCAAGTGCGGCAAGTGCAGCAAGACGCTGGCGACGGCTCCCGCGGCGGCGACGCGGCGCGCCTGCAGCGCAAGCTGTGGCGCACGGAAATCGGGCTGGCGGTGATCGCCCTGGGTGCTGTCCCGATGTTCCTGGACGCGGCCACGAGTTTGTCCGGATTTACCCGGTGATGCCATAATGTGCGGGTTGTGCCGCGTCGCCAGGCGCGGCAGTCACTGTGGCCACCCCCAGACTGGAGCGTACCTATCATGGCAAAGAAGAATGAGATGAGCGTGAATATCGGCATTTCCGACAAAGAGCGCAAGAAGATCGCGGAAGGCCTGTCCAAGTTGCTGGCGGATACCTACACGCTTTATCTCAAGACCCATAACTTTCACTGGAACGTGACGGGTCCGATGTTCAACACGCTGCACCTGATGTTCGAGACGCAGTACACCGAACTGGCGTTGGCCGTCGACTCCATCGCGGAGCGTATCCGCGCGCTGGGCTACCCGGCACCGGGCACCTACAAGGAATACGCCCGCCTGTCGTCGATCCCCGAGGAAGAGGGCGTGCCCGAAGCCACCGAGATGATCCGCAAGCTGGTCGAAGGCCAGGAGGCCGTGGTGCGCACCGCGCGCTCGCTGTTCCCGGTGATCGATGCGGCAGGCGACGAACCCTCGGCCGACCTGCTGACCCAGCGCATGCAGACGCACGAAAAGACCGCGTGGATGCTGCGCTCGATGCTGGCCTGATGGCCTGAATCGACGCCGCCGGCGGCACGATGTGCTGCCGGCCATGCGCGCCGCGCCCTGGCCGGGACGCGGCGCGTTTTTCGTTTATTGTCCTTGCCTTGCCCCGTACCGAGGTACGCGGGCCACTACCATGTTTGAACGCTTAGCCCTGTACGCGCGCCTGGTGCGCATCGACAAGCCCATCGGCACGCTGCTGCTGCTGTGGCCCACGCTGTGGGCATTGTGGATGGCCACGGGCGGGCCGCCGGCGTGGCACTTGTTTTGGATCTTCTTTGTCGGTACCTTCCTGATGCGATCGGCCGGTTGCGCGATGAACGACTGGGCCGACCGCGACTTCGACAAGCATGTGAAGCGGACCAAGGAACGGCCGTTGACTGCCGGCAAGATCGCGGCTTGGGAAGCGGTGATGGTGGCGGTGGTGCTGGCGCTCGCGGCCTTCGCGTTGATCACGCCGCTCAATGCGCTGACCAAGTGGCTGGCGGTGGTGGCCGCGGTGCTGGCCGGCACCTATCCGTTCTTCAAGCGCTTCTTTGCCATCCCGCAGGCCTACCTCGGCATTGCCTTCGGCTTCGGCATCCCGATGACGTTCGCCGCGGTCCAGGACCATGTGCCCGCCGTGGCATGGGTGATGCTGCTGGCCAATGTGTTCTGGGCGGTGGCCTACGACACCGCTTATGCCATGGTGGACCGGGATGACGATCTGCTACTGGGCATGAAGACTTCGGCCATCACGTTCGGGCGCTTCGATGTGGCCGCCATCATGATTTGCTATGCGGTGTTTCTTGGGCTGATGGCTTGGGCTGGCGCGCAGTTCGGACTGGGCTGGCCATACTGGCTTGGGCTGGCAGCCGCGGCGGGATGCGCGCTGTATCACTACACGCTGATTCGCGATCGCGATCGCATGCGCTGCTTCGCCGCGTTCCGGCACAACAACTGGCTGGGAGCTTGTGTGTTTGCCGGAACGGCGGTGGCATACGCGCTGCGTTGAGGGGAGTGGGCGGGCGCTCCCTATGCCGTCGTGCCTGAAAAAACGTCAGTCCTTCCCGAACTCCGCCCCCATCTCCGTAGCCCGCGCCGCGGCGGCATGCATCGCTTTGACGAAAGCCTCGCCGATGCCGGCGGTTTGCATCGCGGTGAGCGCCGCATATGTCGTACCGCCCTTGGACGTCACGCGCTCGCGCAACAGGCTGACAGGCTCCTCGGACTGCGCCGCCAGCACCGCCGCGCCGCGGAAGGTTTCCACCGCCAGCGCGCGTCCCTGGCTGGCGGTGAGGCCGAGTTCCGAGGCGGCTTTTTCCATCGCTTCGATGAAATAAAAGACATAGGCCGGGCCGCTGCCGGAGATGGCGGTGACCGCGTCGATCTGCGCGTCGCCTTCCACCCACTCGCATTTACCCACGGCTTCAGCCAGCGCGCCGGCAATCTCGCGGTCCCGCTGCGCCAGGCCGGGCACGGCGGCCAGGCCGGTCATGCCCATGCCGGCCAGCGCCGGCGTGTTCGGCATGGCGCGCACCAGGCGGGTGCGGCCGCCAAACCAGCGCTGCATATCGGCCAGGCGGATGCCAGCCGCCACGCTGACGATCAGGTTGTCGCCCAGGTACGGCAGCAAAGATGCCGCCGCGTCGCGGAACTGCTGCGGCTTGACCGCCAGCACGAGCACATCGCTGGCGCCGAAGGCCGCATCCGGCGCGCCTGCGGCATGCACCCCCAGGTCGCGCCGCAGGCGCGCCTGGGCTTCCTCGAAAGGATCGACCACGCGGATCGAAGTGGCCGGCACGCCCCGGGCGATCAGGCCGCCGATCAGGGCCGTGGCCATATTGCCGCCGCCAAGGAAGCCAAAGGTGAGGGTGTTGAGCATGGGTGTCTCTTGCAGGGAGTGTTCTGGGAAGAAGTGATGCCGGCGTTCTAGCCGTGCGTAATGGGCGCTGCGGGCGTTGTCGCAGCAGAGGCTGTCTCGGCGGCCCCGGATGCAGGCGCTGCGGCATAGTCGCGCGCGCCGAAAATGGCGGTGCCGATGCGCACCAGGGTGGCGCCCTCGGCAATGGCGGCTTCCATGTCGGCAGACATGCCCATCGACAACGTGTCCACGTCCAGCCCGTCCGCGCGCAGGGCATCGAGCAGCGCGCGCAGCGCGGCGAAGGGCCGGCGCTGGGCCGCTACCTCGGCAACGGCTTCGGGAATCGCCATCAGGCCGCGCAGCCGCAGGCCGGGCAGTGCCGCCACGGCGCGCGCCAGCACCGGCACTTCGTCGGGCGTCACGCCGCTCTTGCTGGCTTCTCCGCTGATATTGACCTGCAGGCAAACTTGCAGCGGCGCCATGCCGGCGGGCCGCTGCGCCGACAGGCGCTCGGCGATGCGCAGGCGGTCGATGGCGTGGACCCAGTCGAAATGCTCGGCCACGGCACGTGTCTTGTTGCTTTGCAGGGGGCCGATGAAATGCCAGCACAACTCGCCGCGCAGGTCGGCAAGCCGGGCGATCTTGTCCAGGCCTTCCTGTACGTAGTTCTCGCCAAAGGCGCGCTGGCCCGCATCGAAGGCAGCCCGTACGTCGGCGGCGGGGAAGGTCTTGGAAACCGCCAGAAGCGCGACTTCACCGGCCGGTCGCCCGGCCTGTTGTGCGGCTGCCGCGATGCGCCGGTTGACGGCTTGCAAGTTGGCGGCGATTACAGACATAATCCGGCGAACATATCAAGAAGTACAACAAAGTACGACAATAATAGGGTGGGGTCATTATAGATGGACATCGCGCAGCTATTAGCTTTCGCCGTCAAGAACAAGGCGTCCGATCTCCATCTCTCGGCAGACATGCCGCCGATGGTGCGTATCCACGGCGACATGCGCCGCATCAACGTAGCGGCGATGGGCCACAAGGATGTCCACGCCCTCGTGTACGACATCATGAGCGACACCCAGCGCAAGCAGTATGAAGAGCGGCTGGAAATCGATTTCTCCTTCGAGATCTCCGGCCTCTCGCGCTTCCGGGTCAATGCATACAATACGCAGCGCGGGGCGGCCGCGGTGTTCCGGACCATTCCCTCCAAGGTTCTGACGCTGGAAGACCTGCGCGCGCCGGCGGTATTCGCCGACCTCTGCATGAAGCCGCGCGGCCTGGTGCTGGTGACCGGCCCGACCGGTTCAGGCAAGTCCACCACGCTGGCGGCGATGGTGGACCACCGCAACGATCACGACATGGGCCACATCCTCACCGTGGAAGACCCGATCGAGTTCGTGCACACGTCCAAGAAGAGCCTGATCAACCAGCGCGAGCTGGGGCCGCACACGCACTCCTTCGCCAACGCGCTGCGCTCCGCCTTGCGCGAGGATCCCGACGTGGTGCTGGTGGGCGAACTGCGCGACCTGGAAACCATCCGGCTGGCGCTGACCGCCGCGGAAACCGGCCACCTGGTATTTGCCACGCTGCATACCAGTTCGGCAGCCAAGACCATCGACCGGATCGTCGACGTGTTCCCGCCCGAAGAGAAAGACATGGTGCGCACCATGCTGTCGGAGTCGCTCGAAGCGGTGATCTCGCAAACGCTGCTCAAGACGCGTGACGGCAATGGCCGTACCGCGGCGCACGAGATCATGATCGCCACGCCGGCGATCCGCCATCTGATTCGCGAGAACAAGATCGCGCAGATGTACTCGATGATGCAGACCAGCAGTGGGCTTGGCATGCAGACGCTGGACCAGTGCCTGTCGGACCTGATCAAGCGCGGGCTGATCAGCTACAACGACGCACGCGCCACCGCCAAGAACCCCGATTCCTTCACGGGCTGAGGCGAGTCCGCCGCATCCAAACCAGGACAACGCCATGCTCGATCGAGAATCCGCCGCCAAGTACATCAACGACCTGCTTGTGCTGATGGTCGGCAACCGCGGCTCGGACCTGTTCATCACCGCGGATTTTCCGCCCGCGATCAAGGTCGACGGCAAGATCACGCCGGTGTCGCAGCAGCCGCTCAATCCCACCCAGGCGCTCGGGCTGGTGCGCTCGATCATGAATGAGCGCCAGGCGGGCGAGTTCGAGGGCAGCCGCGAGTGCAACTTTGCCATCTCCGCGTCCAATGCCGGGCGCTTCCGGGTCTCGGCCTTTATCCAGCAGGGCAAGGCGGGCATGGTGGTGCGTACCATCAATACGCGCATTCCCTCGGTGGAAGATCTTGACCTGCCGCAGGCGCTGCATGACATCGTGATGTCCAAGCGCGGCCTGGTGATCGTTACCGGTGCCACCGGCTCGGGCAAGTCGACTTCGTTGGCGGCCATGCTCGACCATCGCAACGCGCATTCCTACGGCCACATCATCACCATCGAGGACCCGATCGAATACGTGCACGCGCACCAGAACTGCATCGTCACGCAGCGCGAGGTCGGCATCGATACCGAGTCCTGGCACGTGGCCCTGAAGAACACCCTGCGCCAGGCACCCGACGTGATCCTGATCGGCGAAATCCGCGATCGCGAAACCATGGAATACGCGATGCAGTATGCGGAAACGGGCCACCTGTGCCTGGCCACGCTGCACGCCAACAACGCCAACCAGGCCATCGACCGTGTGGTCAATTTCTTCCCCGAGGAAAAGCGCCAGCAGTTGCTGATCGACCTGTCGCTCAACCTGAAGGCGATGGTGTCGCAGCGGCTGTTGCCGCGCAAGGGGCAGAAGGGCCGCGTGCCAGCGGTGGAAATCATGATCGGCACGCCGCTGGTGGCCGACCTGATCTTTAAGGGCGAGATCCACGCGTTGAAGGAAGTCATCAAGAAATCGCGCGAGCAGGGGATGGTCTCGTTCGACCAGGCGTTGTTCGACCTGTACGAGGCCGGCAAGATCAGCTACGAAGACGCGCTGCGCAACGCCGACTCGCTCAACGACCTGCGGCTGATGATCAAGCTGCACGGCACCATGGACCGCGAGACCGACCTCGGCGCCGGCACCGAACATCTGAATGTGATCTGATCTGCCGCCAGCGCGGCGCTTGCGGCTCTAGTACACTGTCCGCGCCGCCGGCACCCCGCCGCGCCATGAGAGGAGCCCGCCATGAGCAACGTCTACCAGTTCGAAGCCAGTTCCCTTGCCGGCCAGCCGGTACCGCTGTCGCAATTCAGCGGCAAGGTGCTGCTGATCGTGAATACCGCCAGCGAGTGCGGCTTCACGCCCCAATACGCCGGCCTGCAGGCACTGCAGGAGCAGTTCGCGCAAAGCGGCCTGGAAGTGCTGGGTTTTCCCTGCAACCAGTTCGGCAAGCAGGAGCCGGGCGACGCCGCGCAGATCGGCCAGTTCTGCGAGTCGCGCTTTCACGTCACCTTCCCGATGTTCGGCAAGATCGACGTCAATGGCGCCAACGCGCATCCGCTGTATCGCTGGCTGACTTCCGAGAAGCCGGGCGTGCTCGGCCTGGAAGCAATCAAGTGGAATTTCACCAAGTTCCTGCTGCGCCGCGATGGCACGGTGTTCAAGCGCTACGCGCCGACCACCAAGCCCGAGGACATCAAGGGCGACATCGAGAAGCTGCTGGCCGAGCCGGCCTAGTCCGCGGCGGCTAGCCGCTGGTCTGCTGCACTGCGCGCAGGAAGCCGTTGAGCGAGCGGTCCGGCGTTTCGTGGAAGCGTTCGTCCAGCATGACGATGCCGCGGCAGCGGTCCAGCCGGAAGCTGCGGTAGTCGGTGCGCGTGGTGCACCACGCGGCCAGCAGCCAGCTATTGCCCCAGAAGAACAGGCCCAGCGGCTGCACGATGCGGTCGGTAGCGCGCTGTTGCGCGTCGGTGTAGTCCAGGCGCAGCAGGCGCTGCGCGTTCATGGCGCCGTGCACCACGTCAAAGGCGTCGCGCACCTGCGGATGATTGACGAATTCCGGGGCGAACACGCGGCTTTGCTGCGCCGCATGACGCCGCGCCGGCGGCAGCGCCGCCACCAGTTTCTCCAGCGCGGGATCGGCCGCGGCGGCCAGCGCGCCGCCGCCCCAGGCCTTGAGCAGCCGCAGCCCGGCCACCAGCGCTTCGACTTCAATCGCGGTGAACATCAGCGGAGGGACGTCATAGTCGGCCCGCAACCGGTAGCCAATGCCCGCTTCGCCCTCGACCGGCACGCCCGACAGCGACAGTGCCTGGATATCCCGGTACACCGTGCGCTCGGACACCCCGAGCCGCTGCGCCAGCAGCGCCGCCGTGGTCAGGCGGCGCCCGCGTAGTACCTGGACAATCTGGAAAAGGCGGTCGGCACGGCGGCTCATCGAGGTTTCATCTTGGTTCTAAGCGGATATCGGCAAAACGGTCGCGGCCATCGCCTAGCCGGCCAGGGGCTGGTGCAGGCCCACGCGGTTGCCTTCGCTGTCGATGATATGCGCAATATGGCCGATATCGCCGGGCAGTTGCAGCGGGCCGAATACCGTCTTGCCGCCGGCGGCCTGCACGCGCGCCAGCAGTGCCGTGAGTTGCGCCGCGTGCAGGTAGGGCAGACAGCCATCGGCCGATGGCCGGAAGCCTTCGCCGGCCACCAGTGCGCCGCCAGGCTCATGGCTGGCAAAGACAGCCATGTCGATTTGCGCCATGGTCTCGCGCTTGAGGGTGGTTTCGAAGACCTGTTCGTAGAACCGGATCGCGCGCTGCATATCGGTGACGGGGATTTCAAGCCAGTTGATCAGTCCGCTCATGATGGTCTCTCTCGGGAGGTGTTGGAGGGATGGATCATGCGCGGGGGCTACTGACAACGTCCTGTCAGCAGGGATCAGCGCGGCATCCACGCCGCCAGCATCGGCACCATCACGGCGGTCAGCACGCCGTTCAGGCCCATGCCGAGCGCGGCGAACGCGCCGGCCTCCTGGTTGACCTGGAAGGCGCGCGCGGTGCCGATGCCGTGCGCCGCCACGCCGGTGGCGAAGCCGCGCACGGTGTAGTCGGAAATGCGCAACAGGTTGAGCAGCTTGGTGGCGCTGACCGCGCCGATGATGCCCGTACCCATCACCAGCACGGCGGTGAGCGAGGGCAGGCCGCCGATCTTCTCGGCCACGCCCATGGCGATGGGGATCGTGACCGACTTGGGCGCGAGCGAGCGCATCGTCTCGGGCGACGCGCCCAGCAGCCAGGCGATGCCCACGGCGGATACCACCGCCACCAGCGAGCCGGCCAGCAGTCCGCCCAGCAGCGGCAGCACGTGCCGGCGCAGCTTGGGCAGTTGCATGTAGAGCGGCACCGCCAGCGCGACGGTGGCCGGCCCGAGCAGGAAGTGGACGAACTGCGCGCCGTCGAAATACGTCTTGTAAGGCGTGCCGGTCACCGTCAGCAGCGTGACCAGGATGGCTACCGCGATCATCACGGGATTGGCCAGCGGCGAAAAACGCGCGCGTTCGTAGACGCGGAAGGCGAATACATAGGCCAGCAGCGTGGCGGTCAGCCCCAGTAGCGGGCTGGCGGCCAGGTAGACCCAGATCTCGTTGAGGCGCGGCGTCATCATGCCTGTTCTCCCGGCGCCGCGGGTGCGGCGGCCTCGGGCGGCCTCGCCTTGCCCATCAGGGCACGCGCCACCAGCGCCGTGGTAGCGATCGCAAGCCACGTGGAGAGCACCAGCGCCACCACGATCGGCATCCATTCCCCGCCGATGCGATGCGCATGCACCATGATGCCCACGCCGGCCGGCACGAACAGCAGCGACAGGTGCTTGAGCAGTTCGGACGTGGTGCCCTGGATCACCGGCAGCAGCCGGTCGTCGAAGGTGAGCCAGCCGAACAGCAGGATCATGCCGATCACCGGGCCTGGCACGGGCAGGCTCAGGGCGTAGCTGAGCGCCTCCCCGACGGATTGGAAAACCAGGAGGATGGCAAAGGTTTGAAGCATGTGAGAGCGGGGCGCGGACAGCCGGGATTGGAGCCCTCGCATGGTAACTCGTAGTGGCCTCTTCTGGCAGCGGGTTTGCGCCCCTCTCCCGCTTGCGCGGGAAGGCGCGACGGCCAGCGCTGTGCCAGACGCCGTGGGCGCAGCCGGTCAGCTTCGTCCCAGGCTTCCGGCCACTTACCCCAACATCCGGTCCACCAGTTCGATCCAGTGCATCACCGGCGTTCCGGTGCCGCTTTGCAGATGCGTGATGCAGCCGATATTCGCCGAGACAATGGCCTGCGGCCCCGAAGCCTGCAGGTTGGCGAGTTTTTCATCCCGCAAGCGGTACGACAACTCCGGCTGCAGCACCGAATACGTGCCCGCAGAGCCGCAGCACAAGTGGCTGTCGGCGCAGAGCTTGACATCCACGCCCAGGCCGGTCAGCAACGTCTCCACCTTGCCGCGGATCTGCTGGCCGTGCTGTAGCGTGCAGGGCGGGTGGTAGGCGACCCGCTGGCCGTTGCCGCTCTTGCCCTCCCGTGCCTCGGTGGCGAGGGCTTGCAGTGTGTCGGAGAAATCCGGCAGCAACTCCGACAGATCCTTGGTCAGCGCCGAGATCTGGCGCGCGCGCTCCGCATAGCGCGCATCGTTGCGCAGCAGGTGCCCGTACTCCTTGACCATCACGCCGCAGCCCGACGCCGTCATCACGATGGCCTCGGCGCCCGCTTGCACCGCCGGCCACCAGGCGTCGATATTGCGCCGCATATTGTCGAGGCCGCCGTCGTGGTCGCCGGTGTGATAGCGCACCGCGCCGCAACAGCCGGCCTCGCGCGCCACGACAAGCTGCACGCCGAGGCGGTCGAACACGCGGGCCGTGGCGGCATTGATGTTGGGCGACATCGATGGCTGCACGCAACCGTCGAGCAACAGCATCTTGCGCGCATGCGTGTTGCGCGGCCAGGTGCCGGCATCCACCGGCTGCGGCACCTTGTTGCGCAGGGCCTGCGGCAGCAGCGGGCGAAAACGCTGGCCCAGGCGCATGGCCGGCCCGAACAGCGCGGGCCGGGTCATGCTCTCGCGCAGCGCCCAACGCGCGAACCGCTCGCGCGCGGGGCGCTGGATGCCTTGCGCTTCGAGACGGTCATCGACGACCTTGCGGCCGATGTCGACCAGCCTGCCGTACTTCACACCCGAAGGGCAGGTCGATTCGCAGTTGCGGCAGGTCAGGCAGCGGTCCAGGTGCAGGCGTGTGCTTTCCGTGACGGGCTGGCCCTCGAGCACCTGCTTCATCAGGTAGATACGGCCGCGCGGCCCGTCCAGTTCGTCGCCGAGCAATTGGTAGGTGGGACAGGTCGCGGTGCAGAAGCCGCAATGCACGCATTTGCCGACGATGGACTTGGCTTCTTCGCCATCGGGCGTGTCGCGCAGGAATTCGGCCAGGGTGGTTTGCATGGTTCGGGGACTCTCTGGTGCCTTGGCTGGGGATCGGAAGGGCGTGACGCGTGGCTCAGAGGCCGGCGTACATGCGCTGCGGGTTGAAGATGCGGGCGGGGTCGAAGCTGGCCTTGAGGCGCTGGTGGATGGCGGCCAGCGGCGCCGAAAGCGGCGTGAACACGCCCACCGACTTGTCGCCGTTGCGGAACAGCGTGGCGTGGCCGCCGGCGGCCTTCGCGGCGGCGCGCACGATGGTGCCGTCGGCGGCGCTATCGGCGCCGCCCAGCCACCAGCGCTGGCCGCCGCCCCATTCGATCAGTTGCCCGCCGGGCAGCGCCAACGGCGCCGCGGTGGTGGGCACGGCAATGCGCCACAGGGCCCGGCCGGCTTGCACCGGGGCGAAGAAGGGATGGCCTTGCTCGCGCAGCGCGCGCCACAGCGCATCGGCTTCGCCGGGTTCCACGGCTTCGCCGCCAAGCCGCGCGCGGGCGGCACGCAGCGCCGCGGCCGCACCTGACAGGCGCAGGTGCAGCACGCCGTCGTGCCACGCCGAAGCGGCAATCGGCAGCGGCTGGCCGCCCCATTGGTTGAGACGGTCCAGCGCCTCGGCCTCGCCCAGCGCAAAGCGCAGCGTGGCGTCGTCGAATGGCATCGGCAGGACCTTGAGCGAGACTTCCAGGATCAGCCCCAGCGTGCCGAGCGATCCCGACATCAGGCGCGATACGTCGTAGCCGGCCACGTTCTTCATCACCTGGCCGCCGAAATTCAGGATGTCGCCGCGGCCGTCCATCACCTGCGTGCCCAGCACGAAATCGCGCAGCGCGCCGACCGCCTGCCGGCGCGGGCCGGACAGGCCCGCGGCCACCGCGCCGCCCAGGGTTGCCACGTCGCCGCCACTGGCGCCCGTGCTGAAATGCGGTGGCTCGAACGCCAGCATCTGGCGCCGCTCCGCCAGCGCCGCCTCGATCTCCGCCAGCGGCGTGCCGCAGCGCGCGGTGATGACCAGTTCGGGCGGGTCGTAATCGACGATGCCGCTATAGGCGCGCGTGTCGAGCACTTCCCCCTGCAATTGCTGCCCGTAGAAGTCCTTGCTGCCGCCGCCCCGCAGGCGCAGCGGCGCGCGCGTGTCGGTGGCGTGCCGGATGGCGTCGCGAAATGCGGTGAGGGTGGCTTGCAGGTCGGCTGGCATGGTGGCTGGCTGAGGTTGGCGTGAATGAGATCAGGCGGAGGAAGACGGGCGGTCCGGCGGCGCGCCGGGCGCGATCTGCGCGTGCTCGCTCTCGTTCTGGTAATGCGGCAATGCACTGCCGCAGTGCTTGCAGTAGACGGCGTCGGGATCGTGCCCTTCAGTCAGGCAATGGTTGCAGGTGCGCGTTGTCAGCGGCCGCTTCATGATGCTCGCGGCCAGCTCCGCGCCGACGATGCCGGTCGGGAAGGCGATGATGCCGTAGCCCAGCAGGATGGTCAGCGAGGTGATGAACTGGCCCAGCGGGGTCTTGGGCACCATGTCGCCGAAACCCGTGGTGGTCAGCGTCACCACCGCCCAGTACATGCTCACTGGGATGCTGGTGAAGCCGTGCTGCGGGCCTTCCACCACGTACATCACCGTACCAAGGATCACGGTGATGATGAACACGGTGCCGAGGAAGACGAAGATCTTGCGCCGGCTGTTGGCCAGCGCGCGATACAGGATCTGCGCTTCTTCGAAGTACACCGTCAGCTTGAGAATCCGGAACACGCGCAGCAGCCGCAGCAGGCGCACGTCGATCAGGAAGGCCAGCTCCGGCACGAAGAAGGCGAGCCAGGTCGGGATGATCGACAGGAAGTCGACCACGCCGAAGAAGCTGAACACATAGCGCAAGGGACGCCGCACCACCAGGATGCGCATCACATACTCGGCGGTGAACAGCAGCGTGAACAGCCATTCCAGCACGGTGAATATCCGGCCCAGCCGCAGGCTGATCGCCGGCAGGCTGTCGAACACGACGATCAGCACGCTGGCGACGATGGCTACCAGCAGGGTGATATCAAACAGGCGGCCGTAGCGCGTGTCAGCTTCGAAAATGATGGTGTACCAGCGCTCGCGCCAGCCCGATTCGGGCTTGCCCAGGCGCTGGCGGGTCTGCGCGCTGCTGTGGGCGCGCTGCGTGGCGTTTTGACCTGGCATGTTCAGAAGCGTGGCAGTTCGGGGTGCGGCAGCAGCCCGCGTTTCACATGCATGCGGCCGTACTCGGCGCAGCGCGCCAGCGTGGGGATGGCCTTGTCGGGATTGAGCAGCCGTGCCGGGTCGAAGGCGGCCTTGACGCCGAAGAACAGCTCGCGCTCTTCCGGCGAGAACTGCACGCACATGGAGTTGAGTTTCTCCACGCCCACGCCATGCTCGCCGGTGACGGTGCCGCCCAGTTCCACGCAGCTCTCCAGGATGTCGGAGCCGAACAGCTCGGCGCGGTGCCATTCGTCCTGGTCGGCGCCATCGAAGAGGATCAGCGGATGCATATTGCCGTCGCCGGCATGGAACACGTTCATGCAGCGCAGGCCGTACTTGCGCTCCATCTCCTCGATGCGCTTGAGCAGCGTGCCGATATGCTTGCGCGGGATGGTGCCGTCCATGCAGTAGTAATCCGGCGAGATGCGCCCGGCCGCGGGGAAGGCGTTCTTGCGCCCGCTCCAGAAGCGCAGCCGCTCGGCCTCGCTCTGCGACACCTGGATGCGGCTGGCGCCGGAGGCGCGCAGCACCTCGCTCATGCGTTCCACTTCCTCGGCCACTTCTTCCGGCGTACCATCGGATTCGCACAACAGGATGGCGGCCGCATCGAGGTCATAGCCGGCGCGCACGAATTCCTCGACCGCGGCGGTAGCGGGCTTGTCCATCATTTCCAGCCCGGCGGGGATGATGCCGGCGCCGATCACGTCGGCCACCGCATTGCCGCCCTTGGCCACGTCATCGAAGCTGGCCATGATCACCTGTGCCAGCTGCGGCTTGGGGATCAGCTTGACGGTCACTTCGGTCACCACCGCCAGCATGCCTTCGGAGCCGATCACGGCGGCCAGCAGGTCCAGCCCCGGCGCGTCGGGCGCTTCGGAGCCGAATTCCACCACTTCGCCCTCCATCGTCACGGCGCGCACGCGCAGCACGTTGTGTACCGTCAGGCCGTACTTGAGGCAATGCACGCCGCCCGAGTTCTCGCTGACGTTGCCGCCGATGGTGCAGGCAATCTGGGACGAGGGGTCGGGCGCGTAGTACAGGTTGTACTGCGCGGCGGCCTCGGAGATAGCGAGATTGCGCACGCCGGGCTGGACCACCGCCGTGCGCGAGCGTGCATCCACGGTGACGATGCGCTTGAACTTGGCCAGCGACAGCACCAGGCCGGTGGCGATCGGCATGGCCCCGCCCGAAAGGCTGGTGCCGGCGCCGCGCGGCACCACCGGCACCTGCAGCGAGTGGCACAGGCGCAGGATCGCGCAGACCTGTTCCTCGTTATCGGGCAGTGCCACGGCCAGCGGGATCTGGCGGTAGGCCGCCAGGCCGTCGCACTCGTAGGGCACGGTGTCTTCGGGCTTCCACAACAGGGCCGCATCGGGCAGGATTTTCGCCAGGCCTTCGAGCAGCGCGTTGCGGCGCGCGTCGTCGGCGACCAGAGAGACTTCGTGCGGGGCGTTCATGGCAACTCCTGTAATGGCCGCGGGCGTCCGCCATGGCAGGGCGCAAGCGGGTGGGGAGCAAGGACTATAGCGCAGCCTGGTGGCTGCGAAACCTCATGGCGACGTGAATTCCGCATGGCAGGCCGATCAAAATCGCTCATGACGGCGTTGGGCCGGAGCGTGCCATGCGGGGCGTGGCGCGGCGGCCGGGCCAGTTCAAATCCAGCTTAGCACCGGCGCGATGCAAGGCGGTAATGGGGCTCTTTTTTCTCGGCGCGCCATCAGCGCGGCGCCAGCATGTGCACCATTTCCAGATTGTCGTGATAATCCGGTGCCACATAGAGCGCCTGGGGCTCGACGCCGTAGCGCCGGAAGCCCATCGATTCGTAGAGCGCGATCGCGGGCGCGTTGGCGGCGGTGACGCTCAGCGTGACCTGGCGCAGGTCCGGCATGGCGGCGGCAACGGCCAGTGCCTGCGCCATCAGCTGCCGGCCAAGGCGCCGGCCGCGATAGGCCGGCGCCACATACATGCCCCAGACAAAGGCCTTGTGGCGCTGCTTGACCTTGTCCTCGCGCATGACGCCGACCACGCCGGCCAGCGCGGCGGCCCCATCGCCGTGCTCGAAGGCGCCGATCACGGCCTTTCCGGGCGTCGCCGCCAGCCGGCCGGCGATGGTGGCCAGTGGCAATTCGCGCTCATCCTCAAAGCTGGAGCCGAAGGCGGCGGGCGCCTCCAGCAGGCCTTCCAGGCGCAACGCCTGGAAAGCTCCGGCATCGGCGGGGGTAAGCAGGCGGATCTGCGTGGGCATCATGCGGTCTCCTGTTCGGCAATCCCGGGCTGTTTCCTGGCACGTCTGTCCCCGACCGCTTTCACGGCCCATTGGGTCGCGGCGGTCGCGAGGATGGCTGTGGCAAAGGCGATGGCGATGGTGCTTCGCGGCAACAGCACGGCCAGGGTGAAGCAAAAGGCGACAAGGGAAAACAATCCGCCGGCCATCGACGTCAGCAACGCGACAACAAAGTCCGGGCCGGCCGCCCGGTGCGAGAATACCGAGAGCACGATGCCAAGGACTGGAAAGAGCGCCAGCAGTCCGCTCCACGTGGATCCGATCGATGCGGACAAGGTCGTCACCGCGAGCGTAAGGCCGGCGCCGGCCAGCATGCGGACCAGCAGACCTGTGCGCGATATGCCCGCAGCGCGGGCGGCGGCACCCGGCGGCGGGAAGAGGGATGGGCAAATGAACAGCGTGGCCAGCGCCAGCGCCAGCGCCAGCGCAGCGAACGGTGAGAAGGGCCGCCAGCCAAGCAGTGCCACGGCGGCCAGCCAGGCAGCCAGCGCCGCCGCCAGCGCCAGCGGCCAGCCGTGCCGGCGGCAACTCCAGGCATAGGCGAGGCTGAACGCAACCGAGGCGAATACCGCGCAAAGGGCGCTGGTGGCCGCCGCAGCGGCGAAAGGCGCACCGCGTTCCAGCGCCAGCAGGAAAAGAATCGGGCCAACCACCACGGGCAGGCCGGCCAGCCAGCCGGCCACGGCCGGTCCCCAGCGCTTGCCCGCCACGGAGATGCAGGCGATGAAGGCGGGCACCAGCAGCAACTTCAGGGCGAGCATGGGCGAGGATCCTCTTTCATCCGGGTTTCTGTCTTATTTGGTTTCTGTTGCAGTTCGGGCGCTACCAGTCCAGGCCCAGCAGCCAGTCGACGAAGTACCTAGCCTCCGGCTTGAGCGGCGCCTGTTCGCGCTCGACGATGTAGTAGCCGTGCGGCGACACCGACTCGATATCCAGCAGCCGCACCATCTGGCCCAGCGAAAGCCAGTGCCGGGCCATGCGCTGGCGCACCAGGGCCACGCCCTGGTTGGAAGCGATGGCCTCCAGCATCAGGCCGATATCGTTGAACTGCGGGCCGGTCTGCGGCTCGGGCCAGTCCAGTCCGGCGGTTTCGAACCAGGGCTTCCACGGCTCCAGCGGGCTGCGCAGCAGCACCAGGTTGTGCAGGTGCTCGGGCCTGGTGATGGCGCGGCCATCGATGCGCTCGTAGTACTCGCGCCCGCACGCCGGGAACACAGGCTCGACCAGCAGCTTGGTGGTTTTCAGGTCGGGATAGCGTCCGGTGCCATAGCGGATTTCCACATCGGTGTCTTCCGCCTTCACGTCGAGGAACGGAATGGCCAGGTGCAACTCAGTGTCGATATGCGGATACAGCGCCGTGAACTCGGGCAGGCGCGGCACCAGGTGCTGGCGGCCGAAGGTGGGCGGGATCGCCACGCGCAGCCGGGTGCGCTGCTTGTTGTACTCCGGCCGGGCCAGTTCGTTGAGCGACTTGAGGGCGTCCTGCACATTGCGCAGGTAGCGCGTGCCCGACGCGGTCAGCCGCAGCGCGGCATTGGAGCGCACGAACAGATCCTCGGCCCACAATTCCTCGAGGTTCTTGATCCGGTGCGATACCGCGCTGGGTGTGACCGACAGCTCCTCGGCCGCGCGCGCGAAGCTGCCCAGCCGGGCGGCGGCCTCGAACGCGATCAGCAGGTGCAGCGGCGGAACGCGGTTGAACACGGAAGCCATGCCGCGCCGGTCCTCAGCGCACCGCGCGGAAGATCTTGCCCGGGTTGAGGATGTGGTTGGGATCGAGCGCGTTCTTGATGGCGCGCATCAGGTCCAGCGCGTCCTCGCCGTGCTCGCTGACCAGGAAATCCATCTTGTGCAGGCCCACGCCATGCTCGCCCGTGCAGGTACCGCCCATCGCCAGCGCGCGCTCCACGATGCGCCGGTTGATGGTCTCGGCTTCGGCCAGTTCCTCGGGCTTTTCGGGATCGGTCAGGATCGCCACGTGGAAATTGCCGTCGCCCACATGGCCCACGATGGGGCAGGGCAGGCTGGATGCGTTCAGGTCGCGCTCGGTCTCGGTCACGCAATCGGCCAGCCGGGAGATCGGCACGCAGACGTCGGTGGTCACCGCCCGGCAGCCCGGCTTGAGCTGCAGCATGGCGAAGTAGGCGGTATGACGCGCGTTCCACAGCCGGCTGCGGTCTTCGGGCCGCGTGGCCCACTCGAAGCCCTGGCCGCCGTGCTCGGCGGCAATCTGCTGCACGGTCTCGGCCTGTTCCTTGACGCCGGCCTCGGTGCCGTGGAATTCGAAGAACAGGTGCGGCATCTCCGGCATGGACAGGTTGTCGTGCCGGTTGATGGCGCGGATGGCCAGCGCGTCGACGAATTCCACGCGCGCCACGGGCACGCCCAATTGGATGGTGTCGATGGTCGCCTGCACCGCGCTGCCCATGCTGGGAAAGGCGCAGATGGCAGCCGAGATGGCTTCGGGCTGCGGATACAGCCGCACCGTCACTTCGGTAATGATGCCCAGGGTGCCTTCGCTGCCAATCATCAGGCGCGTCAGGTCGTAGCCGGCCGAAGATTTGCGCGCATGGGTGCCGGTCTTGATGATGCGGCCGTCGGCGGTCACCACGGTCAGCGCCAGCACGTTCTCGCGCATGGTGCCGTAGCGCACCGCATTGGTCCCCGAGGCGCGCGTGGCGCACATGCCGCCCAGCGAGGCATCGGCGCCCGGGTCGATCGGGAAGAACAGGCCGCTGTCCTTGATTTCCTGATTGAGCTGCTTGCGGGTCACGCCCGGTTGCACCGTCACGTTGAGGTCCTCGGCCTGTACCGACAGCACCCGGTTCATCTGCGACAGGTCCAGGCTGATGCCGCCCGCCACCGCCAGCAGGTGGCCTTCGAGCGAGGAGCCGGCGCCGTAGGCGATCAGCGGCACGCGGTGCGCGTTGCACAGGTGGGCCACCTCGGCCACTTCCTCGGTGGTACGGGCGAACACCACGCCGTCCGGCGCCGCCGGCGGGAAGGGCGACTCATCGCGCCCGTGGTGGTCGCACACGCCGGGCGAGGTGGAGAAGCGTTCGCCGAAGCGGGCCTGCAGGGCGTCGCGCACGGCGGCGGGCAGGGGTTGGCGCACCAGCGTGGCGTGGGAAAGGGGATGGTTCATGGCGTCTCCGGCGGGGCTGAAGTGGCTGGATGCCGTGCGGCGGCGGCTTTTTCGTAGCCGCGCGCAACGGTGCCTGCGCTTGCACCCGGTAGCGTTTCAAGCGAATCCCGTTATTCTACGCCGCCCCCCGGCCTGGGTCGTTGCCGGGGCGCCGCAACGGCCACTTGAGAGGTATCGCGGGTTCTCCCGTCGCCGACCAGAAGCGCGCCATAATGCAAGATTCGCCAACGCCGGAGACCCGCATGGGCAACCGCCTGACCAAGATCGCCACCCGCACCGGAGACGCCGGCACCACCGGGCTCGGCGACGGCAGCCGTACCAGCAAGGACAGCCTGCGCATCGCCGCCATCGGCGATGTCGACGAGCTCAATTCGAATCTCGGCGTGCTGCTCACCGAGGCGCTGCCCGAAGACGTCCGCTCGGCCTTGCTGCATATCCAGCACGACCTGTTCGATCTCGGCGGCGAGCTGTCCATCCCCGGCTATGAGCTGGTCAAGCCCGAGCAGGTGCTGCAGCTCGACGAATGGCTGGCCCACTACAACGCCGGCCTGCCGCGCCTGGCCGAGTTCATCCTGCCGGGCGGCAGCCGCGCCGCGGCGGTGGCGCACGTATGCCGCACGGTTTGCCGGCGTGCCGAGCGGGCGCTGGTGGCGCTGGGCGCGCAGGAGGCGCTGAACGAGGCGCCGCGCCAGTACCTGAACCGGCTCTCCGACCTGTTGTTCGTGCTGGCGCGCGTGCTCAACCGGGCGGGCGGGGGCAGCGATGTCTTGTGGCAGCGGGGCCGCTAGCCATCAAGGTAGCCTCGATTTTTGGTGATCCAAAGAGCACAAAAAGCCCGGCCGTCGCGCAACGTCCCGGAACGCCCCTCAACTTGGCCGGCCGAGCCGCCGCTGGCCGGAGGGAGAAGTCGAGAAATTTAGTCGGATTTGCGCGTCCGGCCCTTGAAATGGCCCCGGACGGCCACATTTCGCCCTCAGGACGAATTGCAGTCCCCGCGGATAGCGGGGCTCAAGAGGAGAGAATAAATGGGTAAGATCATCGGTATCGACCTCGGTACCACCAATAGCTGCGTCGCGATCATGGAAGGCAATACGCCCAAGGTGATCGAAAATGCCGAAGGCACACGTACCACCCCGTCGATCATCGCCTACATGGAAGACGGCGAGATCCTGGTCGGCGCGCCTGCCAAGCGCCAGGCGGTCACCAATCCGCGCAACACCCTGTACGCGGTGAAGCGCCTGATCGGCCGCAAGTTCGAAGAAAAGGAAGTGCAGAAGGACATCGGCCTGATGCCGTACTCCATCGTCAAGGCCGACAACGGCGACGCATGGGTATCGGTGCGCGACCAGAAGCTGGCGCCGCCGCAGGTGTCCGCCGAAGTGCTGCGCAAGATGAAGAAGACCGCCGAAGACTACCTCGGCGAGCCGGTGACCGAAGCCGTGATCACCGTGCCGGCTTACTTCAACGACTCGCAGCGCCAGGCCACCAAGGACGCTGGCCGCATCGCCGGTCTGGACGTCAAGCGCATCATCAACGAGCCGACCGCGGCCGCGCTGGCCTTTGGCCTGGACAAGAACGAAAAGGGCGACCGCAAGATCGCCGTGTATGACCTGGGTGGCGGCACGTTCGACATCTCGATCATCGAGATCGCCGACGTTGACGGCGAGAAGCAGTTCGAAGTGCTGTCGACCAATGGCGACACCTTCCTGGGCGGCGAAGACTTCGACCAGCGCATCATCGACTACATCATCGGTGAGTTCAAGAAGGACCAGGGCGTCGACCTGTCCAAGGACGTGCTCGCGCTGCAGCGCCTGAAGGAAGCCGCTGAAAAGGCCAAGATCGAACTGTCGAGCTCGCAGCAGACCGAAATCAACCTGCCGTACATCACGGCGGATGCCTCCGGTCCGAAGCACTTGAACCTGAAGATGACCCGCGCCAAGCTGGAATCGCTGGTCGAGGAACTGATCACCCGCACCATCGAGCCGTGCCGCATCGCCATCAAGGATGCTGGCGTCAAGGTCAGCGAGATCGACGACGTGATCCTGGTCGGCGGCATGACCCGCATGCCGAAGGTGCAGGAACAGGTCAAGGAGTTCTTCGGCAAGGAAGCGCGCAAGGACGTGAACCCGGACGAAGCCGTGGCCGTTGGCGCCGCGATCCAGGGTTCGGTGCTGTCGGGCGACCGCAAGGACGTGCTGCTGCTGGACGTGACGCCGCTGTCGCTGGGTATCGAAACCCTGGGTGGCGTGATGACCAAGATGATCACCAAGAACACCACCATCCCGACCAAGCATGCGCAGGTGTTCTCGACCGCCGACGACAACCAGCCGGCCGTGACCATCAAGGTGTTCCAGGGCGAGCGCGAGATGGCGACCGGCAACAAGCTGCTGGGCGAGTTCAACCTCGAAGGCATTGCCCCGGCACCGCGCGGCCTGCCGCAGATCGAAGTCTCGTTCGACATCGACGCCAACGGCATCCTGCACGTGGGCGCCAAGGACAAGGCGACCGGCAAGGAAAACCGCATCACCATCAAGGCGAACTCTGGCCTGTCGGAAGACGAGATCCAGCGCATGGTGAAGGACGCCGAGGCCAACGCCGAGGAAGACAAGAAGGCCCGCGAGCTGGCTGACGCCCGCAACCAGGCCGATGCGCTGATCCACTCGACCAAGAAGGCTGTCACCGAATACGGCGACAAGCTGGAAGCGGGCGAGAAGGAAAAGATCGAAGCCGCGATCAAGGAACTGGAAGACGCCGCACGCGGTGGCGACAAGGCCGAGATCGATGCCAAGGTCAGCGCGCTGTCCGACGCCAGCCAGAAGCTGGGCGAGCGCGTCTACGCCGACATGCAAGCCAAGGCCGGCGACGCCGGTGCGGCGGGCGCGGCCGGTGCCGGTGCTGCCGGCGCGGGCCAGCAGCAACATGCCCAGCCGCAGGACGACAACGTCGTGGACGCCGAATTCAAGGAAGTCAACGACAAGAAGTAATGGAAGAGCGGGGCGGGGGCGCGGCACACAAGCTGCGCCAGCCCCCATCCCGACGCCGGGCGACGGACATTGGACCAAGCGGGTTACCGCCGTCGAATGCCTCGCTCGGCTTTTTTGCTATTTTGCTCGGGCGGGTTTTGCACGCGCTTCCGGGCCAATCAGGTAAGCAGCCACCATGGCAAAACGTGACTTTTACGAAGTGCTCGGGGTGGGCAAGAACGCCAGCGACGACGACATCAAGAAGGCGTATCGCAAGCTGGCGATGAAGCACCACCCGGACCGCAATCCGGACAGCAAGGATTCCGAAGAGAAATTCAAGGAGGTCAAAGAGGCCTACGAGATGCTCTCCGATCCCGAGAAAAAGGCAGCCTACGACCAGTACGGCCATGCCGGCGTCGACCCCAACATGGCGGGCGGTTTCGGTGGTGGCGGCCAGGCCTATGGCGGTTTCGCCGAAGCTTTCGGCGATATCTTCGGCGATATCTTCGGCCAGCAGGGCCAGGCCGGCGGACGCCGGGGCGGCGGGCCGCAGGTGTACCGCGGCGCCGACCTGCGCTACAGCATGGAGATCACGCTGGAGCAGGCCGCCCACGGCCACGACGCGCAGATCCGCGTGCCGCACTGGGACGAGTGCGAGCATTGCCATGGCAATGGCGCCGAACCCGGCACCAACGTCGAAACCTGCCCGACCTGCCATGGCGCGGGCCAGGTACGCGTGTCGCAGGGTTTCTTCTCGATGCAGCAGACTTGCCCCAAGTGCCACGGTACCGGCAAGCACATTCCCAAGCCTTGCACCAAGTGCCACGGCCAGGGCAAGCTGAAGTCGCAGAAGACGCTGGAAGTGAAGATCCCGGCCGGCATCGACGAGGGCATGCGCATCCGCTCCACGGGCAACGGCGAGCCGGGCATCAACGGTGGGCCCCCGGGCGATTTGTATGTGGAAGTCCACATCAAGCAACACTCGGTGTTCGAGCGCGACGGCGACGACCTGCACTGCCAGATGCCGATCTCCTTCGCCACCGCGGCGCTGGGCGGCGACCTGGAAGTGCCCACGCTGGGCGGCAAGGCCAGCTTCCCGGTGCCCGAAGGCACCCAGCCCGGCAAGACGTTCCGTCTGCGCGGCAAGGGCATCAAGGGCGTGCGTTCGGGCTATCCGGGCGACCTCTACGTGCATGTGAACGTGGAGACGCCGGTCAAGCTGACCGAGGCGCAGAAGGACATCCTGCGCCAGTTCGACCGCTCGGTGCACGAAGGCGGCTCGCGCCACAGCCCGCAGGAGCAATCCTGGCTGGATAAGGTGAAGAGCTTCTTCAGCTGATCCGGCAACGGCATGCGGCCGGCCACGCGTTGATGTGTGGCCGGCTTTTTTGTTTTGGGGGCGATAATGCGGTGTCCTCCCCGCGCGCCGGTTCCGCCGGTGCCCGCGCTTTCTCCGTGCTTGTGCCCCCGATGCATTCGTTTTCTTCTCCGGCTTCGCCAACCCCCACCCTCGCGTCATCGCACGATCCGATCGCCATTGCCGCCGAGCCCTTCGTCCTGCTCGACGACGCCACCGCCGCCCCCGCCGAGGCCTCTTCGCGCCTGTACACCGGCTTCGCCCGTGAAGACGCGCTGCCCGATGCCTCCGCGCTCGGCGCGCTCGACGCCATGCTGGCAGAAGGCTGGCGCCAGGGCTGGCATGCCACGCTGTTCGCCCCCTACGAATTCGGCGGCCCGCTGGTCGGCGTGCCGGTCCATGTCGACCGCGCGCTGCCTTTCCATGACGGCGCGCTGCGCCTGCTGTGGTTCCGGCAGATGCGGCGGCTGGACACGCGGGAGGTCGCGCAGTGGCTGGCGCCGTCCTCGGGCGAACCGGCCGGCGTGATGGACGTCACAGCCGACACGCCGGAAGCGGCTTTCCACGCGGCCATTGCCCGGATCCACCAGTGGATCGAGGCTGGCGATACCTACCAGGTCAATTTCACGCAGCGGCTGCGCTTTGCCGCTTTCGGCAACCCGCTGGCGTTGTATGCCGCGCTGCGCGCCGCTCAGCCGGTGCCCTACGCCGCGCTGGCGCGGCTGCCGGGCGATGGTTGGGTGTTGTCGCTGTCGCCCGAGCTGTTTGTCCGGCATGACGGGCAAGGCCGGTTGCTGGCGTGCCCGATGAAAGGCACCGCCCCGCGTACCGGCGACAGCGCGCGCGATGCCGAGGCCGCCGCAGCGCTGGCGGCGGACCCGAAGAACCGCGCCGAGAACGTGATGATCGTCGACCTGCTGCGCAACGATCTCGGCCGCGTCGCCGTGCCCGGCACGGTGGCCGTGCCGGACCGCTTCGCGGTGCAGCCGTTCGGCCAGGTGCTGCAGATGACCTCCACCGTCACCGCCGCCGCGCGTCCCGGCACCAGCCTGGCCGACCTGTTGCGCGCGCTGTTTCCCTGCGGCTCCATCACCGGCGCGCCCAAGCGGCGCACCATGCAGATCATCGGTGAACTGGAGCAGGCGCCGCGCGGCCTCTATACGGGCTCCCTGGGCTGGATCGATGCGCCCGGCGGCAAACAGGCCGATGGGTGGCCCGGCGCCTTCGCCCTGTCCGTGGCGATCCGCACGCTGGTGCTGGGCGCGCCGGGCGCGGATGGCCTGCGCGCGGGCGAGATGGGCGTCGGCGGCGGCATCGTGCACGACAGCGACGCCGCGGGAGAATATGCCGAATGCGGCTGGAAGGCCCGCTTCCTGACCGCGCACGATCCGGGCTTCACCTTGTTCGAGACCATGCGCGTGGAGGATGGGAAGTGCCAGCGCCTGGCCCATCATCTGGCGCGGCTGGCCGCTTCCGCCGGTCACCTGGGCTTTCGCTTCGAGCGGGACCGCGCGCTGGCGGCCGTGCAGGGTGCCGTGACGGATCTCGGCGCCGGTACCTGGCGCTTGCGCCTGGCGCTGGACAAGGCCGGCGGTTTCGCCATCGCCCACGGCCCGCTGGCGCCGCTGGGCGCCGTCCCCGTGCTGGTCACGCTGGCGCCGCAGGCGTTGGCATGCGCTGATCCGCTGCGCCGCCACAAGACCAGCGCGCGCGCCGTCTACGATGGCGGCTGGCAGTCCGCAGAGCGCGCAGGCGCCTTCGATAGCCTGTTCTTCAACGCCCGCGACGAACTGCTTGAGGGTGGCCGCAGTTCAGTGTTCGTCAAAGTGGACGGGGCGTGGCTGACGCCGCCGTTGACCGCGGACATCCTGCCCGGCGTGATGCGCGCGGCGGTGCTGGCCGACGGCGCGCGCTACCTGGGCGGACCGGTGAGCGAGGCGGTGATCACGCGGGCCATGCTGCGCCGCGCCGAAGCGCTGGCGCTGGCCAACTCGCTGCGCGGGGTATTGCCGGCGGTATTGCCGGCGGAATTGCGCCCGGAGGACTGATCCGGCCGCTCAGCGATGGCGCGTATCCAGGCGTCCGTCGGTGAGCTTCCAGCGCACCACGCCCGGCAGGTTGATCAGGTCGCGGTCGTGGCAGATCATCACCACGGTGCGGCCCTCGGCGGCCAGTTCGCGCACCAGTGCGATCACCTGTTCGCGCGCGTGGCCGTCCAGGCTGGAGGTGGGTTCATCCAGCAGCAGCAAGTCGGGCTCCAGCACTTTGGCGCGTGCCAGCGCCACGCGCTGTATCTCGCCGCCGGACAGGCGTTCGGGCGCGGTGTTCTGCACATGCGTGATGCCGGCCCAGCCCAGCGCGGCTCCCACGCGCCGCCGGATCTCGTCGGCGGCCAGGCCGCGGGTTTTCAGGCCGTAGGCAATATTCTCCCGTACCGAGGTGCGAAACAGGTAGGGATGCTGGTGGAGATAGGCGATGCGCTGCCGCAGCGCCGCCGGCAGCGGATCGAGCGCCGCCTCGTGCGGCTGGCCGTCCGCACCGGTCCAGGACACCCTGGCACCGGGCGCGCGCTCCAGCCCCGCCACCATGCGCAGCAGCGTGGTCTTGCCGGCGCCGTTGACACCGGTCAGCACCACGGCGGCGGCGCGGGGAAAGGCCAGTTCACCGATGTCGAACAGACACCGTGCGCCGACCTGCCGCCGCAGGCCGCGCACGGTCAGCAGCGGGGGCAATTGCGCAGGCGGCAGCGCGTGTCCGTCGGGAGTCTGGCGTGCGGGCAGTGTGCTCATCGGCGAAATCCTCCCGCGCCTTGCAGCCACGCCAGCATCACATTCACCAGCAGTGCCAGCGCCACCAGTACGATGCCCAGCGCGATGCCCTGGGCAAATTCGCCCTTGCTGGTTTCCAGCGCGATGGCGGTGGTGATGGTTCGGGTAGCGCCTTCGATATTGCCGCCGATCATCAGCGCGGAGCCGACTTCGGCAATGACCCGCCCAAATCCGGCCACCAGCGCTGCCATCAGGCCAAAGCGCAGCTCGCGCAGCACCGTAAAGAAGGTCCGCCAGCGGCCAGCGCCCAGCACCCACGCCGTTTCACGCAGGCGAACGTCCGCCCCCTGCAGGGTGGACAGGGCAAAGGCCAGGACCACCGGGAAGCCGATCACCGCCTGCCCGAAGACCATGCCGCTACGGGTGAACAACAATGAAAAATCGCCCAGCGGTCCCTGGCGGGTGAACAGCAGATACAGGATCAGCCCGACCAGCACGGTCGGGAAGGAAAGGAAGGCCTGCGCCACCACCACGACTACCCGGCGGCCGGGAAAATCGTGGGTGGCGATCAGGTAGGCCGCGCCGATGGCGGGCACGGTGGCGAGCGCCAGCCCCAGCACGGCCACCACCAGCGAGGTCCAGACGATGAACCACAAGGCGCCGTCGCCGCTGGCCAGCAGATGGAAGGCCGTAGCTGTGGCGGCACCGATCTCCATGTCCGGAGCCGGCCGGTCAGGCCGAGAAGGTGTGCTCGACGGCGGGGAAGCTGCCGTCCTTCACGGCCGCCACATAGGCGCGTACCGCAGCCTCGATCGAGCTGGCGCCATCCATGAAGTTGCGTACGAACTTGGCTTTGCGGCCTGGGTAGACGTTGATCATGTCCTGCAGTACCAGCACCTGGCCCGAGCAATCCGCGCCGGCGCCGATGCCGATGGTCGGGATGGTCAGCAAGCCGGTGACTACGCCAGCCACCGCTGCCGGCACCGCTTCCATCACGATCAGCTGGGCGCCCGCTGCCTGTAGCGCGAGCGCATCGCGCTTGAGTTGCGCGGCGCTCTCGTCGGTCTTGCCTTGTACCTTGAAGCCGCCCAGCGCGTGCACCGATTGTGGCGTCAGGCCGATGTGGGCGCACACCGGGATGCTGCGCTCGACCAGGAATTTGACAGTGGGCGCGAGCCAGTCGCCGCCCTCCAGCTTGACCATGTGCGCGCCGGCCCGCATCAGCGCCACGGCGCTGGCGTAGGTGGCTTCCGGGGTGGGGTAGGTGCCGAACGGCAGGTCCGCCACCAGCAGGGCGCTCTGGTTGCCGCGCGCCACGCATTCGGTGTGATAGACCACGTGCTCCAGCGTCACGGGCAGCGTGGTCTGCTGGCCTTGCATGACATTGCCGAGGGAGTCGCCGACCAGCAGCACCTCGACCCCGCAGTAGTCGAGCAGCGCGGCGAAGCTGGAGTCGTACGCGGTCAGCATGGCGATTTTTTCGCCGGCGGCGCGCATGGCCTGCAGCCTGGGGATGGTGACGGTCTTGCGGGAGGGGTCGAGGAGGTAACTCATGACGTTGGGCCGGTAGAGAGACGGGAGTCGGGCCGGCCGCAATGCCGCAGTGCATCCAAGCTCAGTGCATCAGCGCATCTGCATCCTTGCGGCAAGGCTTTTGCCCCCTTCAGTTTGCTTCGCAGCGAGGTACGCGGCCCGATCTGGACGGGCGCTGGCTTCGCGGCAGCGACTGTTGTCGTTATGGTTAAGGCTGGCAGGCGGGAACCTGTCAGGGCGCAGCGAGATTGAGAAAGGCCTTGCGGCCGCGCATGTTTTCGATGCGCGACAGTAGTGTACGGAAATCGGCGTCGTTGTCTACCGGGCTGAAGTGGGCCGTGTCGACGATCATTACCGGCGCCTCGTCGTAGCGATGGAACAGCTCGCCGTAGGCGTCGGACAGGCGCTCCAGATAGGCTTCGTCGATGCTGGACTCGCCGGGCGCGTTGCGGCGCGCGATCCGCTCGCGCAGCAGGGCAGGCGAGGCCTGCAGCACGATGACCAGGTCCACGCGCTGGCCCTGGGCTGGCAGGCGCGCGGCAAGGGCGTCGTACAGCGCCAGTTCGTCCTCGGGCAAGGTCAGCCCGGCGTAGAGACGGCTCCTGGTGTACAGGAAATCCGCCACCATGCGCTGTCCCGCCAGCAATGCCGCCTGCCAGGTTTGGAGCTGCTGCGCGCGCTGGTTCATCAGCGAAAGCTGCAGCGGCAGCGCGTAACGCGCTGGCTCGCGGTAATAGCGTTCGAGGAAGGGGTTTTCGCGTGCCGCGTCGAGCAGCTCGCCGGTACGCAGGGTTTGCGCCAGGCGTTGCGCGAGCGCGGTCTTGCCGGCCCCGATGGGGCCTTCCACCACAATGCGGCGCAGGTGTTCGAGCATGGGCGGGTCCGGTCGGCTGATGCCAGGCTAAGAGGGCGGATGAAGCGGGGCCGGCTGGCCTGGGCCGGTCATGGCATCAGGAAGCGTCGCGCGCATCCCGCTGCCGCGTGCATTGGCAGAACGAGACTTTCTCGACACGCTGCCCGCTGACCGCAGCCAGGTAATCCGCCGCGGGGCCAAGTCCCGGGATGACCAGGCCGGCATCCAGTTCGAGCAGGGGCACCAGCGTGAAGGCGCGCTCGGCCACGCGCGGATGCGGCACCACGAGCTTTTCATCCTGGTGGATCTCGTCGCCGAACACCAGCAGGTCCAGGTCGAGGGTGCGCGGCGCGTTGCGGAATGGCCGTTCGCGCCCGAACTGGTCCTCGATGTGGTGGCAGATACGCAGCAGCTGCGCAGCGGTGAACGAGGTTTCCACCTTGACCACCGCGTTGTAATAGTCGCCGCCCGTCGCATCGACCGGAGCCGTGCGATAGAGCGATGATCTCGCCATCACCGTGATGCCGACCTGCTGGGCCAGGCATACGATGGCATCTTTCAGGGCTTGCCGGGCGTCGCCCAGGTTGGCTCCGATGCCGATAAAGGCAAGTGTCATTACGATTCCTCCGGCTGGACGCGTACCTTGCCGGCTTTCCGGTCTGCAGTGGAGCCGGAATCCGGGCTCGCGTCCAAATCACTCCGCGAAGAAACTGTATCCGATTTCCGCGGACTGCGCCTGCGGCGCTTCTTGCGCGCCGGAGCGCCGCCTTCGCCATCGTCGGCCGGCTCGCCGCCCTCGGCGCCGCCGCTGCCGCCGCCGCCTTGCCTGCCGCCACCGCGCACCGGGCGCACGGCATCGATCAGGTCCTCGCGGCCATGGCTATCGGCGTCCTGGAAATCCTGCCACCACTGCGCCAGCTCGGCCGGCTGCTCGCCGGACTGGCAGCGCAGGTAGAGGAAGTCGAACCCGGCGCGGAAGCGCGGCGATTCGATCAGGCGGAACGGCATGCGGCCCACGCGCTTCTCGAAGCGCGGCTGCATGCCCCAGATGTCCCGCATGTCGGTGACAAAGCGGCGCTGGATGGCGAGCTGGCCGGTCTGGCGCTCCAGCACATCGTCCATCGCGATATTGAGCGCGGCGATGGCGTGCTCGCCTTCCTCGCGCAGCGTGGTCCAGCGCTGCAGCACGTGGTGCCACAGCAGCGCGGCGAACAGGAAGCCCGGCGACACCGGCTTGCCGACCTGCACGCGCTGGTCGGTGTTGTCCAGCGCCAGCTGCACGAAGCGCTGGCCCATCGGCTGCTCCAGCGCGACGTCCAGCAGCGGCAGCAGGCCGCGGTGCAGGCCGGCCTTGCGCAACTCCTGCAGCGAGGCCCATGCGTGGCCGGACATCAGCAGCTTGAGCATCTCGTCGAACAGGCGCGCGCTGGGCACGTTATGGATCAGCGAGGCGAGGTCGGCGATCGGCTGGCGGGTTTCCTCGTCGATGGTGAAACCGGTCTTGGCGGCGAAACGCACTACGCGCAGCATGCGGATGGGATCTTCGCGGTAGCGCGTGACCGGGTCGCCGATCATGCGCAGCGTGCGCGCGCGGATGTCTTCCATGCCGTGGTGGTAGTCATACACCGTCTGCTCGGCCGGATCGTAGTACATCGCATTGATGGTGAAGTCGCGGCGTTCCGCGTCTTCCGCCTGCGAGCCCCATACGTTGTCGCGCAGCACGCGTCCGAAGGCGTCGATCGCGTGGGTCTTGCTGTCGAGCTCCGCGCGCTTGAGACGGCGCCCTTCGGGCAGGGTCTCGCTGGCAACCGCGTCGACCAGCGCGCGGAAGGTGGAGACCTCGATGATCTCCTGATCGCGCCCGCCGTAGAAGGTCACGTGCACGATCTGGAAGCGCCGGCCAATGATGCGCGAGCGGCGGAACAGCGCCTGCACCTGGTCGGGCGTGGCGTTGGTGGCGACGTCGAAGTCCTTGGGCTTGATGCCCAGCAACAGGTCGCGCACCGCGCCGCCGACGATAAAGGCCTGGTAGCCCGCCTGCTGCAGCGTGGAGGTGACTTTGATGGCGTTGCGCGAGATCAGCGACTGGTCGATCTGGTGCTCGGCATGCGCAACGATATTCGGCGTATGGGCGCGTCCGCCGCGGCGTTTGGTGGGGCGCTGCTGGGTGCCCGGCTTGCCGAGCAGCCGGTTGATTAGCTTCTTGATCACGTCAGAACAGATCCATGATGCGCCAGCCGGCCGCGGCGGCGTGGTGACGCAGGCGATCGTCCGGGTTGGCGGCGATCGGTTCGCTGACCTTTTCCAGTAGCGGCAGGTCGTTGGCCGAATCGCTGTAGAAGGTGGTGTTTTCGAAGGCATCCCATTGGGTGCCCATGCTCTTGAGCCAGGTTTCGACGCGGGCGATCTTGCCCTCGCGGAAGCATGGAATGCCTGCGACTTCGCCGGTGAAGGCGCCGTCGGGCTTGCCGTTGGCGGTGGCCGGCTCGGTGGCGACCAGGTGCTTGATGCCAAAGGCCGCCGCGATCGGGGCGGTGACGAAGCTGTTGGTGGCGGTGACTACCGCGCACAGGTCGCCGGCGTCGAGATGCTTGTAGACCAGCGCCCGCGCCTGCGGCGTCATCACCGGATCGATCACTTCCCGCATGAACTGACCCCGCCACGCTTCGAGCCGGTCGCGCGGGTTGGCCGCCAGCGGCGCCAGCGCGAAACGCAGGAAAGCCTGGATATCCAGGGTGCCAGCCTTGTAGTGGCCGTAGAACTCATCGTTCCTGCGGCGGTAGGATTCCTCGTCGACAGCGCCCAGGCGCACGAGGAAGCGGCCCCATTCGTGGTCGCTGTCGGTCGGGAGCAAGGTGTGGTCGAGGTCGAACAATGCCAGATTCATGGGCGGCGATTTTACATTAACGTGACTGTGGCCGTTTCTTTAACGTGACCGGCTGGCAACGAATACAAGCACGGGACATGCCAAGTGCCGTGCGCGCCGTGCCGGCAGCCCGCGCTCACTCCCGCAACTCGGCAAACATTTCCCGCAGCAAGGGCAGGGTGACGGCGCGCTTGCGCTCCAGCGAATAGGTGTCCAGCGCGTCCAGCAGCGCCATCAGGCTGGGCATGTCGCGGTATTTGCGCGTGACCAGCCAGTGCGGGATTTCCGGCGAAAGCTGCAGGCCGCGTTCGCGCGCAGCCTGCACCAGCGCCGTCATCTTGTCTTCGTCCGACAGCGGCGCGAGCTGGTAGACCAGGCCCCAGCCCAGCCGGGTGCGCAGGTCCTCGCGCACCGGCATGGCCAGCGGTGCCTGGCTGCCGGCCACCACGATGGCGGTGCGCACGTGGGCCCGGACCTCGTTGTAGAGCGAGAATACGGCGATCTGGCGCGCTTCGTCGAGCAGCTCCACATCGTCCACGGTGTAGAGCTGGCAGCTCGGGTCGAAGATGAAATCCGACAAGGCATGATGCGGGCTCAGGTAGCGGCAGCTGATGCCGGCCTGGTAGCCGCTGTCGCAGACCGCGTGCAGCAAATGGGTGCGGCCCGAGCCCACCTCGCCCCACAGGTAGATCAGGCGGTCGGCGGCGCGCTCCTGGGCCACCGCGGCGGCGAGATCGTGCAGGCGTTGCACGGGCTCGCGGTTGGCGGCCACGAAAAAATTCTCGAAGGTCGACGGCGGCGGACTGCCAAGTTCAAGCGAAAGCTGCTTGGGGCGGGGAAACATGGCTTATCGGTTACTTGGGGTAAAGGTCAGCTATCGGGTAAACGCGTCGCGGCAGTCCGGCGCTGACCATCTGGATGGCGCTGGCGGGACGGCGGGAGGCTGCCAAAATTGTCTTCATCGGTAAGGGCTGGGGGCAACACTTCATGACGCGGGACACCGGAAACTGGAAGCCGGAAGCCTGTATCCGTTAAAATTGCGATTCTACTGGACTCGCGGCCGCAAATCGCCGTCGTGAGCGCCGCATTACTCACTTCATACTCCAGGAAAAGCAGGTTCCCATGAGCGCATCCCCCACTTCCGGCCAGGCAGGCCTTTCCTACCGCGATGCCGGCGTCGATATCGACGCGGGCGACGCGCTCGTCGACCGCATCAAGCCGTTCGCCAAGCGCACCATGCGCGAGGGCGTGATGGCCGGCATCGGGGGCTTCGGCGCGCTCTTCGAACTGTCCAAGAAGTACAAGGAGCCGGTGCTGGTGTCCGGCACCGACGGCGTCGGCACCAAGCTCAAGCTGGCCTTCCAGCTTAACCGCCACGACACCGTGGGCCAGGATCTGGTGGCCATGAGCGTCAACGACATCCTGGTGCAGGGTGCCGAACCGCTGTTCTTCCTCGACTACTTCGCCTGCGGCAAGCTGGACGTGGATACCGCCGCTACCGTGATCCAGGGCATCGCCCAGGGCTGCGAGCTGTCCGGCTGCGCGTTGATCGGCGGCGAGACCGCCGAGATGCCGAGCATGTACCCCGACGGCGAATACGACCTGGCCGGCTTTGCAGTCGGCGCGGTGGAAAAGAGCCGCATCATCGACGGCAGCACCATCGTGCCGGGCGACGTGGTGCTGGGCCTGGCTTCGTCGGGCGCGCACTCCAACGGCTACTCGCTGGTGCGCAAGATCATCGAAGTGGCCAAGCCGGACCTGAACGCCGACTTCCACGGCCAGCGCCTGCAGGACGCCATCATGGCCCCCACCCGCATCTACGTGAAGCCGCTGCTGTCGCTGATCGAGACGCTGCCGGTCAAGGGCATGGCTCACATCACCGGCGGCGGCCTGACCGAAAACGTGCCGCGCGTGCTGGCGCAGGGCGTGACCGCCGTGCTGCAGCGCGACGCCTGGACCTTGCCGCCGCTGTTCCAGTGGCTGCAGGCGCAAGGCAACGTGGCCGACGACGAAATGCACCGCGTGTTCAATTGCGGCATCGGCATGGTGGTGATCGTTGCCAAGGAAGACGCCGACCGCGCCATCCGTCATCTGCAGGCGGCTGGTGAAACCGTGTGGCAGATCGGCGAGATCCGCGAGCGCGAAGAAGGCCAGGCGCAGACCATCGTCGTCTGAGCGGTCTGCTTCCAACGCAAAACGGCACATGCTTGGGCATGTGCCGTTTTCGTTTGCGCGGGGCGCAGTGGCGGCCCTACCCGGCCGCGCCCAGCTTCGTCAGCGCCTCCCCTGTAACCCGGCAAATCCGCCAGTCCGGCATCACGTCCGCGCCCATCGCGCGGTAAAACTCGATCGACGGCGTGTTCCAGTCCAGCACGCTCCATTCGAAGCGGCCGCAGCCGCGTTCCACCGCCAGCGCCGCAAGATGCTTGAGCAACATCTTGCCCAGCCCGTGGCCACGCCAGGCCGGGTCGACATAAAGGTCTTCCAGATACAGCCCGGGCTTGGCCAGGAAGGTCGAGAAGTTGTGGAAGAACAAGGCAAAGCCCACCGCCTTCGCGCCTTGCGCGCCCGGCACCTCCACCAGCACGGCCTCGGCATGCGGGCGCGCGCCGAACAGGGCTTCGCGCAGTTTTTCCGGCGTGGCTTCGATCAGGTGGGTGAGTTTCTCGTATTCGGCCAGTCCCGTGATCAGCGCGAGCAAGCTTTCGCAGTCGTCAGGCGTGGCGGGGCGTAGTACGAAATCGGAGGTGGGCATGGCGGGTTTGACGCATCGGCAGGTAATAAAACGCGATTATCGCCTATTCGTCACATCTGGCCTATGCCTGCCCAATCCTTGCCAGTCGTGCCACTTGCGTGACGTAATCCGTCGCCAGGCAGTCCACCACTTCGCGCTCGGGCGTGCTGCGCAGCCAGGTGAGCTGGCGCTTGCAGAGCTGGCGGGTAGCCGCCAGGCCGCGTTCGCGCATGGTGGCGAAGTCGGTCTCGCCATCCAGGTACTCCCACACCTGGCGGTAGCCTACGCAGCGGATGGATGGCAGCGTCGGCTGCAGGTCGCCGCGCGCGCGCAGCCGTTCCACTTCGTCGATAAAGCCGCCGGCCAGCATGGCATCGTAGCGGGTGGCGATGCGCGCGTGCAGTACCGCGCGGTCGGAAGGCTCCAGCGCGATCACGCGATAGCGGCGGTCGGCGGCGCCGGCAAAGGTGCGTTCGCCGGCTTGCCGTGCCAGCAGCGCCGACATTGGTTGTCCGGACAGCCGGTGGATCTCCAGCGCGCGCTGGATGCGCTGGGCATCGTTGGGCGCCAGCCGTGCCGCGGTCACCGGGTCGACTTCGGCCAGCATGGCGTGCAGCAGCGGCCAGCCGCGCTCGGCGGCCAGCGCGTCGAGTTCCGCGCGCAGCGCCGGGTCGGCTTGCGGCAGGTCGTTCAGGCCCTGGGTCAGGGCCTTGTAGTACAGCATGGTCCCCCCGACAATCAGCGGCTCGCTGCCGCGCGCGCGGATCTCGCCGATCAGCCGCTCGGCATCGGTGACGAACTGGGCGGCGGAGTAGCTGTCGGCCGGGTCGATGATGTCGATCAGGTGGTGCGGCACCGCGGCGAGCTCGGCCGGCGAGGGCTTGGCGGTGCCGATGTCCATCTCGCGGTAGACCAGCGCCGAGTCCAGGCTGATGATCTCGATCGGGGCTTGCGCCGCCAGCGCCAGCGCGGCGGCGGTCTTGCCGGAGGCGGTAGGGCCGAGCAGGCAGACCACGGGCGGGTGGTCTGCGCCGAGGCTTGCGGGAGCTGGTGCGGCGTTCAAGGCGGAGGGAACCGGGGTGGCGGAACTGGCGGCGGGCTGTGGCACGGCAGTCTATTGGCCGCGCAGGAACAGGCGGTCGAGTTCGGCCACCGACAACTGCACCCAGGTGGGCCGTCCATGGTTGCACTGGTCGGCGCGCTCGGTCTGTTCCATCTGGCGCAGCAGCGCGTTCATCTCTTCCAGCGTGAGCTTGCGGTTGGCGCGCACCGCGCTGTGGCAGGCCAGGGTCGCGAGCAGTTCGTTCTGGCGTTCGACCAGTACGCGCGAGCCGCCGAAGGCGTGCAGGTCGCGCAGCACGTCGCGCGCCAGGGCTTCAGTGTCGGCCTGCTTGAGCAGGGACGGGATGGCGCGAATCGCCAGCGTGGTGGGCGAGACCTGAGCGATGTCGAAGCCGAGCAGGGTGAGGGTTTCCTGGTGCTCCTCGGCAGTGCCGATCTCCACCGCGCTGGCCGTCAGCGTGACCGGGATCAGCAGCGACTGCACCGCCAGCTCACGCGTTTCCAGAGCGGTCTTGATCTGCTCGTACAGGATGCGCTCGTGGGCGGCGTGCATATCCACCAGCACCAGGCCGCGCGCGTTCTGCGCCAGTACATAAATGCCGTGCAGCTGCGCGATGGCATAGCCCAGCGGGCTGGCATCGTCCTCGGTGAATTCCTGCCGTGGAAGCTGCTCGAGCAGGCCAGGCGGGTCGTTCTCGCGGGCGGCCTGCGCATCGGCCATCCAGGCCGGGGGCGTGCTGGCAGGGCCGGCGGAGGCGCGCGAAAATCCGTTGCCCGGCTGGATCGCATCGCGGACCATGCCGAGGTAGGCCTGGCGGGGCTGGGCAACGCCGAGTTCGGTCTGGCGCGCGGTGGCCGTGTAGTCCACCCACGGGCGCGGGCTGGCGCCACCGCCACCCATGCCGCCGCTCCTGCCTGATCCACCGAAGCCGCCGGAAGCTCCGGAACCACCGCCAATGCCGCGTGCGCCCGGGAAACCGCCGGGGCCGCCAAGGCGTTCCCCCGCGGGAGTATCGTCCACATCGGACGCGGTATGCAGGCTGTCGCCCTGTTCGCCCGCCTGGCGCGCCAGGCAGCGCTGCACGGCGTGGTAGACGAACTGGTGCACCGCGCGCGATTCACGGAAACGCACTTCGATCTTGGACGGGTGCACGTTGACATCCACCATCTCGGGCGGCAGGTCCATGCACAGCACGTAGGACGGGAAGCGATCGCCGTGCAGCACGTCCTGGTAGGCGCTGCGCACGGCGTGGGTGAGCAGCTTGTCGCGGACGTAGCGGCCGTTGACGAAGAAGAACTGCTGGTCGGGACGCCCGCGCGAGGCGGTGGGCAGCCCGGCAAATCCGTACAGGTGCAGGTTGCCGGCTTCCTCATCCAGGGGCAGGCGGGCGTTGGCGAAGTCGGCGCCGAGCACCTGGCCCGTGCGCGTGGCGACATCGCCGGCATTCCAGTGCTCCATCGGCTTGCCATTGTGATGGACCGAGATGGCCACGTCCGGCCGTGCCAGCGCCGCGCGCCGCACCATCTCCAGGCAATGGCCGAACTCGGTTTGTTCCGATTTAAGGAACTTTCGGCGCGCTGGCGTGTTGAAGTAAAGGTGCTGCACGTCGACGGTGGTGCCCACGCCGCCGGACGCGGGCTGCACTTCGCCGGTGTCGGCGATCACCTGTGTCGCATGCGAATCGCTGGCGGTGCGGCTGGTCAGGGTCAATTCGGAAACCGAAGCGATCGAGGCCAGCGCCTCGCCGCGAAAGCCCAGCGTGAGCACCGATTCCAGTTCGTCCAGCGAGGCGATCTTGCTGGTGGCGTGGCGCATCAGCGCGACCGGCAGTTCGGCGGCAGGGATGCCACAGCCGTTGTCCGCGATCACGATGCGCCGCACACCGCCTTCTTCCAGCCGGATATTGAGCTGGGTGGCGCCGGCGTCCAGCGCGTTCTCGAGCAGTTCCTTGACCACCGAGGCGGGGCGTTCCACCACCTCGCCGGCCGCGATCTGGCTGATCAACTGGTCGGGCAGGGGGCGGATAGGACGGGGTGGCTGGGCGGGGCGCGGGTCTTGGGCAGGCATGGGCGGAATTATACGTGGGCGCGCTGCAGGCCCGCGCGCGCGGGACAAGCACATTGGCGTCGGATCAGGTGACTTTGGAGTCGGTCCGGTCTTGTATGATGTCGGCTGAATTCAGAATGGGGATCGAATTGGATATCGTATTGCAGTTTCTAGACATGTTGCTGCATGTCGACAAATACCTCGGCACCGTCATCGAGAACTACGGTGCGTGGGTCTATGCCATCCTCTTTGCCATTGTCCTTGCGGAGACAGGCCTGGTGGTGTTGCCTTTCCTGCCGGGCGATTCACTGCTCTTCATCGCCGGCGCCTTTTGCGCCACGCATGCCATGAATGAGTGGGTGCTGGTCGGCCTGCTGCTGGTGGCGGCGATTGGCGGCAATACGGTCAACTACCTGGTGGGAAGCTGGGTCGGCCCGAAGGTGTTCGACGGCCATTGGCGCTTCCTGGACCAGCAGGCACTGCGCAAAACCCACGATTTCTACGAGCGCCACGGTGGCAAGACGCTGGTCATGGCCCGTTTCCTGCCGATCGTGCGTACTTTTGCGCCGTTCGTCGCCGGCGTGTCGCAGATGACGTTCGCCAAGTTCCAGATGTTCAACGTGATTGGTGCGATGGCCTGGGTCCTGGGCCTGGTGTTTGCCGGTTATTTCTTCGGCAACCTGCCGTTCATCAAGCAATACCTGAACCTGATTGTGCTGGCTGGCATCGGCGCGGCGGTCGTGCCGCTGGTGCTGGGCGGGTTGTGGAAGCTCGTGCGCGGCGGCAAGCGCCGTCCTTCCTGAGCGACGGGGCAGGCCGGGGCCTGCCCCTGCCCGGGCTTCAGTTCACGCTGCGGCTCATCATGCGCAACGCTGGCATGCGGTCGCGGATCTGGGTGGTATCGGCCGCATCCGGGCGCGCCATCACGTAGGCTTCCAGGTCGGCCAGCGCCGGCCGGAAGCACTCCAGGTTGGCATAGGCCAGGCCGCGGTCCCGCACTTCCTCGATCGAGCCTGGCAACAAGATCACCAGGCGGTTCTGTACCGCCAGCAAGCGCTGCCAGCGCGATTCCTGCAGATAGATCGACTTGAGATTGCGCAGCACGCGCGCCACGATCTCACGGTGGCTCGCCACCTGCAGGAACAGGCCCAGCGGCACCTCGTTGGGATCGGCGATGCCCTCGCGCTCCAGGTGCGGGTCGAGCATCTCCTGCAACTGCTCCTTCGACAGCGTCTCGCCGGTGAGCGGGTCCACCACCACCTCGCCGGCGGGAATCGACATCCGCACCAGGAAATGGTTGGGGAAGGACACGCCCTTGAGCGGCAGGCCGATATGCTGGCCCAACTCCATATAGAGCACCGCCAGCGAGATCGGGATGCCGCGCCGCTGCTTGAGCACGACGTTCAGGTAGGAGTTGTCGGGATCGTAATAGTCGTTCGCGTTGGCGCCGAAGCCCAGGTCGCGGTAGAAGAAATGGTTGAGCAGGCGCATGCGCTGGATGGCCGGCGTGCCTTCGGCGATCCGTCGCTTCAGGCGAACCGCGAGCATGTCGAGCATGGCCAGTTCGGCTTGCAGGTCCAGGTCCGGGTAGGCGTCCTGGGCGATCGAGAGCACCGTCTCGGTAAGCGGGATACCGTCCTCGTCCGCCACGAGACTGGCAAAGTATTCCAGGACTTTCGTGGTTGTCATTGCGGCTTTCCTGAATGCGGCCTGGCGGCTGTTCGAGATCGAAACTGGCGGCATGGCTGGCGTTCCCGGACGGTGCATTGGCATCGTCCGCGTCCGCCTGCCTGCTGGGCAGAACCGCTTCGTCTCATTCTGACACAACCTCAGTTGCCTTGACCCTGCACCGCGCGCTGCCGCAGCCCTTGCGCCGCGCTGGCGCGACTGGCTGGATTGGCAGGCGGGGGCCTCTTAGCCGGCTCTCCGCTTGAAAGCGGAGTATCTCAGCCCCATGAGCCACAGTGTACCGAAGTAGACGACCGCCGCAAGTACCAGGCACGAGGCCAGCAGCGCGATGCGCAGCAACGGCGTGGCGCCCAGGCCGACCCAGTCGAAGTTGCGGGCGAACCAGAGCAGCATGCCGGCCAGCAGCGTCACGGCGGTCAGCAACTGGGCAAGGAACAGCCACCAGCCCTTGGCCGGCTTGTAGAAGCCGCGCTTGCGTAGTCCCAGGAACAGCAGCAGGGCGTTGACAGTGGCGCCGAAGCTGATCGATAGCGCCAGGCCGGCGTGGCCGAAGCGCGGCACGAAGACGTAGTTGGACAACTGCGTGATCACAAGCACCAGCAAGGCGATCTTGACCGGGGTGCGGATGTCCTGGCGGGCATAGAAGCCCGGCGCCAGGATCTTGATCAGGATCAGGCCGAGCAGGCCGGTGCCGTAGGAAACCAGCGCCTGCCGGGTCATCTCCACCGCATGGGCGTCGAACTTGCCATAGTTGAACAGCACCGCGGTCAGCGGCGCGCCAAAGACGAACAGTCCGACCGCGCACGGCACGGCCAGCAGGAACGTCAGGCGCAGGCCCCAGTCGAGCAGGCCGGAATATTCGGCCCGGTTGTCCTCGGCGCTGGCTTTCGACAGGCTCGGCAGCAGGATGGTGCCCAGCGCCACGCCCAGCAGCGCCGTCGGGAATTCCATCAGGCGGTCGGCGTAGGTCAGGTAGGACACGCTGCCGGCGGCCAGGCGGGAGGCAATGTTGGTATTGATGATCAGGCTGATCTGAGCCACCGAGACCGCCAGAAGCGCCGGTGCCATCTGCCGCATGACGCGGCGCACGCCTGGTTCGGCCCAGGCCGCGCGCAGGTTGAAGCGCAGGCGCGGCATCACGCCCAGCCGCCGGAGCGCCGGAATCTGCACCGCCAGTTGCAGGATGCCGCCCACCAGCACCCCCCAGGCCTGCGCGTAGATCGGCTGCGCCATATGCGGGCCGACGAACAGCGCGGCTACGATCAGGCAGAGATTGAGCAGCACCGGCGTGAAGGCGGGCATGGCGAAGCGGCGCCAGGTATTGAGGATGCCGGAGGCCAGCGCCACCAGCGAGATCAGGCCGATGTAGGGAAACATCACGCGGGTCATGAAGACCGCGGCGTCGTAGGTTTCGCCGCCATGCTGGCGGAAGCCCGTGGCGACCACCATCATCACGAGCGGGGCGCCGATCACGCCGAGTAGCGAGACGCCCATCAGGACCCAGGTCATGACCGTGGCAACCGAATCGATCAGCGCACGGGTCTCGGCCTCGCCGCGCTTGCTATGGTATTCACCCAGGATCGGCACGAAGGCTTGCGAGAATGCGCCCTCGCCGAAGATGCGGCGCAGCAGGTTGGGAATGCGGAACGCCACGTTGAAGGCGTCGGTCATGTCCGAAGCGCCAAAGGCACGGGCGATCAGGATCTCGCGGATAAGGCCGGTGATGCGCGACAGCATCGTCAGGCTGCTGATGGTGGCGAGCGCTTTGAGCAGGTTCAAGATCGGTCGGCGGCAAAGGGGAGGCGGCGGCAGCTTGGATCGGACCGCCGGTGCGAACCGGGTTCAGACGTCGGGCACGTCCCAAAGTTGCATCGAGGCCACGCAGGGCGGGGCCGGTGTGGCGCGTATTATACGGTTCGGCCTCGCTGGTGCCCGTATATTGGCCTTTGCGTCACCCCGTCTCACATGGGTCGTGGCTCGGCTTGCCAGCCGCTTTTTCTTGTGTGTATAATTGCCGATTCACAAGGCTAGTTGCGTTCCGGATTCGTGTGCCAGTGCATCCCGGGTCGCTTGATGTGCACTTAATTGTGTCCGCGGTTTGCTCCGTCCTTCCGTTGGGCACGCATCTGAATTCAGGAAATCTACTTAAATGGCAAATTCCGCACAAGCTCGCAAGCGCGCGCGCCAGGCCGTCGCCCAGAACGCCCACAACTCCAGCCTGCGTTCGCGTCTGCGTACCGCTGTCAAGGCTGTCCGCAAGGCTATCGAAGCCGGCGACAAGGCTGCTGCTGCCGAGATCTTCAAGAACTCGCAATCGATCATCGACGCTATCGCCGACAAGAAGATCGTGCACAAGAACAAGGCTGCACGTCACAAGTCGCGCCTGTCGTCCGCCATCAAGTCGATGGCTGCCTGATAGCAGTTGCCGGCGCCGGGCCAAGTGCCAGGCGCCTTCCGGCGGCATGCCGGGCATTTTGCCTTACCGCGTCGCTTCGGTGGCTGTCGGGGGCTTGGCCCGGTAGTCCGTTGGTGGGGTGCGTCGTCTAGCGATGACTTACCCGAAAAAAAGCTCGTCATCTGACGAGCTTTTTTTGTCTTCTGCTTTGGCCCGCGCGTTACCGGTGCTGCCGGTGCGGGAGGGCCGCGGTGCAGCCGCGGCATGCGGCGGTGCGGGCTTACTCCAGTGAGCAGGCTTCGACCAGTTGCAGGTTGTTGTCGCGGGCGAAGTTGAGGACGAAGTCGAGCGCCTTGGGCTCGATGTCACGCAGTCGCGCATCGACCACCACGCTTTTCACGCCGCCCGCGATCATGGGCCGCACGTAAGGCGAATAGGTGATGCGGGGATCGCCGGTGTCGCCTTCGGGACGGAATTGCGCCATCACGCCGCACAGCCGTTCAGCCCAGTCGCTTGGACGGAAGGTCTTGCCTTCCTTGGTGATGCCTTGGATGAAATATTCGCGAACTGTGGGATTCATTGGACTGCGGGGATAGTACGGTTGACTCGACGGTAAACCCGCCAGACTGACCAAACGGGAGCCCGTTTGACGCGGCCAGGAAACAATTGGTTCGTTTCATTCCAGGCCATGGCGGCGGGGCGTCGGTGTCGGCGGGGGCACTTTTGATGCCGGCAGCGGGCGGTGGCATGGATATGCCGGGCCCCGCGTGAATCAGCCAGTATTATATCTTATATAAGACTCGCGCATAAGCCTCCGTGCCGTGCGGCACGCGGCCCACGCTCGCCAAAGCCACAATAATCCCTTATGATTCTTACAGTTAAATTGCGTAAGCGACGCGAAAGGCGGCTCCGCGGCACGGTCAGGTCATGAACCCTTCATGGCGGCCAAGCCACCACCGAGCCGCCTTCTTTGTTTTATGAGCCCAACTTCGATCAAGCATTACCTCCAGTTCAGCGACCTGACTCCCGATGAGTACGAGTACCTGCTGGACCGCGCACGGATTCTGAAGACCAAGTTCAAGAACTACGAGACATGGCATCCGCTGCACGACCGCACGCTGTCCATGATCTTCGAGAAAAACTCGACTCGTACGCGCTTGTCGTTCGAGGCCGGCATCCACCAGCTGGGTGGCCATGCCGTCTTCCTCAATACCCGCGACTCGCAACTCGGGCGCGGCGAGCCGATCGAAGACGCGGCGCAGGTGATCTCGCGCATGGTCGACATCATCATGATCCGCACCTTCGGCCAGGACATCATCGAGCGTTTCGCCGCGCATTCGCGGGTGCCGGTGATCAACGGGCTGACCAATGAATACCATCCCTGCCAGGTGCTGGCCGACGTCTTCACCTATATCGAGCAGCGCGGCAGCATCCGCGGCAAGACGGTGGCCTGGATCGGCGACGCCAACAATATGGCCTACACCTGGATCCAGGCGGCCGAGCGCCTCGGCTTTACTTTCCACTTCTCGGCGCCTCCCGGCTACCAGCTCGACCCGGCCATGGTGCCGGCGTCGGCCGCGCACCTGGTCAAGGTGTTCGACGATCCGCTGACCGCCTGCCAGGGCGCGGACCTGGTCACCACCGATGTGTGGACCAGCATGGGCTACGAAGCCGAGAACGACGCGCGCAAGCGCGCCTTCCAGAACTGGATGGTGACCACCGCCATGATGGATCGCGCCAACCCCGACGCGCTCTTCATGCACTGCCTGCCGGCGCATCGCGGCGAGGAAGTCGAGGCGGCTGTCATCGACGGCCCGAAGAGCGTGGTGTGGGAAGAGGCCGAGAACCGCCTGCACGTGCAGAAGGCCCTGATGGAATTCCTGCTCTGCGGGCGCTACTGATCCTGAGCGTACCGCGCCAAGTTTGGCGCACATGCGGCACGCCAACCCGGTGCCAGAAGGCTGGCTGAGCGCTGGATGAAGGCGGCAAGTGCCGCCCAAGCCGGAGCGGACGTGTCAAAATAGCGGTTTTTCCGCATTCTTTTTCGCGTGTCCGGCGTCAGCGCCGGCCACGCTTACTTTGCGCATCGAGTCGAACATGAGCGATATCAAGAAAGTCGTGCTCGCCTACTCCGGCGGGCTGGACACTTCGGTGATCCTGAAGTGGCTGCAAGACACCTATCAATGCGAGGTGGTCACCTTTACCGCCGACATCGGCCAGGGCGAGGAACTCGAACCTGCCCGCCAGAAGGCGCTCAAGTTCGGCATCAAGCCGGAGAACATCTTTATCGACGACCTGCGCGAAGAATTCGTGCGCGATTTCGTCTTCCCGATGTTCCGCGCCAACGCCGTCTATGAAGGCGAGTACCTGCTGGGCACCTCGATCGCGCGTCCGCTGATCGCCAAGCGCCAGATCGAGATCCTGCGCAGCACCGGCGCCGACGCCGTGTCGCATGGCGCCACCGGCAAGGGCAATGACCAGGTTCGCTTCGAACTGGGCTACTACGGTCTGGAGCCGGGCGTGAAGGTCATCGCGCCGTGGCGCGAGTGGGACCTGCTGTCCCGCGAAAAGCTGCTGGCCTACGCTGAAAAGGCCGGCATCGAAATCGACATGAAGCACAAGAAGGGCGGCGCCCCGTACTCGATGGACGCCAACCTGCTGCACATCTCCTTCGAAGGCCGCCACCTGGAAGACCCCAAGGCCGAGGCCGAGGAAGACATGTGGCGCTGGACCGTGTCGCCCGAGAACGCACCGGACGCGGCCGAGTACCTGGACGTCGAATTCGAGGGCGGCGACATCGTCGGCCTGAATGGCAAGCGCATGACCCCGGCCGAAGTGCTCACCGAGCTGAACCGCCTGGGCGGCAAGCACGGCATCGGCCGCCTGGACCTGGTGGAAAACCGCTACGTCGGCATGAAGAGCCGTGGCTGCTATGAAACCCCCGGCGGCACCATCATCCTGAAGGCCCACCGCGCCATCGAGTCGATCACGCTCGACCGCGAAGTGGCTCACCTGAAGGACGACCTGATGCCGCGCTACGCCAGCCTGATTTACAACGGCTACTGGTGGAGCCCGGAGCGCCGCGCGCTGCAGGTGCTGATCGACCACACGCAGGCCAAGGTCAACGGTTGGGTGCGCGTCAAGCTGTACAAGGGCAACGTGATCGTGGTCGCGCGCGACTCCAAGGACACGCTGTTCGACAAGACCATCGCGACCTTCGACGATGATGGCGGCGCCTACAACCAGGCCGACGCCGGCGGCTTCATCAAGCTGAACGCGCTGCGCATGCGCATCGCCGAGAACGCACGCCGCCAGCGCGGCGAGTAAGGCGGGCTTCAGGCCCCGGCCCAATTCGGACCGTGGCCCTGGCAGTCAGCACTCAGCAGAAGAGGGGCCGTCATGGCCCCTTTTTTGCGCCGCCTCGCCATTGAACATTCCAGATTCCAGTCATCAAGAACCAAGCATCAAGGAGAAATAGCGTGAGCCAGTTCGACAACGTATCCGTCGTCAAGAAAGCCAACCTGTACTTCGACGGCAAGTGCGTCAGCCACACGGTGCTGTTCCCGGATGGCACCCGCAAGACGCTGGGCGTCATCTTCCCCGCCGCGCTGACCTTCAGCACCGGCGCTCCGGAAATCATGGAAATCAATGCCGGCGTGTGCCGCGTGAAGCTGGCTGGCGAAGATCAGTGGAATACCTATGGCGCCGGCCAGCAGTTCAATGTGCCCGGCGACAGCAGCTTTGATATCGAAGTGACCGAAACGCTGGACTACGTCTGCCACTTCGCCTGAGTACGATGGCCCGGGCGGCTTAAAGCACCACCGGCTCGGGCTCAATGCGCACGCCGAAGCGGGCCTGCACGGCATCGGCGATGCGACGCGCCAGCGCCAGCAGGTCCTGCCCCGTGCCGCCGCCGTGGTGCACCAGCACCAGGGCTTGCTTGCCGTAGACGCCCACCGGGCCGTCGCTCACCCCCTTGAATCCACACTGGTCAATCAGCCAGCCGGCCGCCAGCTTGTAGCTGCCATCGGGTTGGACATGGCTGACCAGGTTGGGGTACTGCGCCAGCAGCGCGTCGCGCTGGCCGGGGGCAACCACGGGATTCTTGAAGAAGCTGCCTGCATTGCCGATTTGGGCAGGGTCGGGCAGCTTGCGCGTGCGGATCGCGATCACCGCTTCGCGGATGCGATCCGCCGTGGGCACCGCGGCTGACTCTTGTGCCAGTTCGCGCGCCAGTTCCGCATAGCCCAGCACCGGCTGCCAGGGCAGCGGCAGGCGCAGGGTGACAGCCGTAATGATGTAGCGGTCACGCCCCTCGCGCTTGAACAGGCTGTCCCGGTAAGCAAACTCGCATTGCTCCAGCGTCAGGCGGACGAATTCGCCGCTGTGCCGGTCGAAGGCGCGCAGGCTGTCGAAGCGCTCGCGCAGTTCAACGCCGTAGGCGCCAATATTCTGGATCGGCGCTGCGCCTGCGGTGCCGGGAATCAGGGCCAGGTTTTCGAGCCCTGGCAGGCCGTCGGCAATGGTGCGGCAGACCAGTGCATGCCAGTTCTCGCCGGCGCCGGCCGTCACCAGGTGGGCATCGTCGCCGGCGGCCACCGCGTAGCCGGGGATTTCCATCAACAGCACCAGCGCGTCGATGTCCCGCGTCAGGACCACATTGCTGCCGCCGCCAAGCACAACCAGGGGCAGGCCATGCGCGCGCGGATCGGCCAGCGCGCACAGCAGGTCGCTTTCGCTGCGCACGTGCGCCGCAAAGCGCGCGCGTACGTCGAATCCGAATGAATTGTGGCGGCGCAGGGGATAAAATTCGTGGAAATCAGCCATGCAAGGGAAAGGTGAGGCGGCCGCCGTGGTCGACGGCACCGGACTGCAGGGTAGGCTGGATTATACGTAAGCGCCGCCGCCAGCCGGCGCGCGCCCAGGACAAAGCCTGCGGGACTGCCGCGGGCAAGTGGCAATACACAGCAACACGCAGCAAGACAAGGAGAATGCAATGCCGTCGTTTGACGTAGTGTGCGAAGCGAACATGATCGAGGTGAAGAACGCGGTCGAGCAGGCCAACAAGGAAATCACGAACCGCTTTGACTTCAAGGGTTCGGATTCGCGGGTCGAGCACAAGGAGAACGAACTCACGGCTTTCGCCGATGACGATTTCAAGCTCGGCCAGGTCAAGGACGTGCTGATCAGCAAGATGGCCAAGCGCAATGTCGACGTGCGCTTCCTGGACTACGGCAAGACCGAGCGCATCGGTGGCGACAAGGTCAAGCAGGTCATCACCATCAAGAAGGGCGTCACCGGTGACCTGTCCAAGAAAATCGTCAAGATGATCAAGGACAGCAAGATCAAGGTACAGGCCAGCATCCAGGGCGACGCGGTGCGCGTTACCGGTACCAAGCGCGACGATCTGCAGAGCGTGATCGCGCTGCTGCGCAAGGATGTTCCGGAAGCCCCGCTGGACTTCAATAACTTCCGCGACTGACCTTGTCGCAAATTGGCGCGGCAGCCGTGCTGCCGCGCTTGGCCATCATCTGGGCTGCGGCAGGCCGCCGATCTTCGCGCCGGCCTTCAGGCCCTTCTGCGCGAACCATCCCTTGTTCATCTCCAGCGCGTAGCGCACCGCTGCGCGCGGGCAGTGGTTGTCCTCGGTCTGGGGCGCCATGTCCTCGATATTGACGATGGAGCCGTCATCGGCCAGGAAGGCGATCGACAGCGGCAGGTCGGTATTTTTCATCCAGAAGCAATGTCCGGCCTTCTCATCGAAGACGAACAGCATGCCCTCGTTGGCGGGCATGGTTTTGCGATACATCAGGCCGCGTTCCCGGGCTTCCGGCGTAGCGGCGATTTCCGCCTTGATGGCGTACATGCCCGCGCTGAGTTGCCGGACCGGCAAACTAGCCGGCGACTGGGCAGAGGCGGACGTCAGGGCGGCAAGGGCGCAGCCGCCGGCGAGCAGGTTTTTGATGACAGGGCGCATGGAAGGAACGGCGATTTGGACGGTTCGGGACCCGCCAGCATAGCGCAGCTATCGGGCGAGCGGCGCCATCGGATAGTTCGCATTTGTTGCTGCAGGCTACGGTGACGGGCGCGCGCTTTTGGCGCCTGGCCATCGCAGGCAAAAAAAAAGCAGGCGCCTTGCGGGCAGCCTGCCTTGCTAGCCGGGCGCAATGCCCGGCCTGCCTGCAAATCTTTACTTCGTTGCAGCGTCGGCCTTGGCAGCCGGGGCAGCCGGGGCAGCCTTGGTCTTGTTGTGAGCGTGCTTCTTGGTGGACTTCTTGGTGCTCTTCGTCGCGGGCTTTGCAGCCGGGGCTTCAGCGGCGGGCGCTGCAGCAGCCGGAGCTGCCGGTGCCGGAGCGGCGGCTTGGGCGAAAGCGCCGGTGGCGAACAGGCCGGCAACCAGAGCAGCGATCAGTTTGTTCATGCTATCTACCTCGGAAGGTGAAATCGATTCGGAAGAGTTGACTCGTTATACGACGCGTCAGTGTCAAAAACGAAACGGACCGGTGAGCCGTTGACTCACGAACTGTTAATTTTTGTAACTTCTTGAGCGGGGGCGTGGATGGCGCTGCGGGCCTTGCGGATTCGCTGCCCCACCCGCGCGCGCGCGGCGCACCGGTGCGTTGGCACGCGGCGCCGTGACAGCCTCGATGCCGAGCATCGCCGGATCGATCTCGCACCATTGCCCAGGCGCGAGTCCGAGCGTGCGCAGATCTAGCGCGCCGATCTGTACGCGCAACAGGCGCAAGGTGGGGAAGCCCACAGCCGCCGTCATGCGCCGTACCTGGCGGTTTTTACCCTCGCGGATTTCGATTTCCAGCCATTGGGTTGGAATGGCTGCGCGAAACCGCACCGGAGGATTGCGCGGCCAGAGGAAGCCGGGTTCATCGATGCACTGTGCTCGCGCCGGCAGCGTGCGGAAGTCGCCGAGATCGACTCCGCCGCGCAGGCGCGCGAGCGCGGCTTCGTCCGGTCTGTTTTCCACCTGCGCCAGATAGGTCTTCGGCAGCTTGTGGTGCGGGTCGGCAATGCGCGCCTGCAGGGCGCCGTCGTCGGTCAGCAGCAGCAAGCCTTCGCTGTCGGCATCGAGCCGTCCCGCCGGATACACGCCGGGGCGTTGCACGCAGTCGGCGAGCGTAGGGCGCGTAGGGTGCGCGGAGAACTGGCTCATGGTGCCGAAGGGTTTGTTCAGGGCAATCAGCGTCATCAGGGGCGGGAAGCGAGTCGGGGTAGGCAACGCCAGGGCCGTGCCGATGGCCGGGCCCCAGGGCATCACGGGCGCCAGTATGCCGCAGCCCGCGTGGCGGCGCGGGTTCCGGCAGGATAGCGGATCATGAAATTTTGCTGCATAATACAAAACGGTCTTGTGTCTTATATAAGACTGAATTGCCTCTGACGCTTGGCTGGGCAGGCGGCGCGTGTTGCGGTGCGGCATCGTAACCGCATCGAACCCCGCTAAAATGCCCGCGCGCCACTCACATCTCGCCGTCCGGTCACGAACCTGGGCGGCACGTTACGAACCCCCGTTCCGTACTGGAGACGTCATGTATCAACACATCAAGGTGCCGGCCGGCGAGAAGATCACGGTCAACCAGGATTTTTCGCTGAATGTTCCGGACAATCCAATCATCCCTTTCATCGAAGGCGACGGTACGGGACTGGATATCACCCCGGTGATGATCAAGGTGGTCGACGCTGCCGTGGCCAAGGCCTACGCCGGCAAGCGCAAGATCTCCTGGATGGAGATCTATGCTGGCGAGAAGTCGACCAAGGTATATGGCCCCGATGTGTGGCTGCCTGACGAAACCCTTGAGGTCCTGAAGGAATACGTGGTGTCGATCAAGGGCCCGCTGACCACGCCGGTCGGTGGCGGCATCCGTTCGCTCAACGTCGCACTGCGCCAGCAACTCGACCTGTACGTCTGCCTGCGCCCGGTGGCTTACTTCAAGGGCGTGCCCTCGCCGGTGCGCGAGCCGCAAAAAATCGACATGGTGATCTTCCGCGAGAATTCGGAAGACATCTACGCCGGCATCGAGTGGGAAGCGGAAAGCGACCAGGCCAAGAAGCTGATCGCCTTCCTGCAGAACGAAATGGGCGTGAAGAAGATCCGTTTCCCGGACACCTCGGGCATCGGCGTCAAGCCGGTTTCCAAGCAAGGCACGAAGCGCCTGGTGCGCAAGGCCATCCAGTATGCGATCGACAACGACAAGCCGTCGGTGACCATCGTGCACAAGGGCAACATCATGAAGTTCACCGAAGGTGGCTTCCGTGACTGGGCCTACGAGCTGGCCCAGCAGGAATTCGGTGCCGAACTGATCGACGGTGGCCCGTGGTGCAAGTTCAAGAATCCGAAGACCGGCAAGGAAATCGTGATCAAGGACGCCATCGCCGACGCGTTCCTGCAGCAGATCCTGCTGCGCCCGGCGGAGTACTCGGTCATCGCGACGCTGAACCTGAACGGCGACTACATCTCCGACGCGCTGGCGGCGCAGGTTGGCGGCATCGGCATTGCCCCGGGCGCCAACCTGTCCGATTCCGTGGCCATGTTCGAAGCCACCCATGGCACCGCGCCGAAGTACGCCGGCAAGGACTACGTGAACCCGGGTTCCGAAATCCTCTCCGCCGAAATGATGCTGCGCCACATGGGCTGGACCGAAGCCGCCGACCTGATCATCTCGTCGATGGAGAAGTCCATCCTGTCGAAGAGGGTCACGTATGACTTCGCCCGCCTGCTCGAGGGTGCGACGCAGGTGTCGTGCTCGGGCTTTGGGCAGGTGATGATCGACAATATGTAAGCGCAGATCAGGCCGTCTCAGCCTGAACCGAAAACCCCGGCGACTCAAAGGTCGCCGGGGTTTTTTTCATCCCGAATCAGGACGTACTGCGCGGCAAGCGGACCCTGATCGACATGGGAAAAGTACGAATGGGGCACATAATGAAAATGCTCACAGCACGTGCAGAAATGTCCGATTGATTTTGGTGCTGTTTTGCGCACAAATCAGGTGGTTCCTGCTCTGGTTTGGGACTACCTAGCGCACGGCCCGCGTTTGCGATGGCATCCGGCCTGGCGCGGATGAAAGCGGTACTTGCCGCGCTCACGTCGACCAATTTCATCCGGTATTCCGCCGAGTCAATGCGCGCCGTTGCGTGTGTCTCGCGGGAGAATAGTCCCGGCGCTGTCGCGGAGGTCTGCGCACCGGACACTGCCACGCACACCATTCGATTCGCCTCGACTTCTGTACGCTGCGTGCGCGCCATCCCCGGTTCGACTCGCAGCTGCAGGAAGTTTCGTTGCTTCGCTTGACCGCACCCTGGCGGCGCTGGCCGATCCCAGCCGGCGCCAGGTAGTGGATTTGTTGCGCGAGCGGCCAATGCGCGCCGGCGAGATTGCGCGGGCCACCGGCCTCAGCCCGCAGGCGATGAGCCGGCATCTGCGGGTGCTCAAGGGGGGCGCGCTGATCGAAGAATCCCATCAGTCGCCATCGGGCTTCGATGCCCGTGTGCGCATCTATGCCCTGCGGGCAGGGCCGATGAGTGAACTCAAGGCCTGGCTGGAGCAGACAGAGCAGCTCTGGGCGGAGCAACTCACGGCCTTCAAGGCCCATCTGGAGGCCGGAGAATGAGCGCGTGCGTGCAGGTTTCCTTGCGGGTGACGGCTACGCCGCGGCGCGCTTTCGAGGTGTTCACCCGTGATATCGCACTGTGGTGGCGCCCCAATATGCTGTTCCAGGTCGGGCCAGGCAGGCCCGGCGTGCTGTCGTTCGAACCGGGCGAGGGCGGCCGGCTGGTCGAGACATGCCGCGATGGATCGGTATTCGCGATTGGCACCGTTACGGCCTGGGAGCCCGGCGTGCGGCTGGCCTTTGGCTGGCGGCAGGCGAACTTCGGGCCGGACCAGGCCACCCAGGTCGAGGTCAGTTTCACCGCGGTGGGCGATCAGACCAGGGTCACCGTCGAACATCGCGGCTGGGATAGCGTGCCGCAAGGGCATGTGGCGCGCCACGGCTTCCCGGAAGGCGTATTTCTGCAACGGAATGGCGAGTGGTGGCAGGCGTTGCTGGCAGCCTACCGGGGGCAGGCGGCGAGCGCGGATGCTGCGCCCATGCCATGAGGACGGACAGTAGCCGATGCCAGCCAATTGGCAAACAAAAAGCCCGGCATTGACCTGACCGGGCTTTTTGTCGGATGCGCTACGTGCTGCTGTTCAGCTTGCTGGTCTGGACACGGCGCGCCGGCTATGGAGGCCAGGCGATGTCCGGGGGGCGGCAGGCCGATCCCGTTCCGGGGATGATTCCCCCGCATCCTGTCGTGACCGCCTCAAGCTCTGTCGGCTGGTGCGGTCGCGCACCTTGCCCTCAGGCGCCGTCCTGGATATTGGTGGCTTGTTTGCCCTTGGGACCCTGGATGATTTCGAAGGACACGCGCTGACCCTCTTTCAGGGTCTTGAAGCCACTCATCTGGATGGCCGAAAAGTGCGCAAACAGCTCTTCTTCGCCGTCGTCCGGCTTGATGAACCCAAAGCCCTTGGCGTCATTGAACCATTTGACGATACCGCTTGCCATAAACTCCCCCAACAAAAAAAGCACGATACGAGCGGGGGAAAGCGCCGCGGCCAGCCGGGTGCCCGGCGTGCCTGGCCATGCGCCCCAGTCCGGTGGAACCGGGCCAGGTACGATGACACGACTTTGCGGACACCGCGTAGCGGCCAGTTTCATGTGCTGACTCGCCGCCGCCGGATTCGTGGGCCTCCCTGCTCACGGATCACCCAGGTCCGGCTTATTGCTTTGGCTCGCGTAACCAGACGTGAATGTGCGAACGATTCTTCTGTCAAACCTGCGCACTGTCAAGTTGGCAGATTCCCCACTCCCGGTAGGGTGTGGCGGGAAAGGAACGGCTGTAGATGGTATTTTGGAGGGGAGGGCTGCACAGCAACTGCGTCCAGCCCAAGAGGTGAACCCGGATGCCTTCGGCATCTCCGGAATTTGGATGGCCGCTGCATCGGCCTCTTGAATCCGGCGTCTTTTCCCCAAATTGCAGAGTTGTGCGTAAGGGTTAGAATAAAGCCATGGCTACACGGCTGGCAAATGTCCCACAACGCGAAGCAGGCACCGTACTGGAGCGGAAAGAGCAGGCGCTCAAACCGCCCGCCATGTACAAGGTGTTGCTGCTGAATGACGACTTCACCCCGATGGAGTTCGTCGTGATGATCCTGCAGCAGTATTTCAGCAGGGACCGGGAGACGGCGACGCAGATCATGCTCACCGTCCACCGGGAAGGTAAGGGAGTCTGCGGTATCTATACCAGGGATATCGCGGCGACGAAGGTCGAGCTGGTGTCAACCCACGCACGGCAGGCGGGTCATCCGTTGCAATGCGTGATGGAGGAAGCATGATTGCGCAAGAATTGGAAGTCAGCCTGCACATGGCGTTTGTTGAAGCCCGGCAGGCACGCCACGAGTTCATTACCGTGGAGCACCTGCTGCTGGCGTTGCTTGACAACCCCACGGCAGCGGAAGTCTTGCGCGCCTGCGCAGCCAATATTGAGGATTTGCGCACCAGTCTGAAGAACTTCATCGCGGACAACACGCCCGTGGTGCCTGGCACCGACGAGGTGGATACCCAGCCTACGCTGGGCTTCCAGCGCGTCATCCAGCGCGCCATCATGCATGTCCAGTCCACTTCCAACGGCAAGAAGGAAGTGACCGGGGCGAATGTCCTGGTGGCGATCTTTGGCGAGAAGGACTCACACGCGGTGTACTACCTCCAGCAGCAGGGCGTGACCCGGCTGGATGTGGTCAATTTCATCAGCCACGGCATCCGCAAGGACCAGGCCGAGCCCGCCAAGCATGGCGACGGCACGGCCGAGGGTGAAGGCGGCGATGGCAAGGAAAGCCCGCTGGAGCAGTTCACCCAGAACCTGAACACGCTGGCCAAGGCCGGCAAGATCGATCCGCTGATCGGCCGCGAGAGCGAAGTCGAGCGGGTGGTCCAGGTGCTGTGCCGCCGGCGCAAGAACAATCCGTTGCTGGTGGGCGAGGCTGGAGTCGGCAAGACCGCGATCGCGGAAGGGCTGGCCTGGCGCATCACCAAGAACGAAGTGCCCGACATCCTGGAAAAGGCGGTCGTGTACTCGCTCGACATGGGTGCCCTGCTGGCCGGCACCAAGTACCGGGGCGATTTCGAGCAACGCCTGAAGGGCGTGCTCAAATCGCTCAAGGACAATCCGAACGCGATCCTGTTTATCGACGAGATCCACACGCTGATCGGCGCGGGCGCCGCTTCGGGCGGAACGCTGGACGCCAGCAACCTGCTCAAGCCGGCACTGTCGTCGGGCCAGCTCAAGTGCATCGGCGCCACCACCTTCACCGAATATCGCGGCATCTTCGAAAAAGACGCGGCCCTGTCGCGCCGTTTCCAGAAGATCGACGTGGTGGAGCCGTCGGTCGACCAGACCGTGCAGATTCTGCGCGGCCTGAAGTCGCGCTTCGAGGAGCACCATGGCGTCAAGTACGCGGCGGCGGCCCTGACCGCGGCAGCCGAACTGTCGGCGCGCTTCATCACCGACCGCCACCTGCCGGACAAGGCCATCGATGTCATCGACGAGGCTGGCGCCGCCCAGCGCATCCTGCCCAAGTCCAAGCAGAAGAAGACCATCGGCAAGGGCGAGATAGAGGATATCGTCTCGCGCATCGCACGCATCCCGCCGCAGAGCGTCAACCAGGACGACCGCAGCAAGCTGCAGACCCTGGACCGCGACCTGAAGTCCGTGGTGTTCGGCCAGGACCCGGCCATCGAGGCGCTGGCTTCGGCCATCAAGATGTCGCGCGCCGGCCTGGGCAAGACCGACAAGCCAATCGGCTCTTTCCTGTTCTCCGGTCCGACCGGGGTGGGCAAGACTGAAGTCGCCAAGCAGCTTGCCTTCATCATGGGCATCGAATTGCTGCGCTTCGACATGTCCGAATACATGGAGCGCCATGCGGTGAGCCGGCTGATCGGCGCGCCGCCGGGATATGTCGGCTTCGACCAGGGCGGCCTGCTGACCGAGGCCGTTACCAAGAAGCCGCACTGTGTGCTGCTGCTGGACGAAATCGAGAAAGCGCATCCGGATATCTTCAATATCCTGCTGCAGGTGATGGACCATGGCGCGCTGACCGATAACAACGGCCGCCGCGCTGACTTCCGCAACGTGATCATCATCATGACCACCAATGCGGGAGCGGAAACCATGAACCGCGCCACCATCGGCTTCACGTCCTCGCGCGAGCAGGGCGACGAGATGGCTGACATCAAGCGGATGTTCACGCCGGAGTTCCGTAACCGGCTCGATGCGATGATCAGCTTCCGTTCGCTCGATGAGGAAATCATCCTGCGCGTGGTCGACAAGTTCCTGATGCAACTCGAGGAGCAGCTCCACGAGAAGAAGGTGGAAGCCAGCTTCAGCGAGCATCTGCGCAAGTTCCTGGCCAAGAAGGGCTTCGACCCGCTGATGGGCGCGCGGCCGATGCAACGCCTGATCCAGGACCTGATCCGCAAGGCGCTGGCCGACGAACTGCTGTTCGGCAAGCTGGTATCCGGTGGCAGGGTGGTAGTGGATCTCGACGAGCAGGACCAGATCAAGCTGGACTTTGCCGAGGCTGCCGCGGAACCGCCGGAATCGCCGGAAAACGAGAAGGCGGAAGTCTAGGACGAAGTGCGGAGGGTGGGCAGAGCGGACCTTGCCTGCAATTCGTGCTATCCTCGGGCAAAATACAGGGCGGCAGCGATGCCGCCCTTTTTGTTTTGGCCGGGTGCGGTTGCCGCCGCAGCTGTGTTCCCGCCATTCGCCTGAGTACCCGATGTCCCGATCCGAATGCTCGCGGCTGCGCCGCCTGCTGCTCAAATCGTTGCCGCTTGGCGCGATGCCCCTGATTCCCGTGCCCGGCATGGCTGCCCTGGGTGGCGATGCCACTGCCGCCGGTTCCAGTCGCCCCATTGCCATGGTGCTGCCGTTCCCGCCAGGGGGCAGCGTCGATATCGTGGCGCGCCAGTTGCAGCCCGGCCTCAAGAGCGGGCTCGGCCAGACGGTGGTGATCGACAACAAGCCCGGCGCGGGAGGCCTGATCGCGTCGAGTACGGTGGCGCGTGCCCGGCCGGACGGCAGCACCTTGTTGATGGCGTTCGACACGCACGCCATCAACCCGTTTGCCTACAAAAACCTGCCGTACGACACCTTCCGCGACTTCACGCCGATCACGCAACTGGTCCGCTTTCCGCTGGTGATCGCGGCCAACCCCTCGTTGCCAGCTTCCAATGTGAAGGAACTGGTCGCCATGGCGCGGCAGAAGCCGGAGAGCATTCACTACGCTTCGTCCGGCATCGGCAGCCTGAACCAGCTTGCCGCCGAGGCGCTGGCGACCGAGGCCGGCGTGCGCTTTCTCCATGTTCCATACAAAGGTGGCGGCCCGGCGGTGCAGGCCGTGCTATCGAATGAAGTCGACGTATTTTTCTCCAGCTATGCGGCGGTACAGGCGCATGTGGCAGCCAAGACGGTCAAGCTGCTTGGCGTGACCGGTACTACCCGCCTGCGCCAGTTCCCGCAGTTGCTCACCGTGGCCGAGCAGGGATATCGGGGCTTCGAGGCCTATTCCTGGATCGGGGTGTTTGGCCCGGCCGGGTTGCCGGAGCCGACCGTGGCGCGCTTGCACGATGCCTTGGTCCGATCCTTGCGGCAGCAGCGCGTGGTCGATGCGCTGGCCATGCAGGGATTCGAGATCGTGGGCGGCTCGCCTGCCGAGCTGGCCAGCCTGGTACGGCACGAGCACGATAAATGGCAGGCGGTGGCGCGCAAGGCCAATATCCAGTTCGATTGAAGTGTGAAGCGAGAGGTAGAGGTAGCGATGACGATGGAACTGCTAGACCACGCCGTGATGGTGTGTCCCGACCTTGACGCTTCGGCGCAAGCCTGGCGCGGGTTTGGCTTCACGCTGACCCCCCGCGGTTATCACACGCTCGGCTCGCAGAACCATTGCGTGATGCTGGCGCGCGACTATCTCGAGTTGCTGCACGTCACCGCACCCAGCCCGACGCGGCAGTATTACTGGGATGCGCAGGAAGCCGGAGGCGGCTGCGCCGCGCTGTCCTGCAAGAGCAGCGATACCTTCACCGCCGCGGCGCAGTTGCGCGCCGATGGCTGGCACACATCGGACCCGATCGAGTTCTCGCGGCCGGTGCGGCTGGACGATGGCACCGAGCAGCCCGCCACCTTCCGTGTCGCGGCGATCGACGATGCGCCCGGCGCGCGCTTTTTTATCTGCGAGCACCGTACGCCGGAGCTGCTGTGGCGGCCAGAGTGGACCACGCATGCCAACGGCGCGACCGGCATCGCCGCGATGTTCCTGGTGGTGGCGCCGTGCCTGGTCGAGGCGGCTGGCCGCGCTTATGCCGAACTCACCGGCGGCGAGATGACGCAGTTGAGCGATCACATCTGCAGCCTGGCGCTGGATGGCGCCACGCTGGTGGTGACCACGCCACAGGCGCTGGCCGCCGCCACCGGCACCGAACACGTGCGCCGTGCCGTGCCTGGTTATGCAGCCATCCGGCTGCGTACCAGCGATCTGGCCGCGGCCCGTCAGGGCTGGCGCGCCGCGCGTGTGGGCGCGCTCGATCTTGGTCCCGACGAAAGCCTTATCCCCGCCTCCGTTGCCGGCGGCGTGGCGCTGCTGTTCGAACAGGCGCGCTGAGCGCGCCCCCTGACCTGGCTCAGGCGCCGTTCTTGGCGTGGTGGACGCCGGTGGAGCCAAAACCGCCCGCGCCGCGCACGGTGTCTTCCGAAAAGTCTTCCACGGTCTTGAATACGGGCCGCAGCACCGGTACAAACATCATCTGCGCGATACGCTCGCCCGGCTGGATCACGATCGGCTCGGTGCCGGGCGCGTTGCGGTTCCACACGCTCACCATGATCGGGCCCTGGTAGTCGGCGTCGATCACACCGATCGAGTTGCCCAGCACCAGCCCTTTCTTGTGGCCGAGACCCGAGCGCGGGGCGATGGTGGCCGCCATATAGGGATTGGCCATGTGCACGGCGATGCCGGCCGGCACCAGTTGGGCCGGCGTGCCGGGTTCGATGACGAGTGCCGCGTCCAGGCAGGCGTGCAGGTCGATCGCTGCCGCCATATCGCTCTGGTAAGCCGGCAGGCCCCATTCGTGCAGGCGTGCGTCGAGCACCTTGATTTCGACGGTGGGGTTGGCTTCGATGGTCATGGCTGGTCAGTCCCGGAAAACAAAAAACGTTGGCAACCCGAGATGATAGCCGAGCTCAGCCGCCCGACAGGTCAAACGCCTGTGCCAGCAGCTCGTAGGTGCGCAGCCGCGCGGCATAGCTGGCGGTCACGCTCAGCACGACCAGTTCATCGGCGAGGAAGCGCTCGCGCAGGTCCAGCATGCGCTGCGCGACCTGCTCCGGAGTGCCGCAAATGGTGCGCGGGCGCTCGCGTTCCACGATCAGGCGATCGCGTTCGGTGGGCTCGTGCTGGGCGGCCTGCGCCAGCGAGGGGATCGGGGCGTTGACGCCGTAGGCCATCTGCAGCCGGCGCAGGTCCACGGCGCGCTCCAGTTCCGCCGCTTCGGCCTCGCTGTCCGCGCAGATCACGAAGATGGCCGCCGCGCTGTAGGGCCGCTCGTCGTAGCCCGCCTCGAAATTGCGGCGGTACTGCTGAGCGACGGCATGGCCGACATGCGGATTGATAAAGTGGGCAAATGCAAAGCGCAGCCCCAGGCGTGCCGCCAGGGCGCCGCCGTAGTCGCTGGAGCCCAGCACCCACAGCTCGGGCCGGGTATCGATCTCGGGCTGCAGCACCACGCCTTCGGCGATATGGCCCGGCGGCACCTCGCCACGGAAGAGCCAGGATAGGTCCTGTACCTGCTCGGCGAACTGGTCGCCGCGGTTGTACTGGCCCATCGCCACCGCCTGCGCGGTACGCATGTCGCCGCCCGGCGCGCGTCCCACGCCAAGATCGATGCGGCCCGGGAACAAGCCCTCCAGCATGCGGAACTGCTCCGCTACCTTGAAGGGGCTGTAATAGGGCAGCATCACGCCGCCCGAGCCGAGGCGGATACGCTGCGTGACGCTGCCCAGGCGCGCCAGCATGACTTCCGGCGCCGGGTTGCACACACCGCGCAGGCCGTGATGCTCGGCACACCAATAGCGGGTGTAGCCCAGCGCATCGGCGGCCTGAGCCAGCTCCACGGTGGCGGCCAGGGCGTCGCGCGCGGTATGACCGGCAATGACCGGGCTCTGGTCGAGCACGGAGAGGCGCAGTTTGGGTTTGCTTGCGGACATGTTCAGGGGTTCGGGCGGGGTGGCGTTCGGAGGCGGAGCAAGCGCGGGCTCAACGGGGTGCGGGCAAGCGCCGGGCGATAGCCGCTACCAGGTCGCGCGCCAGCGTCAGCTTGTCGGCGCGCGGCAGGCGGGTCATGCCTTGGGCATCGAACAGCACGATCTCGTTGTCGTCCATGCCGAAGGTGTGATGGCCGATATTGCCCACCAGCAAGGGCACGTTCTTGCGCTGGCGCTTCTGTTCGCCGTATTGCTCGAGCTTTTCGCTCTCGGCGGCAAAGCCCACGCAGTAGGGCGCATCGGGCCGCGCCGCCACGGTGGCGAGGATGTCGGGGTTCTGCACAAAGCGCAGCGTCGGTGTGTCGCTGTCGTTGGCCTTCTTCAATTTCTGGCCGGCGACTTCGGCCGGGCGCCAGTCCGCTACCGCGGCGACCGCAACAAACACGTCGGCGCCGGGCAAGGCCGCCAGCACCGCGTCATGCATCTGCTGCGCGCTCTCCACATTGGTGCGGGCAACCCCGCGCGGCGTGGGCTGGGCCGTCGGGCCGGCCACCAGGATCACGTCGGCGCCGGCCTCGCGGGCCGCGCGCGCGATGGCAAAACCCATCTTGCCCGAGGAACGGTTGGTGATGCCACGCACCGGGTCGATGGCTTCGAAGGTGGGGCCTGCCGTGATCACCACACGGCGCCCGGCCAGCGGCTTGGGCTGGAAGAACGCAATGATGTCGTCGAGCAGTTCCGCCGGCTCCAGCATGCGGCCATCGCCGACTTCGCCGCAAGCCTGGTCGCCGCTGCCAGGGCCCAGTACCGTTACGCCATCCGCGCGCAGTTGCGCGGCGTTGCGCTGGGTGGCGGGGGCCGACCACATCTGCAGGTTCATGGCGGGAGCCACCAGCAGCGGACAGTCGCGGGCCATGCACAGGGTGGTCAGCAGGTCATCGCACAGGCCGTGCGCCAGCTTCGCCAGGAAATCGGTGGAGGTGGGCGCAACCACGATGGCATCGGCTTCGCGGGAGAGATCGATGTGGGCCATATTGTTGCCCACGCGCGCATCCCATTGGGAGGTGAAGACAGGCCGCCCGGAGAGTGCCTGCATGGTCACAGGCGTGATGAACTGGGTGGCGCCCTCGGTCATGACCACTTGCACGGTCGCGCCGGCCTTGGTCAGCAGGCGGACCAGTTCGGCCGATTTATAGCAGGCGATGCCGCCGGTCAGGCCAAGGACGAGATGCTTGCCTCGCAGATCCATGGATGTGCTCTTCGCTTGAGGGTTGTGGTCCGGGTGCCGCGGCAGCTGGCAGCGTTTGCTACCCCCCGCGCCGGAGAAACGTCAATAATACCGGCTTGCCCGCGCGCGCGTTGGCGGCGCTGCCGCCGTGCCTCGCGCGTCGCCATCATGCGAATTCGGCGGCACCATGGAAAACGCCCGCATGACGCGGGCGCAGTTGGAACGTTTTGCACCCAGGAGCGCGGTGCAGGTGACTGCTGCTTCAGTGCTTCCGGACCCGCCGCAACTCGTCCACGATCAGCAGCACCGCACCCACTGTGATGGCGCAGTCGGCCACGTTGAACGCGGGCCAGTGGTAGTTGCGCATGTGGAAGTCGAGGAAGTCGACGACATGGCCGTACACCACCCGGTCCAGCACATTGCCAATGGCGCCGCCGAGGATCAGCGAGATGGCGAAGCAGAACAAACGCTGCCCGGTATGGCGGTACAGCATCCAGATGATGAACAGGCCCACCACCACGCCCAGGCCGGTAAAGAACCAGCGTTGCCAGCCGCCGGCGTCGGCCAGGAAGCTGAAGGCGGCGCCCTTGTTATAGACCAGCACCAGGTTGAAGAAGCTGGTCACGGGGCGCGATTCGCCGTAGGCGAAGGTCCTGACGATTACGATCTTGAAGAACTGGTCCAGCACGATCACCAGCAGGGCGAACGCCATCCACAGCAGCGGGGTGGTGTTGCTGCCCTTGCTGCTGGCGCGCTTGGTGCCGCGCGCGGAGCGCGTGGTGGTGGTGGCCATCAGGCATGGCTCCTGTGTTCACCGGCGCCGAACAGGTTGCTGTCGCAGCGGCCGCAGAGGGTGGGGTGGGCCGGATCGCGGCCAACATCGGCACGGTAGTGCCAGCAGCGCTCGCACTTGGCGTGCACCGACGGCGTCACCGTGACCAGCAGGTCGCCGCCTTCCGGCGCCGGCGCTACCTTGGCGGCGGAGGTCAGCAGCACGAAGCGCAGGTCGTCCTCCAGGCTCTGCAGCGCGGCCAGCACCGGGCCGCCGGCCTGGATGGTGACTTCGGCCTGGAGCGAGGAGCCGATCTCGCCGTCAACGCGCACCGCTTCCAGTTGCTTGGTGACTTCGGCGCGGGCTTCGCGGATCACGTGCCACTTCTGCAGCAGGTCGTCGGCCTGGTCGATCTCCGGCACGTCGTAGTAGGTGCTGGTGAAGATGGTGTCGGTGTGCCCGGTGCCATGGCCGAAGATCTGCCACGCTTCTTCGGCGGTAAAGGACAGGAACGGCGCCATCCAGTGCAGCATGGCCTGGGTGATGTGGTACACGGCATTCTGCGCGGCGCGGCGCTCCTTGGCGTTGGGCGCGGTCGTGTAGAGCCGGTCCTTCAGCACGTCGAGGTAGAAGCCGCCGAGGTCTTCCGAGCAGAACGTCTGCAGCTTGGCGACCACAGGGTGGAACTCGTAGCCGTCGTAGTGCGACAGGACTTCCTTTTGCAGGCGCCCCGTCAGCGCGACCGCATAGCGGTCGATCTCCAGCCATTCCGATGCCGGCAGCGCGTGCTGCGCGTGATCGTAGTCGGCCAGGTTGGCCAGCAGGAAGCGCAGCGTATTGCGGATGCGGCGATAGCCTTCCACCACGCGCTTCAGGATTTCGTCGGAGATCGACAGCTCGCCCGAATAGTCGGTCGAGGCCACCCACAGGCGGATGATCTCGGCGCCCATCTTGTTCGACACGTCCTGCGGCGACACGGTATTGCCGACCGACTTGGACATCTTGCGGCCTTCGCCGTCCACCGTGAAGCCGTGCGTCAGCAGCGCCTTGTAGGGCGGCTTGCCGTACAGCATCGAAGCGGTCAGCAGCGACGAATGGAACCAGCCGCGGTGCTGGTCCGAGCCTTCCAAGTACAGATCTGCCAGGCGGCCGTCGGGCAGGTCGGCCGACGGGTCGTACAGGTCTTCACGGTGCGAGCCGCGGATCACGCTCCAGTGCGTGGTGCCGGAGTCGAACCAGACGTCGAGCGTGTCGCGGTTCTTTTCATACAGCGCGGCTTCCTCGCCGAGCAGTTCCTTGGGATCGAGCGCCTGCCAGGCTTCGATGCCGTGCAGTTCCACGCGCCTGGCGATTTCCTCAAGCAGCTCCGGCGTGCGCGGGTGCAGCGCGCCGGTTTCCTTGTGCAGGAAGAAGGCCATCGGCACGCCCCACTGGCGCTGGCGCGACAAGGTCCAGTCGGGCCGGTTGGCGATCATGTTATGCAGGCGCTGCTTGCCCCAGGCCGGGTAGAACTCCGTCGCCTCGATGCCGGCCAGCGCGGTTTCGCGCAAGGTGGCGCCGTTGTCGACAGGGTCAACGTCCATGCCCGCGAACCATTGCGAGGTGGCGCGGTAGATGATCGGCGTCTTGTGACGCCAGCAGTGCATATAGCTGTGGGTGTACTTGTGCGAGTTGAACAGGTTGCCCGATGCCTTCAGCACTTCGACGATCTTGGGATTGGCGTCCCAGATCTTCTGGCCGCCGAACAGCGGCAGCGTGCTGGCATAGACGCCATCGCCCATCACCGGGCTGATGATGTCGTGGTCGCGCATGCCGTGCGCCTTGCACGATTGGAAATCCTCCACGCCATAGGCCGGCGCCGAGTGCACGATGCCGGTGCCGGTATCGGTGGTGACGTAGTCGCCCAGGTAGACCGGCGACAGGCGGTCATAGCCCGCGTCCATCTTGGACAGCGGGTGGTGGAAGCGGATCTCCGACAGCGCCGCGCCGGTCGTGGTGGCCAGCACCTTGCCTTCCAGTTCGTAGACCTTGAGCTGTTCCTCGACGCGCTCGGTGGCCAGCAGCAGGAAGCCGCGCGCGGTGTCGACCAGCGCGTATTCGACTTCCGGGTGCACATTCAGCGCCTGGTTGGACGGGATGGTCCACGGCGTGGTGGTCCAGATCACGATCCAGCCGGGTTTGGCCGCGAGCTGCTCCAGCGGCACCTTGAAGGCGTGAGCCAGCTTGTCGGTATCGGCGAAGGGGAAGCCCACGTCGATGGAGAGATCGGTCTTGTCCTTGTACTCGACCTCGGCCTCGGCCAGCGCCGAGCCGCAGTCGAAGCACCAGTTCACCGGCTTCAGGCCGCGGAATACATAGCCCTTCTCCATGATCTTGCCCAGCGCGCGCAGCTCGTCGGCTTCGTTGCTGTAGTTCATGGTCATGTAGGGATGTTCCCAGTCGCCCAGCACGCCCAGGCGCTCGAAGTCCAGCTTCTGGCGGGCGATCTGTTCGGTGGCGTAGGCGCGGGCGCGCGATTGCACCTCCTGCACCGGCAGGCCTTTGCCGAACTGCTTTTCGATCTGGATCTCGATCGGCATGCCATGGCAGTCCCAGCCCGGCACATAGACGGCGTCCAGGCCGCTCAGGCCGCGCGCCTTGACGATCATGTCCTTGAGGATCTTGTTGACCGCGTGCCCGATATGGATGTCGCCGTTGGCGTACGGGGGGCCGTCATGGAGGATGAATTTCTTGGCGCCCTTGCGAGCTGCCCGGATCTTCTTGTAGAGCTGCTTGTCCTGCCATTGCTTGACCCACAGCGGCTCGCGCTTGGGCAGGTCGCCGCGCATCGGGAAGGGAGTTTCCAGCAGGTTGACCGGATACTTGCTTTTTTCGGGCTTGGCGCGTTTGTCGTTGGACATGTCGATTCTCGGGGCAATTCGGTTGGCGCGCGGCACTAGCTCGGCTGGGCGCGGCGCGCGGTATGGCGTGGACGGGCTGCGGCGGAGCCGCGGGCTGGTTCGGGTGGGGTAGCGACCCGGGTCCCGCCTCGCGGGAACGGGGCGCTAGCTAATTCGGTCGGTGGCGGAGGTGGCGAAGTCGCGGCCGCCCGCTGCCGGGGGCGTGCCCTCGGGCGAGCCCGGCACGGTCAGGCCGAAGAAGGCGCGGGCGTCCGCGCTGTCCTTGGCAATGGCCGCGGTCAGTTCATCCAGGCTGTCGAAGCGGGCTTCATCGCGGAGCTTTTTCATGAATTCGACCCGCACCAGCTTGCCGTAGATGCTTTGATTGAAGTCGAACAGGTGGACTTCCAGCAGCACCCGGCCGGCATCCTCGATGGTCGGCCGCACGCCGATGCTGGCCACGCCCGGCAACGCGTGCTCGGCCAGCCCGTGCACCTGTACCACGAAGATGCCGTTGACAGCCGGCCGCTTGTGCGAGATGCGCAGGTTGATGGTGGGAAAGCCCAGGTCGCGCCCGAGCTTGCGGCCATGGACCACATGGCCGCTGATGGCATAGCCGTGGCCGAGCAGACGGCGCGCGTGTTCGAGGTCGCCCTCGGTCAGTGCCTGCCGTACCGCGGAGCTCGAGATGCGCACGCCGCCTTCGGACACCGAGCCCATCTGCTCGACGTCGAAGCCGAACTGGCGCCCGGCCTGCTGCAGGTAGGCAAAATCGCCCGCGCGCCTGGCGCCGAAGCGGAAGTCGTCGCCGACCAGCAGCCAGCGCGTGTGCAGGCCGTGCCAGAGCACGTTCTCGACGAACGCCTGGGGAGATTGCGCGGCGAAATGCGCGTTGAAATGCTCGACGACCACGCGATCGACGCCGTTGCGGCGCAGGCTTTCGAGCTTGTCGCGCAGCAGCGCAATGCGCGTGGGGGCCTGGTCAGGCGTGAAGAATTCACGCGGATGCGGCTCGAACGTCATCACACACAGCGGCAGGCCGCGTGCGTCCGCCGCCGCGCGCGCGCGCGCAAGCAGCGACTGGTGGCCGCGGTGCACACCGTCGAAATTGCCGATGGTGAGGGCGCAGGGCGCCCGGCTCTCGGCATTGGGCAGGCCACGGAAGACTTTCACGAGGACGGCAGCAAGCGTTTGGGGTAGGGTAGGGACAGGGTCATTGCTGACCCGTCCCCCCCTAAGAACCGTACGTGCGAGTTTCCCCGCATACGGCTCAAGCCTTTCAAAATCCCCTCAAATTGAGGGGGCCGGTTTCATAACGGTTATACCGTGGTTGTGTACTTGGACGTGACAGTTAGGGTGCAGCAGCACGCGATTTCCTAGAGCGTCCGAACCGCCAACAATGCGGTACTCAATATGGTGGTCATGCCACCCCGTCTCTTTGGTCATCTTGCACTGACACAGAGCACACCGGCCTTGTTGAGAAATGTACAGCTTGATCCACTGCTTCCGGTGCGCCATGCTCTTGAGCATGCGTTCCTGTCGCAAGGTTTCGCCATACATCTCCTGCGCCGGATCAAAGGGATTGAAATCCCCTTTGATCTTTTTGTGCCGCTGAATGGGGGTACCCGCAAGCGAGTACAACTCCCACTCTTCCTTACTGCCGTCGTCTTTCGCTACTGTGGTTCCAAACACCCAGTTCCGATCCCCAACTGTTGCGAAGTATTTCTCGCGTACCCATCCGGGGTTCTTCCTTGGATGCCTCCGTTTCGCCCACCGCCATAGAGCCCGAAAAACCTCGTGCTCCAGACGGGTGAACGTCGCCTTGGCTACTACAGGGCTGTGATACCGGGCCCAGCCCCTCAGCATCGGGTTCAACAACCGGATTAGCTCCGATTGCTTTACCGCTTTGTGGCGGCTTATGACCTCCTTTACCTTGCGATAGAACGTCTGCACGTTCCTCTTGCTCGGCTTGATGAGCAGCGTTCCCGAGTACTTCCGGAAATTCCACCCTAGGAAATCGAAACCTTCTGCGATGTTGACGATTCGCGTTTTCTCCGTCGATAGCGTCAGTCCCCTTACCGCCAGGAACTGCTCTACCCATGGCTTCACTTCGCGCTCTAACACTTCCGGCGTACTGCCGGTGATCACGAAGTCATCCGCGTACCGCACTACATTCACTTTCAGCTTCTTCGTGTTGGCGACTCCCAGCTTTGTCCCTAAGAACTTCACTAGTTGCCTTTCCAACCCGTTCAGCGCCACGTTTGCCAGCGTTGGGGAGATGATGCCTCCCTGCGGCGTTCCAGCATCGGTTGCCTGAAACTGGCCCTGAAATACCACGCCAGCTTTCAACCACTTCCGAAGGATCGCGCGGTCCATTCGGACGTTGCTTTCCAGCCAGTCATGGCTGATATGGTCGAAGCAGCCCTTGATATCCCCTTCCAGAATCCACTGGGCCGAAGCCTTTTTGGACAGGTTCAGGAACAGCTGGGACATGGCGTCCGCCGTGGAACGATTGATCCGAAACCCATATGAGTTCGGATCGCTCGTCCCTTCGGACACCGGCTCCAGCGCCAGCAGGTGTAACGCCTGCATGGCTCGATCCAACATGGTGGGAATGCCCAGTGGGCGCTCCTTCCCATTGGCCTTAGGGATATAGACCCGCCGCAATGGCAAGGGCCGATACCCTCGGCGCTTCAACTTCCCGATAGCTTCCCACCGGGTTTCAGGCGAATCCCACAGCACACGATCAACGCCTGCCGTTTTCTTCCCACGATTTTCCGTCACTCGTCGCACCGCCGATGCCTTGGCGGACCACGAGCGGGTCAGAGATCGTTGCAAGGCTTTCACCCTGCGCCAGTCTCCTTCCTGTGTTGCCTTCGCAATTCGAATCTGCATTTCCCGAACGTTCCGCTCCACTCGCCGCCAATCGATGGCAGCCCAGCTTCGTGGTGCGCCGGAGAGCGCAGATTCATCCTTGCGGATCAATGTTTCCATGCTGCTCTCCTATCTTGAGAATTCTTCCCAAAATCAGGAGACAACATGCCCCTTGAGGGACATGTTGTCCCTCAAGGGAAGGTAAAAATACATCAAGCGAGATCTGTCAGCCGTCCTGCGACGATTGACCAGTTGGAAGTCTGCCCGCTTTCGCGTGGGGTGATGTCTCAACCCCTATCCGAACCATTACAGCCCGGCATTCGCTTTTTCCAACCTCCCATACCCGCACAGCCAACAGCGTTCCTTGCGGTTCGCCTGCCGGAGCTAACTGCACTCTGGCAGCCATACGGGCTTACCACGTTCCCTACACGTTACAGGACCGGTTTAGGGTCTGCCTCTCCGCCGGTGGCTTCCTAGCGACGTACTTCGAGCTTCAAGCGAAGTATCCAGCCACGTACCGTTTGGTTAGTGCCTATCAGCAGCTTTGGCACCGCAATGCTTACGACGTTTATCAGCAGTTCACATATGTTACCCATGCCAGCCAGCCTAGCTCCTCGACCCGTTGCTACTCGGAATCTCTGCCAGTCCGCCTCACGGCAAACAGGCACCCTTGCGGGGGCTACATTGTCAGGAGAGCTTCACACCCCACCGTTACCAGTGACGCATGTCTCCCTAGGCTACTGCTAGTCGCATAGCAGGTTCTCTATCGTGGCAGTCTCACGACCGTGCACGACCGAACCATAACGTGTAGAGCTTTCGCTCTACATCCGGGTTCTCTCGACTCAATATGACCATACTCGGCAGACGCGAACTCCCGAAGGTGCTCCCATCGGCCCCAAAGAACGTAGCGTCGGTCAATCTGACCGATACAAAAGCTATGTGGCGCCTCATCCACCTGAATGGCTGGGGCACCCAGTTCCTCTTTCGAGTGACTGTTTACAGAGAATTCGCCCAAAGGCGAGCGTCCCCGCCTTTGGGCGATATGGCTGGAGGTTATCCAGCAATAGCAAGTACTACACACGCGGCAGGCGTTAGCCAGCCGGGCGTTCAACACATCGGACTTCCCTAGCTTTACCGGCCAGGTTCGTCAAAGCAAGAGATAGGTTGGCTTGCAAGGTTCAGGCCGAAGCCCTTTCCCTGGTCCAACAAGGTCGATGCCCCTTACGTTAGGGCGCTACTTCTTTTCCCGGACACGAGTGTGCGTGTCGCACTAAAGCGAGCATTATAAGGCGAATGGGGGACAAGTTTGGCCTGGCCGCACCACGGTGGGCGCCGAGGTTGGCGTTTTTGTGCACGGATAGACCCTTTGGCGTGGCGCCATGCCACAAAAGACGGCATGATACGGCGGATCGCACTCGCTGCCCCCAGCCCTCCCTTGAACGCGCTGCTTAACCGAATCCTGCCGCCGCCAGGGCCTCCGCTCGATACCGAAACGCGGGCCAAGCTGCTGGCGACCATCCATCGCGTCTCCCCTACCGCCATCGTTGCCTCGCTGGTGCTCCCGGCGCTGACCGCGATCGCCTTCTGGTCTGCCGCCGACCACAGCGCCCTGATCGGCTGGTGCGGCGTCATGCTGGTGCTGACCGCCGCCACCAGCTGGTTCTATTTTGGCTATCTGCGCGATGGCACCACCATGAGCCGCTCGGCGCACACGCGCAAATGGTGGGCCAATATGCGCGCGATGGCCTTCCTGACCGGGCTGACCTGGGGCAGCTCGGCGCTGCTGCATCTGTATTCCGGCTCCACGGTGTTCTCCAGCGTGCTGTACCTGCTGGCGCTCGGGGTGCTGGCGGGCGGCGTCACCGCGCAGTCTCCGGTTCCGTCCAACCTGGTCTATGCCGGCGTACCGATCCTGGTGCCCAATATCCTGCTGGCCGAGTACGCATTTCCCGGTCATGGCACCTACGTGCAATTGCTGCTGGTGGTCTACGCCATCATGCTTACGCGCCACGCCCTGAACCTGCAGCGCACGCTGGTGCGGGCCATCCAGCTGGAAAGCGAGAGCCGGCGGCTGGCCAAGCAGTTCCAGGAAGAAAAGGAGAGGGCGCTGCATGCCAGCGAGGAGAAATCGCGCTTCCTGGCCGCCGCCAGCCACGACCTGCGCCAGCCAGTGCACGCGCTGGTGATGCTGGTGGAGGCGCTGCGCGCCCGCAACAAGTCCTCCTCGCTCCATCCGCTGGTCGAGCAGGTGGCCGCCGGCACCCAGACCATCGACCTGCTGTTCCGCTCGCTGCTGGACCTGTCCAAGCTCGAAGGGCGCAAGGTGCTGCCGACGCTGGAGCCGTGCGAACTCAGTCACCTGATCAGCGAAGTGATGAGCCAGTTCGCCGCCGACGCGCGAGAGAGCGGCCTGACCCTGACCCCGCGCGTGCCCGAAGAGTTGTACGCGATGGCCGAGCCGGTGCTGTTGCGCCGCGCCTTGTTCAATCTCGTGCAGAACGCCCTGCGTTATACGCGGCGCGGCGGCGTCCTGGTAACGGCGCGGGAGCGCCGCAAGCATATCCGCGTGGAAGTCTGGGACACCGGGGCCGGGATCACGCCCGAGCACCTGCCGGACATCTTCTCCCCGTACTACCAGGTGCATAACCCGCAGCGCGATCCGTCCCAGGGCCTGGGACTCGGGCTGGCGATTTTCAAGGAATGCGTGCGCCTGATGCGCGGCACCTACGGCGTGCGCTCGGTGCCTGGACGGGGTTCGGTATTCTGGTTCTCGCTGGCGCCGGTCCCGGCCGAGACCGTGGCCACCATCCGTGCCGTGCGGGCTACGGCGCTGGCCGAGGATGCCAAGCCCGATCACTTGCGCGGCACTGTGCTGGTGGTCGACGACGACACCCAGATCCGCAAGGCGTGGATTGCACTGATGGAAGCCTGGGGCATCCAGGTTGCCTGCGCGGCGCATGGCGCGGATGCGGACCGGCTGTTTCACCAGGGGCTCAAGCCGGACATCATCTTCTGCGACTTGCGCCTGCCCGGCAGCGAGAACGGCCTGGACTTGCTGGAGCGCTGGCAGAACACACAGCCGCAGGCACGTAGCGCCCTATTGTCGGGCGACCTGAAATCCGCCGCGCTGGCGGCAGCCGAGGAGGCTGGCTACTTTGTGTTGCCCAAGCCCGTCGACCCGGCGGCGTTGCGGCTGCTGCTCAGGCGCTGGCTGCACGCGGCCTGACAGGCACAATCGAAATGGGCCGGCGCAAACGCGCCGGCCCATTGCGGAGTCTTCAATTGGCGGCTGGCGCCGGCGGTGCCTGCTACTGGCGCAGGCGGAAGCGCTCCATGCGCGACATGACCTGCATCCGGGTGCGTACGCCGAGGCGCTGCAGGATCGCCGAGACATGTTCCTTGACGGTGTTCTCCGTCAGGCCGAGACGCCGAGCGATGACCTTGTTGGGCAGCCCTTCCAGTACCAGCGCCAGCACCGAGCCCTGGCGCGGGGTCAGTCCCAGTTCCGCCGGCGTGACCGGAATGCCGTGCGCCGGTCCGAAGGACTGGGCACGGCCGTTGAGCGCTTCGTCGGAGGGAAAGGATGTGTCGCCTGCCAGCACCTTGCGCACGGCGGCTGTGAATGCGTTGGCATCGAGATGCTTGCCGACGAACCCGTAGGCGGCAAGCGCCCGCGCGCGGCCTACGATCTCGGGCGTGGCCTCGGCCGACATGAAAATAAAGCGGGCGGAAGGGACCAGCGTCTTGAGCGCCTGCATGGCGTCGAAGCCGGTACCGTCGGTCAGCCAGATATCCAGCAGCACGATGTCAGGCCTGAGCCCTTGCTGCAAGGCACTGAGCGCCTCCTTGGCGCTACCGGCGGCATGGACGGCGACATCCGGCATCACCTCCGCCAGGAAGGCGGTAGTGCCGGACAAGGCCATAGGATGATCATCGACCACCAACAAGGTCGGTGCAGCGTTCGGCATGCGATTTCCCGTCTAATTTCCCAGTTCGTCCTTGTTGTCACTTAAAGCCGAGCTAACGGTCTGCGCGTGGACGATAGCAGCCACTCTAGCAGAGCGGGCGAGGCGTCACAATCCGTCGGAGGGGTACCTACGTTGCGTATAGGTCATGCGAAACGGCGCTGCGATGAGGGTTTCACGTGTTTTAAGCGCCTAATGCGCTCGCTTTAGCCGTGTACGGCCCCTGGCTTGGTAGAATTGCGCGATGAAAAATATCGTTATCCTGATTTCCGGGCGAGGCTCCAACATGGAAGCCATCGTCAGCGCCTGCGCCGCCGAAGGCTGGCCAGCGCGCGTAGCGGCGGTCCTGTCGAACCGGCCGGACGCCGAAGGCCTGAAATTTGCCGCTGAGCACGGCGTGGCCACCGGTGTGGTGGACCACACGCAATATGCTGATCGCGCCACTTTCGATGTGGCGCTGGCCACGGCCATCGACGCATTCGCGCCGGACCTGGTGGTGCTGGCCGGCTTCATGCGCATCCTGACGCCGGGCTTTGTCGACAAGTACGCCGGGCGCATGCTGAATATCCACCCCTCGCTGCTGCCATGCTTTCCGGGGCTGCATACGCACCGGCAGGCCATCGAGGCGGGTGTCAAGGTCCACGGGGCCAGCGTGCATTTCGTCACGCCGGAACTCGATCACGGCCCCGTCATCGTCCAGGCCGCGCTCGACGTGCTGCCGGACGATACGCCCGAGAGCCTGGCCACGCGCCTGTTGCCAAGCGAACACGTGATCTACCCGCGCGCGGTGCGCTGGTTTGTCGAAGACCGGCTGCGCGTGCATGCCGGCGCAGTCCGGGTCGAACCACCCGAATCCCAGTTATTTACGGCCTTTGCTGCCGCTACGGAGGTGCAGTAATGAGCCGGAATACCGCAGGGGCGCGCCAGCCCGTTCGCAACAAGCACAAGGGTACCCCGATCCGCCAGGCCGCCCGGCCGCGCGACGCGGGCGACAGCCATGCTCCGCAGCAGGGCCGCGGGCCGCATGGCGGCCTGCACGCCGTTCATATCCAGCACATCGACCGCCTGCTGGGCAAGGTGCTGATGTTCACGCGCCCCTCCGACGTGGTGGTGAGCTACTACTTCCGCGAAAACCCCAAGCTTGGCCATCGCGAACGCGGCATCATCGCCGAAGCCGTATTTGCCGTATTGCGCCGGCGTGTCGAGTTTTCGCAGTTCGCTGCCAGCGGCACGGGCGCCTCGCAGCGCCGACTGGCCCTGCTCGGCCTAGCCGCCACGCTGGGCCGGGATGCGCTGACGCCGTTCCTGCTGCCGGAAGAGGGCGAATGGCTCGATCGCCTGACGACAATCGAGCGTGCCAGCCTGGCGCCGCGCGTGCGCGCCAACCTGCCTGAGTGGCTGTTCGACCAGCTGGCCGCCCGCCACGACGAAGCCTTTGTCGAAGCACTGGGCGACGCGTGGCTGCGGCCCGCGCCGCTGGACCTGCGCGCCAACCTGGTCAAGACCACCCAGGAAGCCGCGCTGGCCGAGCTGACCGCCGCTGGCCTGAAGGCCGAGCCGACGCCGATGGCCCCCGCCGGCATCCGCCTGGCCGGCAAGCCGGCGCTCAACCAGTTGCCGCTGTTCGTCAACGGCCTGGTCGAAGTGCAGGACGAAGGCAGCCAGCTTCTATGCAACCTGGTTGCGCCCAAGCGCGGCGAAATGGTGGTGGATTTCTGCGCGGGTGCCGGTGGCAAGACGCTGGCGCTGGGGGCGCAGATGCGCTCCACCGGGCGCCTGTATGCGTTCGATGTGTCCGAGAAGCGCCTGGCCAACCTCAAGCCGCGCCTGGCGCGCAGCGGACTGTCGAACGTGCATCCGGTACTGATCGACTCCGAGCATGACGCCAAGATCAAGCGTCTGGCCGGCAAGATCGATCGCGTGCTGGTGGATGCGCCCTGCAGCGGCCTGGGTACGCTGCGGCGCAACCCGGACCTGAAATGGCGCCAATCGCCGCAATCGGTGCTGGAACTGACTGCCAAGCAAGCGGCCATCCTCGAATCCGCGGCGCGTCTGGTCAAGGTGGGCGGCCGGGTGGTTTATGCGACCTGCAGCGTGCTGGAAGCCGAGAACGAAGGCATCGTGCGCGGTTTCCTGGCCGCGCATCCTGCCTTCCGCCTGGTCCCTGCCGCACAGGTGCTGGCCGAGCAAAAGATCACGGTGCCCGGTTTGCCGGAAGATGCCGAGATGCTGGCGCTTTACCCGCATCTGCACCAGACCGATGGCTTCTTCGCCGCGGTACTGGAACGCGTCAGCTAACGTCTGAACCGCCGCCAGTGCCCGGCTTGGGACTGGCGGCTCCAATGCCGAGGACCGCCCGGTCCCGGCTGCATTTCCGGCGCGGGACCGGCCACAAGTGTCCGGCCCGCTGCTTGCGGTGCGTTGCCTTGCTCATTGTGCTCTTGCGGTCCGTTATCGGGTGTTTGCCGGGGCCGTTCGATTGTCGCCCGGCGCGCGCCGCCCAGTTATTCCAGAGCATGAATCCCAATCCCTTGAACGAACTCAACGCCTCGCATCCGGCATTTGGCAAGATGCTCAATGACCTGATCCGCGATGCGGGCGGCCCCGGTTTTATCTGGCAACTGGTGGTACTCGCCGCCTGCCTCGCGTTGGCATGGCCGCTGGCAAGGCTGGTCGTCAAGCGAGTCGAAGCCGGCTACGCCGGATCCAGCTTCGCGCTGCGCTTTGCCGCAGCCAGCCTGGAACGCGCCATGTTCCCACTGTTTGGCTGGCTGCTGGTGATGGGCGCGCGCTACGGGCTGGAACTGGTCATGTCGACCAGCGTGCTGCGTCTGGCGCTGGTGCCGCTCTTTGGCATCACGTTCCTCTATTTCGCCTTCTATATACTGCGCCGCGTGCTCTCCGGCAGTGGCCAGCTGCACGGCATGCTGCTGCTGGTGGAGAAGGTACTGACGACGCTGGTTTGGGTGGCAATGGCGCTATATGTGCTGGGATTGCTGTCTGATGTAGTGAACTGGATGGAATCCGTACGCTTTTCGCTGGGCGGAAAGCAGAAGATCAACCTCGCCGACACCCTGGTGGCAGCCGTATGGATCTTGCTCACCGTGCTGGTGGCCATGTGGTTTGGTTCGTGGCTGGAAGAGCGCCTGATGCGCTCGAGCGGCCTGGACAGCAACCTGAAAGTGGTTTTGACCAGGCTTTCCAAGGCATTGCTGCTGCTGGTCTCGCTCTTGCTGAGCTTGTCGCTGGTAGGCATCGATCTCACGGTGCTGTCCGTATTTGGGGGCGCGCTGGGTGTGGGTCTGGGCCTGGGCTTGCAAAAAATCGCCAGCAACTATATTTCGGGCTTCATCATCCTGCTTGACCACTCGGTCAAGCTGGGCGACCAGATCACCGTGGACAAGTACACCGGCATCGTCTCGCAGATTCGCACGCGCTACACGGTGGTCCGCAATGGTGATGGCGAAACCCTGGTGCCCAACGAGCAACTGGTCGCGCAGGCCGTGCAGAACCACTCGTTCTCCAATACCAATGTGCGTGTTGCAACGCGTGTGCAGGCCGATTACGCGGCCGATCCCGAAAAGGTGCTGGCTTTGCTGGTCGAGGCGGCCCAAGACATCCCGCGTTTATTGGTTGAGCCGGCGCCGTCGGCTTTTCTGGTGCTGTTCGGAGACAATGGCATCGAATACGAGCTTGCTGGCTACATCGCCGATCCCCAGAACGGGAAGCTCGGCGTGCAATCGGCACTGAACCGGGCCATATGGAGGAAATTCCGGGAGCATGGCATCTCGATCCCGTATCCACAGCGGGAAGTGCGGGTGCTGGGCAGGGCGGACGCCGGTGGACGGGGTGAGACTGATGACGTGGATCATGAGGCGCTACTTGCGCCGCTGGATGGCACCGCGGGCAGCAAATCCTGACTTTTCGCGCGGCGCTGGAGCCACCTTGTGGAACGATCCGTGTTGCTTAACGTCAAAATCGGGGTAAAAGCGGATGTCCGCTCGATCCGGGTGCGGTAGAATCCGAGGTAGTTGCGGGTTCGTCCGGAATCGGATTTTGTCCGGGTGAGTTTATCGACCTCCCGCCCCCACCAGACAGCCGCCAGATTGCAGCGGCTCGTGTCCAGTCCCGCCGGCAGGCAGCAGTTGCCCAAGGCGCCAGACGCGCATGCCTGGGGGCTCCGGCGATTGCCGGGGTTTCAGGCAGGCGCCATATGACGCAATCATTGAATTTGCAGTCCTTTTTCTGCACATTGTTTGTGGCCCGCCATGTCGTGCCGCACTGAATCCCCCTGTTTAATCGACGGAGAACAGTTTGTTCGACACTATTCTTGACTGGGCCGCCAACGGCCTCGCCAACTGGTCCTGGTGGGAAATCGTGATCTACACGCTGGTGGTGACTCACATCACCATCGCGGGCGTCACGATATACCTGCACCGCTGCATGGCGCACCGGTCGCTGGACCTGCACCCTATCGTTTCGCATTTCTTCCGTGGCTGGCTGTGGCTGACCACCGGCATGGTCACCAAGGAGTGGACCGCCATCCACCGCAAGCACCACGCCAAGTGCGAGACCGAAGACGATCCCCACAGCCCGCAGACTCGCGGCATCCGCAAGGTGCTGCTGGAAGGCGCGGAGCTGTATCGCGCCGAGTCCAAGAACAAGGAAACCATCACCAAGTTCGGTCACGGCACGCCTGACGACTGGGTCGAGCGCAATGTCTACTCGCGCTTCGGCTGGCAGGGCGTTGGCCTGATGCTGATCATCGACCTCGCCTTGTTCGGCGTGATCGGCATGACCGTGTGGGCGGTGCAGATGTTGTGGATCCCGATCCACGCCGCCGGCATCATCAATGGCCTGGGCCACTGGTGGGGTTATCGCAATTACGATTGCGAGGACGCTTCGACCAATGTTTCGCCGTGGGGCATCATCATCGGCGGCGAAGAGCTGCATAACAACCACCACACCTACCCGACGTCGGCGAAGTTCTCGATCAAGTGGTACGAGTTCGATATCGGCTGGGGCTATATCCGCGCCATGCAGGCCGTTGGCCTGGCCAGGGTCAAGAAGACCCCGCCGAAGGCACGCCTGGTGGAGGCTCGCCCGGTCGACCACAACACGCTGGAAGCCATCATCGCCAATCGCTATGACGTGATGGCCCGCTATGCCAAGGCGGTCAAGAGCGCCTACAAGCAGGAACTGGAAAAGCTGAAGGAAGCCCGCGTGGCCGAGTACAGCAGCTTCAAGCCCGCCCGCAAGTGGTTCCACCGCGAGGAAACCAAGCTGGCCGATCCGCAACGCCAGCAACTGGCCAGCATCGTCGAGCAGAACAAGTCGCTGCATACTTTTGTGGAAATGCGCCGCGAACTGGCCGCGATCTGGGGCCGCTCCAACTTGACGCGCGAACAGCTGCTGCAGCAGTTGCAGGCCTGGTGCCATCGCGCCGAGGCCAGCGGCATCGAGGCGCTGCACGATTTCTCGCTGCGCCTGCGCCGCTATGCCTGATGAGGCTTGATGCCTGACCCGGCGTGGCCTGATACAATTTAGCTCGCCCGAAAGCCCCGCCCCTGGCGGGGCTTTTGTTTTCGCTAAACTCCCCCAATGTAAGGGCTGGCTGCGAAATCCAGGCGCGCGGCCCCAGAGGAGTATCGGAGATGACCCCCCAAACGATCAAGACCGTCGAGTTCGAGAAACCGAACCTGTCGACGGAGTCCCCTGATGGCGGCAGCTGCGTCGCCCATGCCTGGGCCAAGGTGCCCCCGGTGCTGTCGGCACAGGAGCGCACGGCGCTGAAGGCGCGCATCAAGGATTTGCTCAAGCAGCGCAATGCGGTGCTGGTAGCGCACTATTACGTCGATTCGGACCTGCAGGACCTGGCGGAAGAAACCGGCGGCTGCGTGTCGGATTCGCTGGAAATGGCGCGCTTCGGCCGCGACCACCCGGCCAAGACGCTGGTGGTGGCTGGCGTTCGCTTCATGGGCGAGACCGCCAAGATCCTCAGTCCGGAAAAGACCATCCTGATGCCCGACCTTGACGCGACGTGCTCGCTCGACCTGGGTTGCCCGGCCGACGAGTTCGCCGCGTTCTGCGATGCGCATCCCGACCGTACGGTGGTGGTCTACGCCAATACCAGCGCGGCCGTGAAGGCACGCGCGGACTGGATGGTGACCTCCAGCATCGGCCTGAAGATCGTCGAGCACCTGCACGCACGCGGCGAGAAGATTCTGTGGGCACCGGACAAGCACCTGGGCGGCTATATCCAGAAGCAGACCGGCGCGGACATGTTGTTGTGGCAGGGCTCCTGCCTGGTGCACGACGAGTTCAAGGGTATCGAGCTGGATCTGCTGCGCCGCGAGTTCCCCAAGGCCAAGATCCTCGTGCATCCGGAGTCGCCGGCCAATGTGGTGGAGCAGGCCGATGTGGTTGGCTCGACCTCGCAGCTGATCGCGGCGGTCCAGGAGCTGGATGCCCGCGAATTCATCGTTGCGACCGATAACGGCATCCTGCACAAGATGCGGCTGGCCGCACCCGACAAGCATTTCATCGAGGCGCCCACCGCCGGGAACAGTGCGACCTGCAAGAGTTGCGCGCACTGCCCGTGGATGGCGATGAATGCACTGACCAACCTGGCTGAGGTGCTTGAGCGCGGCCATAACGAAATTCATGTCGATGCCGCCATCGGCCGCCAGGCTGTGATCTGCATCGACCGCATGCTCGATTTCGCCGCGCGGCAGAAGGCCAATGTGCGGCCCAAGGCCGATTTGGCCAGCGAGCAGGCTTTGTTCAAGGGAATCGGTCCGGCATGAGCAGTAATGCAAACGTGAACGCAAACGTCAATCCAGTTTTCGACAGCTACGGCGCGGCGCTGGCCGAGGCCCTGAAAGCCAATGTACGCGCGGCCATCGCCGAGGATGTCGGCAGCGGCGACCTGACCGGTTTGCTGGTGCCCGCAGCCAAGTCCGCACGGGCTCGCGTGATCGTGCGCGAGCAAGCCGTGCTATGCGGTCAGCCGTGGTTCGAGGCCTGCATGCGCGCGGTGGATCCCGCGCTGCAGGTTCGCTGGCAGCAAGCCGAAGGCGCCCGCATGGCACCGGACTCGGTGGTGTGCGAGATCACGGGACCGGCCCGCTCGCTGCTGACCGCGGAGCGGCCAGCGCTGAACTTCCTGCAGTTGCTGTCCGGCGTGGCTACCGCTACGCGCCGTTATGCCGATCTGGTCGAGGGGACGCGCGCGCGCGTGCTGGATACCCGCAAGACCTTGCCGGGCCTGCGCCTGGCACAGAAGTACGCGGTCAAGGTCGGTGGCGGTGATAACCAGCGTCTGGCGCTGTACGATGGCATCCTGATCAAGGAGAACCACATCGCCGCGGCAGGCAGCATTACCGCGGCCATGCGGGCAGCAGCCGCACTCGATGCGGGCGTGTCGGTGCAGGTGGAGGTGGAAAGCCTGGCGGAGCTGGAGGAGGCGTTGGCGGCCGATGCGAAATCGATCCTGATCGACAATTTTACCGAGGCGATGATGTGCGATGCCGTGCGTATCAATGCTGGGCGCGCGTTGCTGGAAGTCTCGGGTGGCGTCAATGCGGATACCATTCGCGCCTTTGCCGAGACCGGTGTCGACCGGATCTCGGTGGGTGCGCTGACCAAGGATGTGCGCGCCACGGACTATTCGTTGCGCATCATCGAGTAATCTGGCGTTTGAAGCACATCGGTAAATTGGCTGTCCGGAAAGAAAAAGCGCGCTGCGAGGCGCGCTTTTTCTTTGCGTGATGGAAAGCGAGGAACGCTACTTCGCCCGCTCGCGCTTGAACAACGGCTGCATCACGGTCGGCAGCGCTTTTGGCAAGGTCTCCGGATAGTCGCGGCTAAAGTGCAAACCGCGGCTTTCGTGGCGCGAATAGGCGCTATCGACGATCAATGAGGCGACTTCCACCAGGTTGCGCAATTCCAGCAGGTCGCGCGTCACGCGGAAGTTGGCATAGTATTCGGCTATTTCCTCGCGCAGCAGGCTGATACGGTGTTGCGCGCGCTCAAGCCGCTTGCTGGTGCGCACGATGCCGACGTAATTCCACATCATGCGGCGCAGCTCGTCCCAGTTGTGCGATACAACCACTTCCTCGTCGGCATCCGCCACCCGGCTTTCATCCCAGCCGGGCAGGGTGATGTCCGGCTGACCAGCCTTGTCCTGGCCGGCAATGTCGAGTGCCGCCGCGCGCCCGATCACCATGCACTCGAGCAGTGAGTTGGAGGCTAGGCGGTTGGCGCCGTGCAATCCGGTGCAACCGGTTTCGCCAACGGCGTAGAGATTGGCCAGGTCGGTGCGGCCCGCCGTGTCGGTCACCACGCCGCCACAGGTGTAGTGCGCAGCCGGCACCACCGGGATCGGTTCGCGCGCAATGTCGATGCCCAGCTCCAGGCAACGTGCATGGATGGTCGGGAAGTGCTCGCGCAGGAAGGATTCGGGCTGGTGGCTGATGTCGAGGTGCACGTAGTCCAGCCCGCGCTTCTTCATTTCGAAGTCGATCGCGCGCGCCACCACGTCGCGCGGAGCCAACTCGGCGCGCTCGTCGTGCTCGGGCATGAAGCGCGTGCCATCGGGCAGCTTGAGCAGGCCACCTTCGCCGCGCACTGCCTCCGAAATCAGGAAGGACTTGGCGTACGGGTGGTACAGGCAGGTCGGGTGGAACTGGATGAATTCCATGTTCGATACACGGCAACCCGCCCGCCAGGCCATGGCGATGCCGTCGCCGGTGGCCGTGTCGGGATTGGTGGTGTAGAGGTAGACCTTGCCCGCGCCACCCGTGGCCAGCACGGTGTGCGTAGCGGTGATGGTCTGCACTTCGCCGCTGGCGTCATCCAGCACGTAAAGGCCATAGCAGCGGTTGCCCGGCAAGCCGAGCTTGCGCGAGGTGATCAGGTCCACCGCGAAGTGGTCTTCGATGATCGTGATGTTGGGGTGCTGGCGTGCCTGCTCGGTGAGGGTGGACACGACGGCGTGGCCGGTCGCGTCCGCGGCGTGGATGATGCGCCGCCGACTGTGTCCGCCTTCCCGCGTCAGGTGGTAGCCCAGTTCGGCCTGGTCGTCGCGCGTGAACGGCACGCCGCGGTCGATCAGCCACTGGATGGCTTCGCGCCCGTGCTCGACGATATAACGCGTTGCGCTGTCATCGCACAGGCCCGCGCCTGCCACCAGGGTGTCCTGATGGTGCTCGTCATGGCTGTCGCCCGAGTCCAGCACCGCGGCGATGCCGCCCTGTGCCCAGTCGCTGGCGCCCGTCGTCATGGCGCGTTTGCAGATGATGACAACCCGATGGGTGTCGGCCAGTTGCAGCGCGACCGTCAGACCGGCCAGTCCGCTGCCGACAATGGCGACATCGAAGTTCATGATGCGAGAGACGCGCGCGTGGCGCGGTCGGGAGGCAGGAAAGCTGGAAAGTGTACACCGGCGGCGCGCTTGCGTGGGCAGTGCTGCGGAGTCGCGCCAGTGATGCGGCTTTTGCGCCGCGTAAAAAGCAAAAACCCCGCCTGAGCGGGGTTTCTACTAACATGCCGCGCGATCGGCATGTGGAAGACAGGATCAATTACTTGATCTTGGTTTCCTTGTACGACACGTGCTTGCGGGCGACGGGATCGAACTTCATGATCTCCATCTTTTCCGGCATCGTGCGCTTGTTCTTGGTGGTCGTGTAGAAGTGACCCGTACCTGCAGTCGACTCCAACTTGATTTTATCGCGTCCGCCTTTGCTGGCCATGATGTGCTCCTAATTAGACTTCGCCGCGTGCGCGCAGATCTACGAGCACGGAGTCGATGCCTTTCTTGTCGATCAGGCGCAGGCCGGCGTTCGAGACGCGCAGGCTCACCCAGCGGTTTTCCGATTCAACAAAGAAACGACGATTCTGCAGGTTGGGCAGAAAACGGCGCTTGGTCTTGTTGTTTGCGTGGGAAACGTTGTTGCCGACCATCGGCGCTTTCCCGGTCACTTGACAGACGCGTGCCATGAAGCACTCCTAACTCTTCTACGTGGACAATGTTCGCAACAGATCAACAAAAGGCGCGCTGGCCCGGACTGCAGCGGTTGAGACTTCAGCAAACGAGCATTATAGACCGGAAAGCGATGATGAATCAATGCCTTCCGTCGTTTACCGTGCAGGGGTGTGCATTCATGCGGTTGGCGTCACATGTCGCGTCACAACTGGCCGTGCTCGGAGAAGGAGTGAATGCTGCTGCCCGCCACGACGAAATGGTCGAGTACCTGTACGTCGATCAAGGCGAGGGAGCGGCACAGCGCGCGGGTCATGGCTAGATCGGCCGGGCTGGGCGTGGCGTTGCCCGACGGGTGGTTGTGGGCGACGATCACAGCCGCGGCGTTGTGTGAAAGTGCCTTTCGCGCTACCTCGCGCGGGTAGACGCTGGTCTGGGTCAGGGTGCCGCGAAATAGTTCTTCGCTGGCCAGGAGCCCGTTGCGCGCGTCGAGAAAGAGGCAGTGAAAGACTTCATGGGGAAGCCTCGCCAGCGTCAGGCGCAGGTAGTTGCGCACAGCCGTGGGTGAGTTCAGCGCGCCCGGCAACTGCAGTTGCTCAGCCAGCGTGCGCCGGGTGAGTTCCTGCGCCGCCTGCAGTTGCGCGTACTTGGCGCTGCCGATGCCCTTGATGCTGGCCAGTTGCCCGGCGCTGGCGGAAAGCAGGCTGCTCAGCGAGCCGAAATGGTTAAGAAGCTCGCATGCCAGGTCCACTGCACTTTTTCCGGCGACGCCCACGCGCAGGAATACGGCGAGCAGCTCGGCATCCGAGAGTGCTGCGGCGCCGCTACAGAGAAGCTTCTCGCGTGGCCGCTCGTTGCTGGGCCAGTCGGTAATACGCATGACACGATCCCCCCGGAACAATGGCACCGCGGACAAGGCGGCGCTCGGTCGAGTCGCTTACAATACGGGTTGTCGACAGGTTGAGCACTCATGAATTTGCAAACTATTGCTTCCGGTCCGAAGGACGGCGCCGCGGACGGTCGGAAGACCGTGCAGGCGGATTCCTTCCTGACCCTTCACTACAGCATCTCCCTCGAGAATGGCACTGAGATCATCAGTACCTTTGACGAGAAGCCCGCCACGTTGCTGCTGGGGCAAGGCCAGTTCGCGCCCACCCTGGAGCAGGCCCTGCTGGGCATGCCGGAGGGCGAGCGCATGACTTACCGGCTGGCGGCGGAGCATGCCTTCGGTCCGCGCAACCCTGAGCTGCTGCAACGGGTTTCGCTGGCGACGCTGCGCGAGAACAGCTCGTTCGAAGAAGACTACGCCCCGGGCGACCTGGTGGAGTTCAACGCGCCGGGAGGCGGAAAGTACGCCGGTGTGCTCAAGGAGATCGGGGCGACGTCGGCGCTGTTCGATTTCAACCACCCGCTGGCCGGGCAGACCATCCTGTTCGATGTCCAGCTGATCGGCATTCTCTAAGCACCACCGGCCGGCAACCGCCGGCATCCTTGAATCGAATCCTTGCATGTCTGAGCTCACCACAGCCACCGATGCCGAGATCCTGATGGCGCAGCCGCGCGGCTTCTGCGCCGGTGTGGATCGTGCCATCGAGATCGTCGAGCGCGCCCTTGAACGCTACGGCGCGCCTATCTATGTGCGCCACGAAATTGTGCACAACGCCTACGTGGTGGAAGACCTGCGCCGCAAGGGCGCTGTCTTCGTGCAGGAACTGGAGGAGGTGCCCCCGGGCTCCACAGTGATCTTCAGTGCGCATGGCGTATCAAAGGAAGTGCGTGCCGACGCCACGGTGCGCGGCCTCAACGTCTTCGATGCCACCTGTCCGCTGGTGACCAAGGTGCATGTGGAAGTCGGCAAGATGCGCGCCGAGGGCTGCGAGATCATCATGATCGGCCACAAGGGCCATCCCGAAGTCGAGGGCACCATGGGGCAGGCCGAAGGCGGCATGCTGCTGGTCGAGTCCGCCGAAGATGTGGCGAAGCTGCAGGTGGCCGACCCCGGGCGGCTCGCCTTCGTGACCCAGACCACGCTCTCGGTCGACGAGACGCTGGAGATCGTCGCTGCGCTCAAGGCGCGCTTCCCGCTGATCCGCGAACCCAAGAAGCAGGACATCTGCTACGCCACCCAGAACCGCCAGGATGCCGTCAAGTTCATGGCGCCGCAGGTGGAGGTGGTGATCGTGGTGGGCAGTCCCAACAGTTCGAACTCCAACCGCTTGCGCGAGCTCGCCGAACGCCTCGGTGTGCCGGCCTACATGATCGATTCGCCGGATCAGCTGCGTGCGGAGTGGGTCGCGGGCAAGCGCCGCATCGGGCTGACAGCCGGCGCGTCCGCACCGGAGGCGCTGGCGCAGTCCATCGTCGAGCGCCTGCACCTGCTGGGAGTGCGCAACGTGCGTGCGCTGGATGGCATCGAAGAGAAGATGTCGTTCCCCCTGCCGCGGGGCCTGCAGCAAGTCACTCCCGCCTGATTCGCTGCTGATTCCGTAGCGGCCGGCGGCTGTCTCATGGCGCTGCCGGCACCGGCTGGCGCAGACCCTCCTTTCCAGATTGGTGCATCATCCCCGTGCCGGCCCCTGGCCGGGGCCGCAGCGCGCCCGCTGCGGCTGGCGCTCGTCTTGCTTCCCACTTTCCCGTCCACGCCCGTCCACGCGCGCAGGCATGCCCGTCGCAATCCAGTCCAGGCTGGTGCAACTGGTTGCGGCCTGCTTCGCACCACTCCATTGCCACGGTTGCACCAATATATCGCATCGATATATAGCCCGGTATTCCTTGGATAATGCGCATACTTGCCGCCGCGGCCCTTGTACCTGTCTGCACTAAAAGACAACCAAGGGAAATCCCTGTAATTGGGGATTTCCCTATTATGGTGCCGGCGTGCTCGCTCGTTGTATATGAATGAGGTGGGCCATATTAAATGAAACACCTATTTAATACGGCGCCTGAATGAGTGATGCAAACGCTGCAAATGCGGCCTCTGGCCTGCGGTAGGCACGAATCTTGTTAGTGTCAACGGCTAGCCTCCATGTAGGCGGGAATTGCCCCAATTTGTGCATTGGGGAAATTCCCTAGCTCATTTGGTGGGTTAATCCTTCAGGTTGTTGCGTCGCATATTGCATCCGTATAAAAAGGGAATACAATTCGCGCGTTTCAAATTGAAACTAAACTATGGCGGTTCAGGGGAAACGTCCGGGGGGCGTTGGTTTACCCTGATCATGTGAATCCTAGGAGATCACTCATGCAAATCACGTTTGCCAAGATTCTGCCGATCGCAGCCGCAGTGGCGCTGGTTACTGCTTGCGGCAAGAAAGAAGAAAAGCCGGCCGAGCCGGCAGCGTCGGCGCCTGCCGCGGCTGCGCCCGCAGCGGGTGGCGGCGAAGTTGTAGTCAAGATCGGCCACGCGGCACCGCTCACCGGCGGTATCGCTCACCTTGGCAAGGACAACGAAAACGGCGCTCGCCTGGCCGTGGAAGAAGTCAACAAGGCCGGCCTGGAAGTCAACGGCAAGAAGGTCAAGCTCGAACTGGTCGGCGAAGACGATGCGGGCGACCCGAAGACCGGCACCGCCGTGGCGCAGAAGCTGGTGGACGCGAAGGTCGTGGCCGTGGTCGGTCACCTGAATTCGGGCGTATCGATCCCGGCCTCCAAGATCTATAGCGATGCCGGCATCGTGCAGATCTCGCCGTCGTCGACCAACCCCGACTACACCAAGCAAGGGTTCAAGACGACCTTCCGCGTGGTCGCCACCGATGCCCAGCAGGGTCCGGCGCTGGCCAACTACGCCACCAAGAGCCTGCACGCCAAGAGCGTGGCCATCGTTGACGATGCCACTGCCTACGGCAAGGGCCTGGCCGACGAATTCGAGAAGACCGCCAAGGCTTCCGGCGTGAACGTGGTGGCGCGTGAAGCCACCAACGACAAGGCCACCGACTTCAAGGCCATTCTGACCAAGATCAAGGGCAAGAAGCCTGATGTGATCATGTACGGCGGCATGGACGCCACCGGCGGGCCGTTCGCCAAGCAGGCCAAGGAACTCGGCATCACCTCCAAGATCGTTGGCGGCGATGGCGTATGTACCGACAAGGTGGCCGAGCTGGCCGGCGATGCCGTGCAAAACATCATCTGCTCGGAAGCTGGCCTGGCACTGTCGAAGATGGAGCAGGGAGCGGATTTCGACAAGCGCTACCAGGCTCGCTTCAATGCGCCGGTGCAGATCTATGCACCGTTCACCTATGACGCCGTGATGGTCATCGTCGACGCCATGAAGCGCGCCAACTCGACCGAACCGGCGGCCATCCTGGCCGAGATGCCCAAGACGAACTACAAGGGCCTGATCGGCACCATCGCCTTCGATGAAAAGGGCGACATGAAGGAGGGCACCATCACGCTGTACGAGTACAAGGACAAGAAGAAGACCGTCCTTGACGTCGTGAAGATGTAATCCGGGCTTACCGGCCCATCCGAACGGCACCGCGAGTATGTTGCGGTGCCGTTTTTTTAGCCTTGCCTTACATGCAGCATCCTTACCATGGGTGGAGTAGGCAGGCCGCTTACCAGCAAACAACCGCACTACCAAGCCACCCACATATCAACGTCCCCCCGGCATCCACACCATGTCGAGGGAAATTGGACGGAAGCAAGGAGTTTTCATGGATATCCTTATCCAGCAGATCGTGAACGGTCTGGTGCTAGGCAGCATCTATGCGCTGATCGCACTCGGCTACACCATGGTCTACGGCATTCTCGGGATCATCAACTTCGCCCACGGCGACGTCCTGATGATCGGCGCACTGACCGCTTTGACAGCTATCCTGGGATTGCAGAAATTTGCCCCCGGGCTACCCGAATGGCTCACGCTGGTGATCGCGACGCTGATCGCCATGCCGGTCTGCGCCGTGCTGGCGTACACCATCGAGCGGGTGGCCTACCGGCCGTTGCGCAACGCGCCACGGCTGGCCCCGCTGATCACCGCCATTGGCGTTTCCATCATCCTGCAGACCGTGGCGATGATGATCTGGTCGCGTAACCCCCTTACCTTCCCGCAACTGCTGCCCTCGGAGCCGATCGATATCGGTGCCACCGGCGCGACCATCACGGGCAAGGAAATCGTCATCATCGGCATGGCGCTGATGGTGATGGCGGGCCTGCTGACTCTCGTCAACCGCACCAAGCTCGGCCGCGCGATGCGCGCCACCGCCGAGAACCAGAAGGTGGCGGGGCTGATGGGCGTGAACCCGAACTTCGTGATCTCGGCCACCTTCATGATCGGTGCCGCGCTGGCTGCGCTGGCCGGCGTGATGATGGCGACCAACTACGGCAACGCGCACTTCTACATGGGCTTCATCCCGGGCCTGAAGGCGTTCACCGCCGCAGTGCTGGGCGGCATCGGCAACCTGGCGGGCGCCATGGTCGGCGGCATGCTGCTGGGCCTGATCGAAGCGCTGGGCGCCGGCTATATCGGCGATCTCACTGGTGGCGTATTTGGCTCGAACTACCAGGATGTGTTCGCCTTCATCGTGCTGATCATCGTCCTTGTGTTCCGTCCGTCCGGCATCATGGGCGAGCGGGTTTCCGAACGCGCCTGAGGAGAGAGAATCCATGAATACCCCGATTCCATCCCCGGCGGCGCCGGCAGCGCCGCTAACCAAGACCCCGGCCAAGACCATGGCCGCCCTGATGGCCTTCCTGGTGATCGCCCTGTGCGCGCCGTTCCTCGTGCAGACGCTGGGCGGCAACTACTGGGTGCGCGTGCTTGATTTCGCGCTGATCTACATCATGCTGGCGCTCGGCCTGAATATCGTGGTGGGCTTTGCCGGCCTGCTCGACCTCGGCTACATCGCTTTCTACGCCGTAGGGGCGTACATGATGGCCTTGCTGGGCTCGCCCCACCTGGCCAACCAGTTTGAGTGGATCCACCAGCTTTTCCCGAATGGCCTGCACCTTTCCATGTGGTTCGTGCTGCCGTTGGCCGTGCTGGTGGCGGCAACCTTCGGCGTGCTGCTTGGCGCGCCAACGCTCAAGCTGCGCGGCGACTACCTCGCCATCGTGACCCTGGGCTTTGGCGAGATCATCCGCATCTTCCTGAACAACCTCGACCGTCCGCTCAACATCACCAACGGCCCGAAGGGGATCACGGCGGTGGACCCGGTTCACATCTTCGGCTTCGATTTCTCCAAGTCGCACGAGATCTTCGGGCTGAAGTTCACGCCGGTGTTCATGTACTACTACCTGCTGGTGGTGCTGGTGATCGCCATCGTGTTCATCTGCCTGCGCCTGCAGAATTCGCGCATCGGCCGCGCCTTCGTGGCCATCCGCGAAGACGAGATCGCCGCCAAGGCGATGGGCATCAACACCCGCAACATCAAGCTGCTGGCCTTTGCCATGGGTGCGTCGTTTGGTGGTGCCTCGGGCGCGGTGTTCGGCGCCTTCCAGGGCTTTGTCTCGCCTGAGTCGTTCGTGCTGTGGGAGTCCATCTACATCCTCGCCATCGTGGTGCTGGGTGGTATGGGCCACATCCCCGGCGTGATCCTCGGCGGTATCTTGCTGGTGGGTTTCCAGGAACTGCTGCGCGCCGTGGCGGAGCCGGCGCAGAACATGCTCTTCGGCCATACCATCGTCGACGCCGAAGTGCTGCGCCAGTTGCTGTTCGGGCTGGCCCTGGTTGGCGTGATGCTGTATCGCCCGGCAGGCCTGTGGCCGTCGCCGCGCAAGGAAGACCGGCCGGTGATCCGCCGCCCGGGCAGCGTTGGCCGTTTCTGACCCGGAGGACATCATGAGCAACGAGAATTTCCTCCTGTCGGTACAGGGGGTCAACAAGCGATTCGGCGGCCTGCAGGCGCTGTCCGATGTGGGCCTGCAGATCAATCCGGGCGAAATCTACGGCCTGATCGGTCCCAACGGGGCCGGCAAGACCACCTTCTTCAACGTGATCACCGGCCTGTACACGCCGGATTCCGGCGAGTTCGTGCTGGGCGGAAAGCCCTACCAGCCCACCGCCGTACACGAAGTCGCCAAGGCGGGCATTGCCCGCACCTTCCAGAACATCCGCCTGTTCGGCGAGATGACCGCGCTGGAAAACGTGATGGTGGGGCGCCATGTGCGCACCAAGGCGGGCCTGCTCGGCGCGGTATTCCGTCCGCCCTCGGTGCGGCGCGAAGAAGAGTCGGTGGAAGACTGGGCGCACGACCTGCTGGAGTATGTCGGCATCGGCAAGTACGCCCACTTCACCTCGCGCAACCTTTCCTACGGCCATCAGCGCCGCCTGGAAATCGCGCGGGCGCTCGCCACCGAGCCAAAGCTGCTGGCGCTGGATGAACCCGCCGCCGGCATGAACGCAACCGAAAAGGTGGAACTGCGTGGCTTGCTCGACAAGATCCGCGCCGACGGCAAGACCATCCTGCTGATCGAGCACGACGTAAAGCTGGTGATGGGCTTGTGCAACCGCCTGACCGTGCTCGACTACGGCAAGGTCATCGCGCAGGGCCTGCCGCACGAAGTTCAGAGCAATCCAGCGGTGATCGAGGCTTACCTCGGTACCCCGGCGCACTGACGGGGGAAACAGACAATGAAACAAACGCTACTGAAGATATCCGGCCTGAAGGTCGCTTACGGCGGCATCCAGGCCGTCAAGGGCATCGACCTCGAGATCCGGGAAGGCGAGCTGGTCACGCTGATCGGTGCCAACGGCGCTGGGAAGACCACCACCATGAAGGCCATCACCGGGCTGCAGGGCTGGGCTGGCGGCGACGTGGAATACATGGGCAAGTCCATCAAGGGCGTGCCCAGCTACACGCTGCTCAAGCAAGGGCTGGCGATGGTGCCGGAAGGGCGCGGCGTGTTCGCGCGCATGACCATCACCGAGAACCTCCAGATGGGCGCGTATACGCGCAATGACGAGGCCGGCATCAAGTCCGACATCGACCGCATGTTCGGCGTCTTCCCGCGCCTGAAAGAGCGTGCCAACCAGCTGGCGGGCACCATGTCGGGCGGCGAACAGCAAATGCTGGCCATGGCGCGCGCGCTGATGAGCCAGCCCAAGCTGCTGCTGCTCGATGAGCCGTCGATGGGGCTGTCGCCGATCATGGTCGCGAAGATCTTCGAGGTGGTGCGCGACGTCTCCGCGCTGGGCGTGACCGTGCTGCTGGTGGAGCAGAATGCGCGGCTGGCGCTGCAGGCCGCGCACCGCGGCTATGTGATGGAATCGGGTCTGGTCACCATGAGCGGCGACGCCAAGGAGATGCTGGACGATCCGAAGGTGCGCGCGGCGTATCTGGGCGAGTGATGCTGCCCGTTTAACTCACGTTTGAAAAAGAAAGCCCCGCAACAGCTTGCGGGGCTTTTTCTTTACGTGTGACCCGGCGATGGGCCGGGCTGCAGATGAGACTCAGGCCAGCTTCTTCAGCAGCGTGCGCAGCTTGCCGATCATCAGGTCGATCTCTTCCGTGGTCACGTTCAGCGCGGGCATGAAGCGCAGCAGGTTGGGGCGCGGCGAGTTCAGCAGCAGGCCTTCCGGCTGCATGTCGCGTGCTTCTTCCACCAGCTGCGGGCCGATGTCCTTGTCGAGCACCAGCGCGCGCAGCAGGCCTTCGCCGCGTTCGCCGCCCAGGCCGAACTCGGACGACAGTGCCAGCAATTGCTCGCGCAGGTAAGCCCCTTTTTCCTGCACGCTTTGCAGGAAGCCGGGCGCGGTCAATTGCGTCATCACGGCGCTGCCGACCGCCGTCATCACCGGATTGCCGTTGTAGGTGCCGCCCTGGTCGCCGGCCTCGAAGCTGGCCACTTCAGCCTTGCACAGCAGCGCCGCCAGCGGCACGCCGCCGCCGATGCCCTTGCCCAGCGTCATGATGTCCGGTTCCACGCCCGACAGCTCATAGGCGAACATCGTGCCGCAGCGCCCGCAGCCGGTCTGCACTTCGTCGACGATGAACAGCAGCTTGTGCTTGTCGGCCAGCTTGCGCAGGCCTTGCATGAATTCGCGCGAGGCGGGGATCACGCCGCCTTCGCCCTGCACCGGCTCCAGCATGATCGCCACGGTCTTGTCGTTGATCAGCTTTTCCACCGATGCCAGGTCGTTCAGGTCGGCCTTGGGGAAGCCCGGCACCTGGGGCGCGAAGATGGTGTCCCAGCCGGCCTTGCCCGACGCGCTCATGGTGGCGAGCGTGCGGCCGTGGAAGCTGTGGTCCATGGTGATGATCTCGAACGCGCCGTTCTTGTGCTTGCGGCCCCATTTGCGCGCCAGCTTGATCGCGCCTTCGTTGGCCTCGGCGCCGCTGTTGGCGAAGAAGACCTTGTCGAAGCAGCTGCTGTCGGTGAGCTGCTTGGCCAGCTTGAGCATGGGTTCGTTGTAGAACGCCGGGCTCGGGTTGAACAGCTTTTGCGACTGCGCCACCAGCGCGTCGATCATGCCCTGGTTGGAGTGCCCCAGGCAGTTGACCGCCCAGCCTTGCACGAAGTCCAGGTATCGCTTGCCGTTATGGTCCGTGAGCCACGAGCCCTTGCCTTCGGTAAAGACGAGCTCGGGCCGGTTGGTGATGTACATCAGGGATTGGACGGGGTACTCAGCAAATGCCATGGCGGACTCCAGGGGTCGGCGTGAAACAGGGAAGAGGAGAGCGGAAAAACAAAAAGCCACGGGGGTTGCCCGTGGCTTGTCGACCTGAACAGATGCTATGGACGGTCAGCCGCGAGGCACCCCGGTGGGGAGCAACGTACGGTAGCTGCGTCGATTGATAGCGTAGTTCATGGCGGCCAATATAAGGCGCATGCGCCCGGCTGTCAAAACGAATTTTGGTCGGGCCGGGCATTGTTGCAGCGTGGGGACGGACCGGGTGGCGTTCAGGCCGCCGGTGCCGCCGCCGCGGGGGCCGGGTGCATATCGGCCTCCGAGGTGAACGAGTCGGCGAAGAAGGCGTCTTCGTGCAGGTCGCAGCGCAGGGAAAAGTCCTTGCGCGCGGCATTGATCATCACCGGCGCGCCGCAGGCGTAGACCTCGAAGCCGGACAGGTCCGGGTGGTCTTCCATCACGGCTTCGTGGACGAAGCCCGTGCGGCCGTCCCAGTCGTCGCTGGCCTGCGCGTCGGAGATCACCGGCACGTAGCGGAAGTTGGGCAGATCGCGCGCCCATTGTTCGCACAGCGTGTGCATATAGAGGTCGCGCGGGCGGCGGCCGCCCCAGTACAGCGTCATCGGGCGGGTGATGCCGGTGTAGACCGCATGCTCGACGATGGCCTTGATCGGCGCGAAGCCGGTGCCGGAGGCCAGCAGGATGATGGGCTTGTCGGAATCCTCGCGCAGGAAGAAGCTGCCCAGCGGGCCTTCGAAACGCAGGATGTCGCGCTCCTTCATGGCCGGCTGGCCGTCCTTCGCGCCGAACACGTAGTCGGTGAAGGTACCGCCCGGCATATGGCGGATATGCAGCTCGATCGGGCCTTCCTGATGGGGTGGCGTGGCGATCGAGTAGCTGCGGCGCTTGCCGTCGCGCAGCAGGAATTCAACGTACTGGCCGGCCAGGTACTGCATGCGCTCGGTGGCGGGCAGCTGCAGGCGCGCGACGACGACGTCGTCGGCCACGCGCTCCATCGAGGCGACGCGGCACGGGATCTTCTTGATGGGAATATCGCCGGCGCCATGCACCTCGCGGCATTCGATGGTGACGTCCGAGGTGGCCGTGGCGCAGCAGAACAGCGCGCGGCCCTCGGTTTTCTCCTGCGCGGAAAGCGCGGATGCGGCATGATCGCCCTGGACGATGCCGCCGGCGGTGACACGGCCCTTGCACGATCCGCACGCGCCGTTCTTGCAGCCGTAGGGCAGGCCGATGCTGTGGCGCAGGGCCGCGCTGAGGATGGTTTCGTCCGCGGCCGCTTCGAACTGGCGGCCGCTGGGCATGACGGTAACTTGATAAGCCATGATCACTCTATGAGCAAAAATCTGTCGCGACGCCGCCTGGGTCGCCCGCGCCTTCTCATCGTCGGCTGTGGGGATGTGGGCACACGTTGCCTGCGTATTCTGTCGACGCGCTGGCGCGTCTTTGCCGTCACTTCGCAGCCGTCCCGCCGCACTGTATTGCGGGACAACGGCGCGGTGCCGCTGGTAGCCGACCTGGACCGGCCCGCCACGCTGGCGCGCCTTGCCGGCCTGGCCGACAGGGTGCTCCACCTGGCGCCGCCACCCGCGCGCGGCGAGGGCGATCCGCGCACGCTGGCGCTGTTGCGCGCATTGCGGCGGGCTGCCTGGCGGCGGTCTCCCGCGCGGGCTGGCGGATGGTCTGCCAAGCCCGACATTCTACCCGAGCGGGGCGGCAGGGGGGCCGCCGCAAGCCCGGCGCGGCGTGTCTTTGTCTACGCCAGCACCTCCGGCGTGTACGGCGACCGCGGCGGCGCCCGGCTGGCGGAATCGCACGCGGTGCGCCCGCAAACCGCGCGCGCCCGGCGCCGCGTGGCGGCCGAGCGCGCCGTGCGGGACTTCGGCCGCCACGCCGGCTGGCGCAGCTCGATCGTGCGCATCCCCGGCATCTATGCCGAGGACAGGTTGCCGCTGGCCCGCCTGACCAAAGGCACGCCGGCGCTGGCGCCGCAGGACGATGTCTATACCAACCACATCCATGCCTTTGACCTGGCTCGCACCATGGTGGCGGCGCTGTTCCGCGGCCGGCCCCAGCGGGTGGTGCACGCCAGCGACGATTCCGAGATGCGCATGGCTGACTATTTCGACCTGGTGGCCGACCGCCGCGGCCTGCCGCGCCCGCCACGCCTGAGCCGCGCGCAGTTGCGCGAGGCGGTCGAGCCCACCTTGCTCAGCTTCATGAGCGAATCGCGGCGGCTGGAAAATGCCCGCCTCAAACGCGAGCTGCGCCTGCGCCTGCGTTATCCCACCGTGGCGTCGTTCTTCGACGCCTGAACGAAGCCGGGGCTGCGGCCCCGCGCGTCTCTCCGCCCGGTGGGATGTCTCCGGCACTTCCGCGGGCGGTGCCTTCGAAGTCTATGTGGCACGTCGTTTGCATAGATGTTGCCGCTCGATCCTGTATAGACAGCAAGTGATGTCCCGTTGACGGAAAGACACCGCTTTGGTGCGCCCGGTGTGCCTTATCCAGGCACTCGCGCCCTGCGAGGGTGCGCCCGGCGCATGACGCGGAGTAGTGTTTTCCCTAGGTGTGTGGCCGATTCGCGGCCTGCCGCGCATCAAGTGCCGGCAACGCCAATTCCGCCTGCGGCCTCGGGTTAACTACTGCATTGACTTGTATATACAGGGTTGCTAAATTGCCTGGCAAATGACCGGCGCCGCAAGTACGGCGCCGCCCGAGCCGGGCGATCCGGCCGCCGCCAATGCCGGCGCGGTCCCGTTCGCATCACACCAAAGGAGCCAGGAAGATGGGATTTCGTATCCGTAGCGGTAAGTCGCTAGCCGCCGCCGTTGCAGCAGTCGCCACGCTGAGTGCCGCCGGCGCCGCCCAGGCGCAAGCCACCCAGGTCACGCTGGGCATGAGCGGGTGGACCGGTTTCGCGCCGCTGACGCTGGCCGACAAGGCCGGCATCTTCAAGAAACACGGTGTCGACGTCGACATCAAGATGATTCCGCAGAAGGACCGTCACCTGGCGCTCGCCTCCGGCGCGATCCAGTGCGCGGCCACCACGGTCGAGACCCACGTGGCCTGGAACGCCAACGGCGTGCCCATCACCCAGATCGTGCAGCTGGACAAGTCCTACGGTGCCGACGGCCTGGCCGTGCGCGGCGACGTCAAGGGCTTCGCGGACCTCAAGGGCAAGACCGTCGGCGTGGATGCGCCGGGCACCGCGCCGTACTTCGGCCTGGCCTGGATGCTCAAGAAGAACGGCATGACCCTGAAGGACGTCAAGACCACCACGCTGTCGCCGCAGGCGGCCGCGCAGGCCTTTATCTCCGGCCAGAACGATGCCGCGATGACGTATGAGCCGTACCTGTCGTCCGTGCGCCAGAACCCGGACAAGGGCAAGATCCTCGCCACCACGCTCGACTACCCGATGGTGATGGACACCCTGGGCTGCGCGCCCAAGTGGCTCAAGGACAATCCCAAGGCCGCGCAAGCGCTGGTGGACAGCTACTTCGAAGCGCTCGACATGATCAAGCAGGACCCGGCCAAGGCCAACGACATCATGGGCGCGGCGGTCAAGCAAAGCGGCGAGCAGTTCGCCAAGTCGTCCGCCTACCTGCGCTGGCAGGATCGCGAAGCCAACCGCAAGTTCTTCGGCGGCGAGCTGGCCAGCTTCAGCAAGGAAGCGGCGCAGGTGCTGCTGGAAATCGGCGTGATCCGCCAGGTGCCGGACGTTACGGCCCTGTACGACGCGCGCTTCATCAAGTAACGAGGTTGGTGCCATGACGCAGGTTCACATTGGTTCGCCCGCGGCGAATCCCGCTACAAAGCCCGCTCCCGCCGCGGCGAATCCGGCGGCCGCGCGCCGCCATCCGTGGCTCGCGCCGCTGACACCCGTCTCGCAGCAGGCGCGCTGGGTGCTGGGGCTGGGGTTCTTCGTGCTGTTCTTCGGCGTGTGGGCGGCGGTGACCCTCGGCGGCATGGTGCCGCGCACCTTCCTGGCCGATCCGATGACCATGGCGCGCGAAGGCGTGCTGCTGTTCACCGAGTACAACTTCATCGGCGACATCGGCATGACCGTGTGGCGCGTGCTGGGCGGCTTCGTGCTGGCCGCCGCGCTGGCTGTGCCGCTGGGCATCTTCATGGGCGCGTACAAGGCGGCGGAGGCGTTCTTCGAGCCCTTCGTCTCGTTCTGCCGCTACCTGCCGGCCTCGGCCTTCATCCCGCTGCTGATCCTGTGGGCCGGCATCGGCGAGGCGCAGAAGGTGCTGGTGATCTTTATCGGCTCGTTCTTCCAGATCGTGCTGATGGTGGCGGTGACGGTGGGCGGCGCGCGGCGCGACCTGGTGGAGGCGGCCTACACGCTGGGCGCCAACAGCAGCGGCATCGTGCGGCGCGTGCTGATTCCCGGCGCCGCGCCGGAGATCGCCGAGATCCTGCGCCTGGTGCTGGGCTGGGCCTGGACCTATGTGATCGTGGCCGAGCTGATCGGCTCGTCTTCCGGCATCGGCCACATGATCACCGACAGCCAGGCGCTGCTCAACACCGGGCAGATCATCTTCGGCATCATCGTGATCGGCTGTATCGGCCTGGTCTCCGACCTGGCTTTCAAGCTGGCCAACCAGCGCCTGTTCCCGTGGAGTTCAATCAAATGAGCGCGCTGTCCATCCAGCAGGTCTCGCGTACCTTCGTCAATCCGCGCGGCGGCCAGACCCTGGCCTTGCAGCCTACCGATTTCGAGGTGGCGGACAACGACTTCGTCACCATCCTCGGTCCCTCGGGCTGCGGCAAGTCCACGCTGCTGCGCATCGTCGCCGGGCTGGATACGCCCACCACCGGGCGCGTGCTGCTGGACGGCCAGGAAGTCACCGGCCCCGGCGCGGAGCGCGGCATGGTGTTCCAGTCGTACACGCTGTTCCCGTGGCTGACCATCGAGCAGAACGTACGCTTTGGCCTGCGCGAGCGCGGCATGAGCGAGGCGGAGCAGCGCGAGCGCAGCGATTTCTTTATCCAGCGCGTGGGCCTGCGCGGCTTCGAGCACCATTTCCCCAAGCAGCTCTCGGGGGGCATGCAGCAGCGCACGGCCATTGCCCGGGCACTGGCCAACGACCCCAAGATCCTGCTGCTGGACGAGCCCTTCGGCGCGCTCGACAACCAGACCCGCGTGCTGATGCAGGAACTGCTGCTGGGCATCTGGGAAGCCTCCCGCAAGACGGTGCTGTTCGTCACGCACGATATCGACGAGGCCATCTTCATGGCCAACCGCGTGGCGGTGTTCTCGGCGCGGCCTGGCCGCATCAAGCGCACCATCGATGTGGACTTCCCGCATCCGCGCCATTACACGATCAAGACCTCGCCGGAGTTCTCGGAACTCAAGGCGGTACTGACCGAGGAAATCCGCGCAGAGGCCATGGCCTCCGCCGAGCACTGAGTTGCAAGCCAAGCCATGAAAGCTGCCACCGCCAACCGCCGGGGTGTTCCCGATGCCACTCCCGCCGCGCTTTACCAGCAGGTGAAGGAGTACATCGCGCGCAATATCCAGAGCCGCGCGTGGCAGCCGGGCGACCGCGTGCCGTCCGAGCAGGAACTGGTGACCCGCTTCGGCGTGTCGCGCATGACGGTGAACCGCGCGCTGCGCGAGCTGGCCGAGCAGGGCAGGGTGGTCCGGGTGGCCGGCGTGGGCACGTTCGTGGCCGAGCACAAGCCGCAGTCGACGCTGCTCAGCGTGGTCAACCTGCAGGACGAGATCCGCATGCGTGGCCACGACTACGCCTGCGACGTCATGGTGGTGGAACGCGTGGCGGCCTCCATCGAAGTGGCCGCCGCGCTGGACCTGCGCACCGGCGAGTCGGTGTTCCACTCGGTGTGCGTGCACCGCGAGGACGGCGTGCCGGTGCAACTGGAAGACCGCTACGTCAACCCGCGCGTGGCGCCGGACTTTATCAACCAGGATTTCGTCGCGGTGAAGCCCGGCGAATACCTGCTGCGCCATGTGCCTTACGACCAGATCGAGCACGTGGTCGACGCGATTGCCGCCACGCCCGAGCAGGCCGCGCAACTGGAAATGCCCGGCAGCCAGCCGTGCCTGCTGCTGACCCGCCGCACCTGGACCGGCGGCACGCCCGTTACCTTTGTACGTTGCCTGCACCCCGGCAACCGTTACCGCCTCGGCAGCCGATTCCGCGCCGATGGCAACCCGGCCTTCGGCTGAGCCCAGCCGTCCGCCGTTAATTTTCCAGATACCCAGCCAACTCACGACCCCAGCTGTATAGACAGGGACATACAAATGAGCGCCACCCAAGCCACCCAAGCCTCCCGCCCGCTGCTGACCTTGCAGCCCGGCTCCGTCACCCTGGCCGACCTGCGCCGCATCCATCGCGGCGAAGTGCGCCTGGCGATGGATGAATGCGCCTGGGCCGGCGTGCGCGCGTCCCAGGCTACCGTGCAGGACATCATCGACGCCGATGCCGTGGTCTACGGCATCAACACCGGTTTCGGCAAGCTGGCCCAGACGCGCATCCCGCACGACAAGCTGGCCGAGCTGCAGCGCAACCTGGTGCTGTCGCACAGCGTGGGCACCGGCGCCGACCTGGACGCCGACACCGTGCGCCTGATCCTGGCGATCAAGGCCGTGAGCCTGGCGCGCGGCCATTCGGGCATCCGCCCCGAGATCATCGAGGCACTGCTGGCGCTGGCCAACTCCGGCGTCACGCCGTGCATTCCCGCCAAGGGCTCGGTGGGCGCGTCGGGCGATCTCGCGCCGCTGGCGCATATGTCGTGCACGCTGATCGGCGTGGGCGATGTGATGATCGACGGCGTGCGCCGCCCGGCTGCCGAAGGCCTGGCCCATGCCGGGCTGGCGCCGTTTACGCTCGGCCCCAAGGAAGGGCTGGCGCTGCTCAACGGCACCCAGGTTTCCACCGCGCTGGCGCTGGCCGGCCTGTTCGCCGCCGAGGACATCTTCGCCGCGGGACTGGTGGCGGGCGCCTTGTCGCTGGAAGCCATCAAGGGCTCGGTCAAGCCGTTCGACGCCCGCATCCACGCCGCGCGCGGCCAGGCCGGGCAGATCGCCGTGGCCGGCGCCGTGCGCGCGCTGCTCGACGGCAGCAAGATCGTGGATTCGCATGTGACCTGCGGCCGCGTGCAGGATCCGTACTCTATCCGCTGCCAGCCGCAGGTGATGGGCGCCTGCCTGGACAACCTGCAACACGCCGCGCGCGTGCTGCAGATCGAGGCCAATGCCGCGTCGGACAATCCGCTGGTGTTCCCGGAGCAAGGCGACGTGATCTCGGGCGGCAACTTCCACGCCGAGCCGGTGGCATTCGCCGCTGACATCATCGCGCTTGCCATCGCCGAGATCGGCGCGATCTCCGAGCGCCGCCTCGCGCTGCTGCTCGATTCCGGCCTGTCCGGCCTGCCGCCGTTCCTGGTGCGCGACGGCGGTCTCAATTCCGGCTTCATGATCGCGCAGGTCACCGCCGCCGCGCTGGCCTCCGAGAACAAGTCGCTGGCACACCCCGCCAGCGTGGATAGCTTGCCTACGTCGGCCAACCAGGAGGACCATGTGTCGATGGCCACCTATGGCGCGCGCCGCCTGGGCGATATGGCGGAGAACACCGCCGTGGTGGTCGGCATCGAAGCCATGGCCGCCGCGCAGGGCATCGAGTTCCATCGTCCGCTGGAGTCCTCGCCGCTGATCGAGATCGAGATCGCGCGCATTCGCGAGCGCGTGGCCTTCGTGGAAGGCGACCGCTACTTCGCGCCGGATATCGAGGCGATGAAGCAGTGGGTGAAGCAAGGCGATGCGGGTGCTGGCTGGCCCGAGTCGGTACGCCAGGTGCTGCCGTCGCAGGCCGGCGTGGCTTGATGCGCGCGCAACGTCCCATACGCAGGCCGAACCGCTGAACTGAACACGCAGGAGAACCCCACATGAACGCCAACGAACACCAATTCACCAAAGCGGCACCCCTGCGCGGCCGGCGCGAAATCCGCGCGCCGCGCGGCACCGAGCTGCACTGCAAGAACTGGCTGATCGAAGCCGCCTACCGCATGATCCAGAACAACCTCGATCCCGACGTGGCCGAGCGCCCGCAGGACCTCGTGGTGTACGGCGGCATCGGCAAGGCGGCGCGCAACTGGGAATGCTTCGACGCCATCCTCGACAGCCTGCGCAACCTGGGTGAAGAGGAATCGCTGCTGGTCCAGTCGGGCAAGCCGGTGGGCGTGTTCCGCACCCACGCGGACGCGCCGCGCGTGCTGATCGCCAACTCCAACCTGGTGCCGCACTGGGCCACCTGGGACAAGTTCAACGAGCTGGATCGCGCCGGCCTGATGATGTACGGCCAGATGACCGCCGGCTCGTGGATCTATATCGGCACGCAAGGCATCGTGCAGGGCACCTTCGAGACCTTCGTCGAAGCCGGCCGCCAGCACTACAACAACGATCTCTCCGGCAAATGGATCCTCACCGCCGGCCTGGGCGGCATGGGCGGCGCGCAGACGCTGGCCGGCGTGCTGGCCGGCGCTTGCGTGCTGGCGATCGAATGCCAGGAGTCACGCATCGACTTCCGCCTGCGCACGCGCTACGTCGACAAGAAGGCGACCACCATCGACGAAGCTCTGGCCATGATCGAAGAGGCCACGCGCAACAAGCAGGCCATCTCGGTCGGGCTGCTCGGCAACGCCGCCGAGATCATGCCGGAACTGGTGAAGCGCGCGCAGGCCGGTGGCATGCGCCCGGACATCGTCACCGACCAGACCTCGGCGCACGACCTGGTCAACGGCTACCTGCCGGCGGGCTGGACCGTGGCGCAGTGGGAAGCCGCGCGCACGGCCGATCCGAAGTCCGTCGAGGCAGCGGCCAGGACCTCCATCGTCGGGCACGTGCAGGCCATGCTGGCCTTCCAGCAGATGGGCGTGCCCACGCTGGACTACGGAAACAACATCCGTCAGGTCGCCTTTGACGAAGGCGTGGCCAATGCCTTCGATTTCCCGGGGTTTGTGCCCGCGTATATCCGCCCGCTGTTCTGCCGCGGCAAGGGCCCGTTCCGCTGGGTCGCGCTGTCGGGCGACCCCGAGGACATCTACAAGACCGATGCCAAGATGAAGGAGCTGTTCCCCGAAGACCATCACCTGCACCGCTGGCTCGACATGGCGCGCGACCGCATCGCCTTCCAGGGCCTGCCCGCGCGCATCTGCTGGGTGGGGCTGGACGAGCGCCACCGCGCCGGCCTGGCCTTCAACGAGATGGTGAAGAACGGCGAGCTGAAGGCGCCCGTGGTGATCGGCCGCGACCACCTGGATTGCGGCTCGGTCGCCAGCCCCAACCGCGAGACCGAAGCCATGCGCGACGGCTCCGATGCGGTGTCCGACTGGCCGCTGCTCAACGCGCTGCTCAACACGGCGGGCGGCGCCACCTGGGTCAGCCTGCATCATGGCGGCGGCGTGGGCATGGGCTTCTCGCAGCATTCCGGCGTAGTGATCGTCTGCGATGGCACCGACGCCGCGGCGAAACGTATCGAGCGCGTGCTCTGGAACGACCCCGCCACCGGCGTGATGCGCCATGCCGATGCCGGCTACGAAAGCGCTATCGAATGCGCGCACGAGAAGGGCCTGAACCTGCCGATGGTGCCAAAGGCGACAGGGGCATGAGCGGCGCAATGGAAGGCCCGCGCGGCCTGGAGTATTTCTCGCTCGGCGCCCTGCCTGCGCAGCCCTGGAAAAACGGCGGCGGCGTCACGCGCGAGATCGCGGCGTGGCCGCCGGGCGCCGGCATGGACGCCTTTCAGTGGCGCGTGAGCGTGGCCGATATCGCCGCCGATGGCCCGTTTTCCGCCTTCCCCGGCATCGACCGCCAGATCGCGCTGCTCGATGGCGCGGGCGTTCGCTTGCTGGCGGACGATGGCAGTTTCGACCATCGCCTGGATACCGTGGGCGAGCCGTTCGCCTTTGCCGGCGAGCGCGGCGTGCAGGCGACACTGCTGGATGGCGCCACGCGCGACTTCAATGTGATGACGCGGCGCGGCGCCTGCCGCGCGAGCATCGTAGCGGCGCGCCGCGAATTCACGATTCCCCCCGGCGCGCATGTTGTGCTGCTGTTTGTCATTGAGGGTGCATGGCGCCACGGCATCGCCGGCCAAGGCGGGCAGGCCGTGCTGGCCAGCGACGACGGCATGTTGTTCGCCGAAGGCGTGGCGGCGCCGTATCGCCTGCAGGCGATGTCCGAGCCGGCGCTCTGCCTGTGCGTCACCCTGGAAATGGAGAACCCGTAATGAACCTGACCCCGGCGCAGGCCGCCGCTTCCTCCTCGTCCGCCGACGGCGTCTGGCATCGCTGCCACCTGCTGCCCGACGGCGATCCCGCCAGGGCGATCCGCGACGCGGCACTGGTCGTGCAACAGGGCCGCATTGCCTGGCTGGGCCCGCTGGCCGAACTGCCGCGGGACTACGCCGCGCTGCCGCGCTTCGATGCGGGTAATGCGTGGATCACGCCGGGCCTGGTCGACTGCCACACCCACCTGGTGTACGGCGGCCAGCGCGCCGATGAGTTCGCCATGCGCCTGGCTGGCGCCGGCTACGAAGAAATCGCCCGCGCCGGCGGCGGCATCGTGTCCACCGTGCGCGCCACGCGCGCCGCCGACGAGGATACCCTGTTCGCGCTAGCCGCCGCGCGCCTCGCGCCGCTGCTGGCCGAGGGCGTGACCACGCTGGAGATCAAGTCCGGCTATGGCCTTGACCTCGCCAGCGAGCGCAAGCAGTTGCGCGTGGCGCGCCGCCTCGGCGAAGCCTTCGGCGTAACGGTGCACACCACGTTCCTCGGCGCGCACGCGTTGCCGCCGGAGTACGCGGGCCGCGCCGACGACTACATCGCGCTGGTGTGCGACACCATGATGCCGGCGCTGGCCGAGGAAGGCCTGGTCGATGCCGTCGATGCCTTCTGCGAATCCGTCGGCTTCAGCCTGGCGCAGACCGAGCGCGTCTTCCAGGCGGCCGAGCGCCTTGGCCTGCGCGTCAAGCTGCACGCCGAGCAGCTCAGCAACCTGGGGGGCAGTGCGCTGGCAGCGCGCCACCATGCGCTGTCGGCCGATCACCTGGAGCATCTCGACGAAGCCGGCGTGATGGCGATGGCCGAGTCCGGCACGGTGGCGGTCCTGCTGCCGGGCGCCTATTATTTCCTGCGTGACACCACGCTGCCGCCGATCGGACTGCTGCGCCGGCATGGCGTGCCGATGGCCATTTCCACCGATCACAATCCCGGTACCTCGCCCGTCACTTCGCTGCTGCTGATGATGAATATGGCGTGCACCCTGTTCAGGCTGACCGTGCCCGAAGTCCTGGAGGGCGTCACCACGCACGCCGCGCGCGCGCTGGGCGCGGCGGACCGCCACGGCTTGCTGGCTGCCGGACGCGCGGCCGATTTCGTCCTGTGGCAAGTCGACTCGCCGGCGGAGCTGGCTTACTGGTTCGGCCGCAACCCGGCTGCCGCCGTGGTGCGGCAGGGCAAGATCTATCCCGCTGTCGCGCCGGCGCAAGGAGCCCGGCCATGAGCGCCGGCAGCCTGTTTGCCGCGCAGGCCTTGCTGCCCACGGGCTGGGCCAGCGATGTCCTGCTGGCCTGGGACGATGCCGGCGCCTTCACCACGGTGCAGGCCGGCGCGGTGCCGGCGGCGGATGTGCCGCGCGCCGCGGGCCCCTTGCTGCCGGGCATGCCCAACCTGCATTCGCACGCCTTCCAGCGCGGCTTTGCCGGCCTGACCGAATACCGCAGCGAGACGCTGGCCGACGGCCAGGAGAGCGACTCCTTCTGGAGCTGGCGCAAGCTGATGTACCGCTTCGCGCTGCGGCTCTCGCCCGATACGCTCGAAGCCATCGCCACGCAGCTCTATATCGAGATGCTGCGCGCCGGCTACACCAGCGTGTGCGAATTCCACTACGTGCATCACGATCCGGACGGCAAGCCCTACGCCGATCCCGCCGAGATGTCGCTGCGCCTGCTGCGCGCCGCGCAAAACGCCGGCATCGGCATCACGCTGCTGCCGGTGCTGTACCAGACCGCCGGCTTCGGCGACAAGCCCGCGCTCGCCGAGCAGCGCCGTTTCCTGCACGAAACCGACGCCATGCTCGCCTTGCTCGGACGCCTGGCCCCGCAATGCCACGGCCAGGCGCGGCTAGGGCTGGCACCGCATTCGCTGCGGGCGGTGCCGCCGCAAAGCCTTGCCAATGCCGTGGCAGGCCTGCACGCGCTGGATGCGCAGGCGCCCGTGCATATCCATATCGCCGAGCAGCAGCGCGAAGTGGACGAGTGCATCACGCTCACGGGCACGCGCCCGGTGGCGTGGCTGCTCGACCATGCCGAGGTGGATGCGCGCTGGTGCCTGGTGCACGCCACTCACCTGGACTGGGACGAACGGCGGCGCCTTGCGCACAGCGGCGCGGTGGCAGGCATTTGTCCCACCACCGAGGCCAACCTTGGCGACGGCGTCTTCGATGCCGCGCCCTACCTGGGGCAGGGCGGCGTCTGGGGCATCGGCTCGGACAGCCATGCCAGCGTGAGCGTGGCGGAGGAACTGCGGCTGTTCGAGTACGGCCAGCGCCTCGCGCTGCAAAAACGCAATGTGCTGGCGTCGGACGCGCACAAGCAGGTGGCCGATCGTCTCTACCTTGACGCCGCCGCCGGCGGTGCGCGCGCCTCGGGCCGGCCCGTCGGCGCGCTGGCGCCCGGACAGCAGGCGGATTTCGTGGTGCTCGACGGCGCGCATCCGGCGCTGGCCGGCTTGTCCGGCAGCCAGGCGCTGGCGGTGCATGTGTTCACCAACCACGGACATGAGACACTAGCGGAAGTCCGCACGGCGGGCCGGACGCGCGTGCTGCATGGCGCGCACGCCTTGCAGGCCCAGGCCGGCAAGGGCTTCGCCGCGGCGCGCGCAAGCCTGCTGACCGACTGACCCCGGCGTTGGACGCGGCCTGATGCTTGACGATACAAGCTTCAGGCCGCGCCGATGCGCAACTGCACCTGCACCTTCACGTTGCAAACCAAAAACATGTCTTTCTCGACCGATACCCCCGCTTTCACCCTGCATCGCGGCACGCGCCCGCTGCTGGTGTCGATGCCGCACGTAGGCACCCACCTGCCGGCCTCCGTGTCCGACCGGCTGACCGCCGAGGCGCGCACCGTGCCCGATACCGACTGGCACCTGGAACGCCTCTACGATTTCGCGCGCGAACTCGGCGCCTCCATCCTGGTGGCCACGCACTCGCGCTACGTGGTGGACCTGAACCGCCCGCCCGATAACGCCAACCTGTATCCCGGCCAGGACACCACCGGCCTGTGCCCGGTCGATACCTTCGACAAGACGCCGGTCTACGCCGACGGCAGCTTGCCCGCCGACGACGAGATCGCCGCCCGCCGCGACGCCATCTGGCGCCCGTACCACGACGCGCTGGCCGGAGAACTGGCCCGCCTGCGCGCCGCGCACGGCACCGCGGCGCTGTGGGACGCGCATTCGATCCGCTCGGTGCTGCCGCGCTTCTTCGAAGGCAAGCTGACCGATTTCAACCTTGGCACGGCCAACGGCGCGAGCTGCGACGCCGAGCTGGCCAACCAGCTGCTGGACATCGCCAGCGCCTTGCCGGGCTATACCTCGGTGCTCAACGGGCGTTTCAAGGGCGGCTACATCACGCGCCAGTACGGCGCGCCGGCACAGGGCGTGCAGGCCGTGCAGCTTGAGCTGACGCAGTCGGCCTACATGAGCGAGACCTATCCCTTCGCCTACGACGAGGCACGGGCCACGCGCATCCAGCCCGCGCTGAAGACGATGCTGGAAACCGTACTGGGCTACGTGGAAGCACGCTAAGCCAGCCGCTCGGAGTGCCTGACGCGACCCGCGGCGCCAACAGCGCCACGGGTCGCGTTTTCACATCCGCGTCCCTACAACAACGAATCCGCCAGCCGGCAAAGGTTCTGCCAGGTGCGCGTATGCAGCGGCCGCTGCTGCCACACGGCGCGCACCACCGGCTCGCTGCTGGCCAGGTAGCGCCGCTGGATCTCCCGCATGCGCGCCACCACCTCGCGGTCGTAGATCACCAGCGCGGCCTCCGCGTTGAGCGCGAAGGAGCGGATATCCATATTGGTCGATCCCACCATCGCCACCTCGTCGTCGATGGTCACATGCTTGGCATGCAGGAAGGCCGGCCGGTACAAGTGGATCTGCACGCCCGCGTCCAGCAGTACGCCAAAGTAGGCTTCCTGCGCGGCCTGCGTGAAGCGCTGGTCGATGCGCTGCGACAACACCAGGTGCACGTCAACGCCGCGGTAGCAGGCCAGTTGCAGCGCCTGCAGGAAGGCTTCGTCGGGCACGAAGTAGGGCGTGGTGATGACCACCTCGCTGCGCGCGTGGTGGATCATGCTGATCAGCGCCATCTGCGCGTTCTGCGTACCGTAGCCGGGGCCGCTGGGCAGCATCTGCGCGACGTGCGGGCCTTGCTCTTCCATGGGCGGGAAGCTGTCGATGCCAAAGTTGCTGTCGCCTGTTTCCAGGTAGCGGTCGGCCAGGAATACCGCTTGCAGCTCCGAGACCACCGGCCCCGTCACGCGTGCCACCAGTTCTTCATTGGGCAGGCCGGGCATCGACTCGGCGTCGATCACGTTCTGTGAGCCGATGTAGCCGATGCTGCCGTCCACCACCAGGATCTTGCGGTGATTGCGGAGGTCGAAGCGTGCGCTCTTGCCCTTGAGCACGGCCATCAGCGAGCGCATCGGCAGGGCCTGCACCACCTCCACGCCTGCCTCGCGCAGCGTGTCCGCAAACGCGCGCCAACCGGCGCGCGCTCCCAGCGCGTCCACCAGCAAACTGCAGCGCACGCCCCGCGCGTTCGCCCGCAGCAGGGCGTCGGTAAAGGCGCGTCCGGTGGCGTCGGCGGCGTAGATGTAAACCAGCAGGTGGACATGGTGCCGGGCGCCGTCGATATCGGCGATCATCGCGGCTACCGTGGCATCGTAGTCATCGAGCAGCGCCACGGCATTGCCTCGCATCGGCGAGTGGGAGCCGAGCCGCTCGATCAGGCCGGCCGCACCGGCGGCAACCGTGGCAGGCAGCGGCTGCAGGGGGGCGAAGCGCGCCACCCGGTCCCGCACGCTCGCGATGCCCAGGTTGATGCGCGCCAGTTTGATGCGGCGGGACTTGGGATAGTAGATGCGGCCGAACAGCGCGTAGAGCAACAATCCCAGCCACGGCAGGAAGAAAATCAGCAGCAGCCAGGTGCGTGCCGCCGCCGGGGCGCGGCGTTGCGGCACATAGACCAGCATGGCCAGGCGGATCGCCCATTCGGCCAGCATGAAGACCGACGGCCACCACCACGACAGGTCGGCCGGCATGGCGCCCGGCAGCCAGTCGAACCAGGCAGCGGGGAGGAAGGTGGCGGGCAAGGAAGCAGGCATGCGGCTCGGTGGCGGCGGACGGTGGATTGCGGACCGCCCACGATACCAGAGCCACGCGGCGCTTCGACGCCGGCGGCATGCCGGTCCGTGTTCAAGACGCCGCGGGCCGATGCCGGACAACGCCGGCACCGGCCCGCGGCAACGTGCCGGCGGTGGCTTACTTCTTCGTCACGTCCTTGCGCGCCGTGCTGCCGGTGGCCTCGTTGTACCGCTCCACATATTCCTCGAACAGCTTGCGGATCGAGCGGCCGATCTTCACGTAGTCCGATTCATTGAGGTTGGCCAGCGATACGCGGCCGGACGGATGGCGCGTGCCGAAGCCGCGTCCCGGCAGCAGCACCACGCCCGCCTCCTCGGCCAGCCGGAACAGCAGCTCCGCCGGCTCGGCGGAGTTGAGCACCCATTTGACGAACTCCGGCCCGATGGCCTTGCCGCCGAGCTGCTCGATATCGAGCAGCGTGTAGTAGTCCACGGCGTTGGGATCGTCGTTGTCCGGCGCAATGCCGATCTCTCGGTACAGCGCGGCCTTGCGGCTGCGGATCAGGCGCTTCATCGCCGCCTTGTACTCGTCGTGCGTGTCCATCAGCGAGAACAGCGAGAACAGCACCATCTGCACCTGCTGCGGCGTGGACAGGCCGGCGGTGTGGTTCAGCGCCACGGTGCGGCTGTCGGCGACCAGGCGATCGATGAACTTGAGCTTGTCCGGCTCGGTGGTGATGGAGTTGTAGCGCTTGTGCAGCTGGTCGCGCTGCGGCTTCGGCAGCCCGGCGATCTGCGCGTCGAAGATATTGTCCTGGTGCGTGGCGATGACACCGAGCCGCCAGCCGGTCGCGCCGAAGTACTTCGAGAACGAGTACACCAGGATCGTGTTCTTCGGGCACATCGCGAACAGCGAGACGAAATTGTCGGCAAAGGTGCCGTACACATCGTCGGTCAGGATGATCAGGTCCGGCCGCTCCTCGACGATCGAGGCCAGGTACTCCAGGCTCTCGTCGCTCATGCGCACCGACGGCGGATTGCTCGGGTTCACCAGGAAGAACGCCTTGACCTTGGGGTCGCGCAGCTTGTCGAGCTCCTTGTTCGAATACTGCCAGCGGTTCTGCGGGTCGGCGTCGATGGACAGTTCCAGCAACTGGTAGTCGTTGAGCTCCGGGATCTCGATATACGGCGTGAAGATCGGCATGCCAAGCGCGATCGTGTCGCCGGCCTTGAGCAGGTGGTTCTCGCGGATGGTGTTGAACAGGTAGGTCATCGCGGCCGTGCCGCCCTCGACCGCGAACAGGTCAAACTTGCCCGTGAAAGGATGGCTGCCGATCATCTCCTTGCGGATGTATTGCGCAACGATCTTCTCGGACAGCTTGAGCATGCGGTCCGGCACCGGGTAATTGCAGGCGAGGATGCCTTCGCACATCTCGTACAGGAAGTCGCCCGCATCCAGCCCGAGCTGGTCGCGCACATAGGACACGGCGCCGGCGAGGAACTTCACGCCGGAGGTCTCGGACTGCTCGCGCGCGAACAGGTTGAAACGCTCTTCGATCCCCGCACGGCGCGGAAAGCCGCCGACGCCCTCGGGCATGTAGGAGAACGAGCGCTCGGATTCGCGCATGGCGAACAGGCCGAGCTGCCAGAAGGCATGGCGCGGCACGGTCGCCAGGAAGTTCGGGTTGCCGCGCCCGGCATTGAGCATCATGCGATCCGCGTCGCTGCTGGCGAGCTTGATCAGCTCGTCCTTGAGCTCGAAGGGCGACAGGTTCGCCAGCTTGGAAAGGTCAGGTTTGGTCATGACATGCTCCAGGGGTAAGGCTTGTTGGAGGAGACCCGGTCCGGCCGGGCCGGGTCCGGGAATACAAATGCGCGTTTGCGCGAGGGGGTGGCCGCCAGCGTCAAGGCGAGCCGCGCTAGACCAGGCCGACCACCAGGGGACCGAGCAAGGTCAGCAGCACATTGGCCAGGGCGTAGGTGATGGCGAAGGGCACCGTCGGCACCGGGCTTTCCGCCTTGTCCAGGATGCCGCCGAAGGCCGGGTTGGCGCTGCGCGAGCCCGACAGCGCGCCGGCCAGCAGCGCCGCGTTGTCGTACTTGAGCACGTAGCGCCCGAACAGCATGGTGAGGAACAGCGGCAGCAGCGTCACCACGGCGCCCAGCAGGAAGATGGTCAGCCCGCTTTGCTTGAGCGTGGTCACCGCCTGCAGCCCGGAGTTGATGCCGACGATGGCCACGAAGGCCGCCAGCCCGAAGTCCTTGAGCAACTGGCAGGCCGCCGTCGGCATGGCGCCATACATCGGATGCTTGGACCGCGCCCAGCCGAATACCAGGCCGGACAACAGCGCGCCACCGCCGGAACCCAGGGTCAGCGGGATCGAGCCCACGCGCCATACCAGCAGGCCGATCAAGAGGCCCACCAGCACGCCGGCGCCGAAGTAGACGAAGTCCGTCTTCTCGCTCGGCACCAGTTCATAGCCGGCGGTCTTGACCGCGCGGGCGGTGTCGTCGGGCGTGCCGTAGAAGGTGAGGATGTCGCCGTGCTGGAGCTTCAGGTCGGGCAGGATCGGCAGCGGATGGTCGTAGCGCTCGATATGCTCGATATACACGCCGTGCCGCTGGTCGCGCTCCACCATGCCGACGATCTCGGCGATGGACTTGTTGTTCATGTCCTTGTGCGTGAACACCGCGCGGCGCGTCTGCATCACCACGCCCATGCCTTCGGCGTCGGCCACTTCCTCGCCGATCATCTGCGCGGTGGGCACCATCGCGTCGCGCCGGCCCACCATCAGGACCAGGTCGTCGGCCTGCAGCACCAGGTCCTGCCTGACCTCGACCGGCTTGCCGCCGCGCATCACCTTCTCGACCGTGACGAGGTCCGCGCCCTTGGTCTCGATCGCCGCCACGGTCTTGCCGGCGGCGCCGGTTACGCGAAACACGCGGCCCACCAGGCGCGGCAGCGCGCCACGCTGGCCCGGGCCAAACTGCGGCGTGCCGCCGTGCATGGCCAGCTCGACCTTCTTGGCGTCGGTCTTGAGGTCCGTCTTCATGAAGCGCGGCAGGATGTTCACGCACACGATGATGGCGCCCAGCGAGCCGAACACATAGGTCACGGCATAGCCGATCGCCACGTTGGACTGCAGCAGCTTCACCTGGTCGGGCGGCAGCCCCAGCTTGGTGATGGCGTCGCCCGCCGTACCGATGATGGCCGACTGCGTCATGCCGCCGGCGGCCAGGCCGGCGGCCAGCCCCTTGTCGATATGGAACAGCTTGGCGAGGATCACCACCGTGGCCAGCCCCACCACCGCCATGAAGATCGCCATCGCGATCTCGCGCAGCGAGCTGCGGTTGAGTGAGTTGAAGAACTGCGGCCCGCTCTCGTAGCCCACGGCATAGATAAACACCGCGAACATCACCGCCTTGACGCCGTTGTCGATCTCCACGCCGACCTGGCTGATGACCACCGCGGCCAGCAGCGAGCCGGCCACGCCGCCGAGCTGGAAACGCCCGAAGGTGATCTTGCCGATCGCGTAGCCGACCGCCAGCGACAGGAACAACGCCGCCTCAGGGGACTTCTGGAAGATGCTGTGCAACCACTCCATGCTTTACTCCTGCTGCGTGATGGATAAATGGATCAGGCGATGCGCTCAAACGAGCGTGCTGCCCGGGCGCCGATGGCGGTCACGGGCCGGTGCGCAATCAATGCGCCAGTGCGCCGGCCACGGCGACCGCGATGGGTCCCATCAATGGCAGCAGCACGTTGGAAATGGCGTAAGTGATGGTGTAGCCAACCACCGGCGTGCTGTTGCCGGCTGCATTGGTCAGCGCCATGATGGCGGGCGTACTGCATTGCTGTCCGGCCACCGCGCCGAGCAGGATCGGGGCTTCGATCTTCAGCCACCAGTGGCCGATCAGCAGCGACAGCGACGCCGGCACGATCGAGATCAGCACGCCCGCAACGGGCAGCGCCAGGCCATAGGTCTTCACCAGCTTGATGGCGTCCGGTCCGGCGGACAGGCCCACCGCCGCGATAAAGGTGGCCAGCCCGAAATCCTTCAGGATCTCCGCCGCCGACGAGGGCAGCGAGCCCATCAGCGGCACGCGCGCACGCAGCCAGCCGAATGCCAGGCCCGCTACCAGGCAACCGCCGCCGGTGCCCAGCGTCAACTCCGCGCCGCCAAGCTGCAGCCTCAGGCTGCCCAGCAACATGCCCAGCAGCACGCCGACGCCGAGAAACACAAAATCGGTCTTGATGGTGGGCACGACGCGGTAGCCCAGTTCCGGCACTACCCGGTCCACGGCCTCGGAGGGGCCGCTCAGGCTCAGCACGTCGCCACGCTCCAGCACGGTATTGGGCAACGGCGGGATCGGGCGCCCGACGCGGCTGATGGCGTCGATGTACACGCCGCGGCCCATGCCGACATCCGCCATGCCGCGCAACGAGGCCAGCGTGACGCCACTGATCTCGCGCCGCGTGAGCAGCACGTCCTGCTCGGTCTGCACCACCGTGTCCATGCCGGCTTCCCCGGCCGCTTCCGGCGCCTCGGGCAGCTCGATGCCCACCGCCCGCGCGAACGGCACCATGGCGTCGCGGCGGCCATACGCCAGCACCACGTCACCGGCCCGCAGCACCTCATCGGGCGTTGGCTTGAAGGTATGAGCGTCGCGCCGGATGCGCCGGATCGTCACGCCCAGCGCCACTGCCTTCTCCGCCGCCAGCACGGTCTGCCCGGCCGCCGCGCGCACTTCCAGCACGCGGCCCACCAGGCGCGGCAGCGCGCTGTACTGGCGCGCGCCCATGTCGGACTCGCCGCCGAGCCTTTGCCAGAGCGCCGCTGCCGACTCGCGCAGGTTGATGCGCAACAGCCACGGTGCCAGCTGGCTGGTGAACAGCACGATGGTGATCAGCCCGAACAGGTAGGTCACGCTGTAGGCGGTGACGATATTGGTCTGCAGCTCGCGTATCCGTTCGGGGGACAGGCCCAGCCTGCCGATGGCCTCGGAGGCCGTGCCGATCACCGCAGATTCCGTCGCCGCGCCGGCCAGCAGGCCCGCCGCGGTGCCCTGGTCCAGGTTCAGCACCACCACCGCCAGCGCCATCAGCGCCAGCACCACGGCCACTTCCACCAGCGACAGCAGGCCAATGCGCCAGCTGCGGGTGACGTTGGCAAAGAACTGCGGGCCGCCGGTGAAGCCCAGGGCGAAGATGAACAAGGCGAAGAAGACGTTGCGCACGTCGGTGTCGATGCGCGCCCCGGTTTGCCCGATCACCAGCGCGGCAATCAGCGTGCCGCAGATGCCGCCGAGCTGGAACGGCCCGATCTTGATCGAACCCACCGCATGTCCCACGGCCAGCGCCAGGAACAAGGCGATCTCGGGTTGCGTTGCAAGCAGGTGGACGATGGTTTCCATGGCGCGGCAGCGGCTCTGCAGAGAAATCACTGGGCCCACGGGGCGCCCGCGCAGCGGGGCCGCGGCAAGAGCTTCTGGCCGCGATCCTTCCCGGCGGGCGCCGCGCAGATTTGGCGTGGGCCATTATCACTGCCACAACTTGGGGCGCGTGCTGAAAGCTTTTGTTTGTGATTTAAGCAGCGGCGTCAACATGCGCTGGGGCGGCCTCGAGCCATGTGGTACGCGGTGCGGAGCCGTGGGAGGCGAGGGCCAGCAATTGGGGGGATTGGTCGACGCAGCCGCATAATCGCGCCGCAACTTTCATCAAATCGCGAGCGATCCGGCCCTACAGTGGCGGCATTCCATCCACGATGCGGCGCGCCACCGCGCCGGGAGATGCCTATGCTGTCCGTACTGACTTTCGGCCTGACGCCGCTGGCCGCCGCCGCCGCCCTGGGCACGGAGCGCGCAGGCCGCAACTTGCTGGTGCAGGGGGGGTGCCTGGCCCTGCTGGCTGCCGACTGGGCGCAGGCGGGCGATGCCGCACTGCCGCAGCGCATGCTGTTCCCTGGCCTGGGAGAAGTGCTGTCCGTGTGGGGCCCGCTGGCTTTCGCCGGCTTGTTTGGCTGGGTGTTGCGCACTGCGCGTGCGCTATGATCGCGCATCGCGAGCCGGCTCGTTTGCGCCCGTCCCGCCGCCACGACCGGCTTCGCACCCGAGATCACCAAAACCAAGGCTATGTCCGCACGCGCTGAGCCGGCGGATTGCCCGCGCAACCCGTCATGAAGCACATCCCGCCGATCCCGCTGCTGCTCGCCTTCGATGCCGTGGCGCGCCTGCGGAGCTTTCACCGGGCTGCCGAAGAACTCAGCGTGGCCCACAGCACGGTGAGCCATCGCATCCGCGAGCTCGAACAACGCTGCGGCGTGGCCCTGTTCGCGCGCACCACGCGCATCGTGACGCCCACGCCCGAGGCTGAACGCCTGCTCGGGCCGGTCCGGCAAGCACTCTCCACGCTGGGCGAAGCCTTCGGCCCGGCGGCCGATCCGCGCACGGTGCGCGTCAGCGTGCTGCCTTCATTCGCCCGCTTTCGCGTGGTGCCCGCGCTGGCGGAATTCCAGCGCAGCCATCCCCGGATCGCCATCGCGCTGGACCCCACCAGCCAGATGATCGTGCCCCGTCATGGCGAGGCCGACATCGCACTGCGCTTTGCCCGGGCCAGGCCGGTTGAGCCGCATCTCGACCTGGGCCATGACGAGTGGTTTCCGGTGGCGGCGCCGTCCTACCTCGCCACGCTCAGGCAGCGTGCGCTGCCCAGGCTGTTCGGCGAAGCCATGCTCCTGTCGCACAGCCGCCATGCCTGGGAGCCGTGGTTCCGCGAGGCCGGGCTGCCCATGCCGCGCAGCCCTCGCGTGACTACCTTTACCGATACCGGTCTGATGCTGGACGCCGCCATGCGCGGGCAAGGCATTGCCTACGGGCGTCGCTCGCTGCTGCTGCACCTGCTCAAGTCCGGGCAACTGGTGCGGCTGTCGCCGGTTAGCTTGTCATCGGCGCATTCGTACTACTTGATGGCATCCGAGCGGTTCGAGACCTCGCCGGACGTCCGGGTGGTGCATGCGTGGATCAAGGAACTGGTGGCGCAGCCGTAAGGCAGCGCGCTCACTTGCCTCTGCCATGACTCCCGCCGCCCAGCGGATCGGCGATGATCATGGTCTGCTGCAACACGCCGTTGTCGTCGAAGTAGCAACTGAAGTGGGCCGGCAGGTTGGCGTCCTTGTACATACGATAGGACCAGGCTTCCCGCTTCATCAGCGGGTAATACTGAATCGGGACCCGAGGCTTGCCGAAGTGCTCTTCAATGTCGCGCTTGGTCCAGACGCCGATCTGCGCCTGGTAGATCTCTTTTTCCGTCAGCATCTGACGGAAGCTGCTGAGTTTGCCACTGGCATCGAAATCTGCCGTGTAGACAAAGAAGCCAAGCGGCTGCCGGGAATAGATCCAGCGCGTGGTGCCGTCAGCCAGGCGGTAGACCTCGGCAGGTGCGCCAAAGGCATCGCGCACGCTGCTCTCCGGGCTTCCGACCAACTTGCTCCCGGTCTGCTCGGGCTGCAAGGTGGCACAGGCGCAAGCCATGATGGCGGCCGCGCAAATCAAACCGGCCAGGCGCTGTTGCATGACAGTTCTCCCGCATTCTCGCGCCGGCGCTCCCAGGGTAATCTGCCTCTGCCGGGCGGCGCGTTCGGGCATGGTGCCCAATCACAGCATAGTCGAGGGACCTGCCAAACCGTGTAGCGACAGGCAGGCGAATCGGCAATTTTCCGCCGGCTCGGGAGCACGCGTTGTCATTGGGACAAAGCCCATGCGCGTACTACCATCAGTGCAGAGCGCGACGCGAACGGCTGAAGAACGAATGGGCCGGGACACCAATGGGGCGGGAGTCACTACCGGAGGTGTCCGGCGGACGCAGGCGCCGCGCCGCAGACAACCAGGAGCCACCGATGTCCATCCCTCATCTATCCTCCGGCCAGATCGCCAGCGTGCTGCCCCTGGGCGCGCGCCTTGAGCAGACGCCCACCACGGCACTCTTCAAGGAGAGCCGCCTGGAAGTCATGCGCCTGGTGCTGGCCGCCGGCAAACGGATGCCGGCCCATGCGGTAGCCGGGCCGGTCACCATGCAATGCCTGGAAGGCGAAGTGGATGTCGGCGTGGACGGTGGCCACCGGCTGCTGCGCCAGGGCGATCTCGTCTATCTGGCTTCCGGCGTGAAGCATGATGTGACGGCGATCAGCAACGCCTCCGTGCTGGTGACCATCGTGCTGCTGGATCGGGCCGGGGCGTAGTCGCCTTGGCGGCCGGAGGACGGGCTGGTACTGAAAAGGCCGGCCCGGATCGGGCCAGCCGGTCAGGCGGCCGCACCATACGCAGTCGCAACAGGGCGACGGCTCCCTATTGGAGCGGGTGCATTTTCTTGGGAAATTCAGTGGTGCCCGGGGTCGGACTCGAACCGACACGCCTTGCGGCGGGGGATTTTGAGTCCCCTGCGTCTACCTGTTTCACCACCCGGGCTGAGTGGATGCTGGCCGATTTGCCGGGAACCGGCGTGCCAGCATGGTGCTGAGCCGGGAATTATGCCGCAAATCCAGCGCGGTCACAACTAGGCCGGGCCAGGGAATCCCTGGCGACCTTGCCTGGTCCGCATGGCGCGGCTCCGGTCATGGTATTCGGGCGTCGGCGGGCGGACCTTGCCGGTGGCCCTGGCCGGCACGCGGGTGACGTTTTACGACCATCGGCGGCAAGGCGATATCCGGGATCTTGTCGATTCCAGGCAGCTGGCGAACTCGGCTAGCATGATTGCAGCCATCGCCCCTGCGGGCCGCCAAGGCCGCCCGCGTCTCTAATCCAAGCCCGGAGCACCATGTCAGACCTGCCGTCCTTCGCCAGTCTTGCGCAGCTGCCGTCGCAGGACCCCGCCTTCTTCGACGTCCAGTACAACAACCGGGCCAGGGTGCCCGACAACGCTATCCATATGGCACGCTGGGCGGCGCTGTCGCGCCAGGTGCGCGAGCGGGGCGGCTGGCTGGAAGACCTGAGCTATGCCGATGGCGAGCCTGGCCCGTACCGCGAGGACGAGCGGCTCGATTACTTCCCCGCCGACCCCGGCGCCGTTGCCGGGCAGGCGCCGCCGCTGCTGGTATTCCTGCACGGCGGCTACTGGCGCGCGCTGGACAAGCGCGACCACAGCCTGGTGGCCAGCGCGTTGCCACGGTGCGGCGTGTCGGTGGCGGTGGTCAATTACTCGTTGTGTCCGGCGGTGACGGTGGAGACCATCCTGCTGCAGGCGGTACGCAGCGTGGCATGGCTGTACCGCGCGGCGGACCGGCTTGGGCATGACGGGTCGCGCATCTTCGTGGCCGGGCATTCCGTCGGCGGCCATATGGCGGCGATGATGCTCACCACCCTGTGGCCGCGCGTGGGCAGCGACCTGCCGGCGAATCTGGTCAAGGGCGTGGTGTCGGTCAGCGGCCTGCACGATCTGGAGCCGCTTCGGCGCGCCGCTTTCCTGCAGGTCGACCTGAAACTGTCGGAGAGCGATGTGGCCCGGCTCTCGCCGGCCTTCCTGCCGCCCGCCACGGACGCACCGCTGGTGACGGCGGTGGGCGGGCTGGAGCCCGAGGAATACCAGCGGCAGACGGATCTGCTGCGCGCTGGCTGGGCCGCCAACGCGGCGGCGCCAGGCGCGGCGCATGTGCCGATGCCGGGGAGGCACCACTTCAACGTGATGGACGATTTCGCCGAAACGGACAGCCCGCTGCTGCGTGCGGTCCTGAGGATGATGGACGTGGCTTAGCGCCCGGCGGCGCGGCAGCTCACCCCTCCAGCACCCGCAGTAGCGACGAGGTGTCGTCCTTCCCCCAGCCCTTGTCCATCAGCGTGCCGAGCTGGCGCGAGGTGGCCTGCATGGCGGGCAGTTCCAGCCCGAGCTGGCGGGCGATCTCCGCGGCCAGCCCGAAATCCTTGTCGTGCAGCCGTGCCTCGATGCCCGGGGCAAAGTCGTGCGCGACCATCTTCGGCCCCATCATGTCCAGCATGCGGCTGCCCGCCATGCCGGTGGCCATGGCCTGCAGCACGCGGCCGCTGTCCACCTGCTGGGCCTGTGCGAACCGCATGGCTTCGGCAATGCCTTCGATATTGACCACCTGCGCGATCTGGTTGCACAGCTTGGCAACCTGGCCGGCGCCGTGGTCGCCGATATGCGTAATGGTCTTGCCCAGCAGCGCGAGCAGTGGCCGCACGCGGTCCAGCATCTCGGCCTTGCCGCCCGCCATGATGGTCAGGCTGGCCGCTTCGGCGCCCACGGTGCCGCCGGAGACCGGGCAGTCCAGCGCCTCGATGCCGCGCTCGGCCAGCCGCGCGGCGATCTCCCGCGTGACGATGGGCGAGATGGTGCTATGGTCGATGCAGATGGTGCCCGGCGCAGCGCCCTCGATCACGCCGTGCTCGCCCAGCAGCACCGAGCGCACATCCTCGGACGAGGTGACATTGGTGAACACCACCGCCGCGCCGCGCGCCGCTTCGGCGGGCGTGGCGCAGGGCACCGCGCCCAGCGCGCGGGCCGCGTCGGCCGCCTCGGGCCGGCGCACGCAGGCGCGCACGCCGTGGCCGGCGGCAAGCAGGTGGCGCACCATCGGCGTGCCCATGGCGCCCAGCCCGATAAAGCCGATCGTCAAGGGTTGGGAGGGGGTTGCTGTCGTATTGCTCATGTCAAGACATCCTTATTTCTCGGCCGCGTAGGCAAACTTGCCGTCGCGGATCACGCCCATCACGCGCGAGCGCTGGTCGAAGCCCTGATGGTCTTTCACGCTCAGGTTCATCACGCCATTGGGAATGGTCAGGTTGGTGGTGGTCTCCAGCGCATCGCGCATGGCGTGGCGGAACTCCCGCGTGCCCGGCTGCGCGCCGCTCTTGCCGGCACGGCGCGCGGCGTCGTCCAGCAGCATCCACGCGCCCCAGGCATCCCCGGCAAACTGCGTGATGCTGTCCACGCCGTACTTCGCCTCATAGCGCGTCGCGAAATCCAGTGCCACTTTTTTCACCGGATGGCCGTCCGGCAGTTGCCGGGCCACTACCACCGGCCCGGTCGGGAACAGCGTGCCGTCCACATCCTTGCCGCCTACCCGCAGGAAGTCCCAGGTGGCGATGCCGTGGGTCTGGTACACCTTCCCTTTATACCCCCGCTCGGCCAGCGTCTTCTGCGGCAGTACCGAAGGCGTGCCCGCGCCGGCCACCAGGATCGCATCCGGGTTGGCCGCCATCAGCTTCAGCACCTGCCCGGTTACCGAAGTATCGTTGCGCGAGAAGCGCTCGTTGGCCACCACCTTGATCTTGCGCAGCTCCGCCAGCCTGGAGAACTCCCGCCACCAGCTCTCGCCGTAAGCATCGTTGAAGCCGATGAAGCCCACCGTCTTCACACCATGGTTGCTCATGTACTCGGTGAGCACCGTGGCCATGTGCGAATCGTTCTGCGGCATCTTGAACGCCCAGCGCCGCTTCGGGTCCGTCTGCGGCTCGATGATGGCGGCCGACGCGGCCAGCGCCACCATCGGCGTCTCGCCCTCAGCCACCGCATCGAGCGCGGCGATGGCCGTCGGCGTGATGTTGGGGCCGACCACCACGTCCACCTTCTCCTCGGAAATCAGCTTGCGCACATTGCGCACCGCGGCGGCGGGGTCGGAGCCATCGTCCAGGATCACGTATTGCGCGCGCTGGCCGCCCAGGGTGGGCGGCCACATCAGCACAGCGTTCTTGGAGGGGATGCCGATGGAGGCGGCGGGCCCGGTGGTGGAGACGTCGATGCCCACGCGGATGTCGGCGCGCGCGGGCAGGGCGGCCAGGAGCAGGGCGGAAGCCAGCAGGGTGGCGCGGATGCGCGGGTGGGGCATGGATGATCTCCTCGTGTTCTATTTTTTGGGTAATGCGGCGAAGGCTATCTTAACGATTTATCGGCCCCATGCGGGAGGGGCGCCCCGGCCGCCCGCGCCGGGTTTCCGGTCAATGCGGGCGGAACGCCAATCCCCGCCAATGAGGGGAAAGCCCTTCGAATGGGGGGTGCTAGGAACCTTCCTAAATCCGGACAATGCGCAGTTGCTTCTTTTGAGGCAAATAGCACTAAACATTCCCATTGCCGTGCCGTTATTGCTGGGAAGGTGGGGGTACAGGAACCCGGGCGAGGTGCCGCGCTGACCCGCCATTCCAATCGCACAGACCCACCTTGCGCACGGCGGGAAGCATCGCACAGAACCTATACAGATAGAAAGCCGGTGCAAGCGGGCCGCCGGGCAATCGCGCCGGGAGCATTCCCCGGCCGTCGGGTGTCCGAGGCCAGGCATGGGGAGGGGCTGCACGCGCAGCGCCGCGGGTCCGCGCTACCGGAAGGGCTGATCGCCCCGGTGCGTGCTGGCGGGGAAGGACAGCAAAGAAGGCAACGATAAATGAATGCAGAAGATAGGGGCAGGCATTCCAAGGCATGGCAGTTGAATTCTGGGGACTGGATGGCAGCGGAAGAGGGGGGTGGCTTCGTGCTCGACCGGACCACGCAGAGACATGCCGTGCCGGAAGCCGTATCGAAGGACGACTTGCGCGTGCTGATGCAATGCGGGCGTTCAAGCGCGGCGGCACCAGGTCTCTATCCGCCTGAATTCAAGTTCGATCCACAGACCGGACATGCCCTGCTGCGGCCCGCGGCGGCGCCGGCCGCAAGCTGGATCCCGCCGCACGGCGCCGCCGACATCCTGCAACGCAGCGCGCGCCCGTCCCGTGGACTGAGGCAGGCAGCGCGGCCGTTGCGGCTGAGCGAGCCGTTCCTCCGGCGCGCCGATACGGACCCGGATGACAGCCTGAGCATGCCGCCGGAAGGCAGCTACGAGTTTTTCTCGCTGCCGGCTGGCACCCGGGCGCCGGTACTGCTTGCGCTGGATCCTGCCAAGGGGCTGCTCTATGCGCGGCTGCCTGCCAGCGGCCGCTGGGAACCCGTCGACTACGAGGGCCGCGGCATGCTGGAGGTGTCCGGCATCCCGCGCGAGGACTGGCGAGCCGAAGTGGCGCTGGATGGCAGCGCCAGCCGCATCTTCTTCGGTACCGATTCCGGGCTGGCCTGCGTGCGCGTGGATGTGCCGGGACTGCGTTTCGGGGTCGACTACATCGGCGCGGGCAAGGCGCTTGGCGCCCCCATCCATTTCGCAGAACGGATCTGGGTGCCGCTCGACGCCGGCGCCGGCTCGGTGCGCTTTGCCAGCGCCGACGCGCAGGGCGCGCCGGGGCCCGTGGTGGCGCTTTCCCTGGCCGGCCTGGATACCGGGGCGCTCCATGCGCCGCTGGTCAGCGGCCGCATCGCCATCTGGCCCGCCGAGCGTGGCCAGTTGCTGCTGCGCATGCTTTCCAATGGCGATTGCGAAGCCAGCTTCAGGCCTTGGCCGGACAATCTCCGGCCGGATTTCCGCTTCGGCTGCGCCAGCCTTTCGCCGGTGGGGCATCTGTCGCAGCTGTGCTTTGACGATGCCGCAGGCACATATTGCTACCTGGAGCTCGGCATCGATCAGCCCGCCCGGCATCCGGTGCAAGCGCCGCGCCTGTGCTCGGGCAGCGTGAACTACCGTTTCGCAGCCCGCTTCAAGACCGATCCCTGGGTCGAGCCGGAGCATGGCGACGATGGCGCCACCGACGAGGTGGTGATGCCGCTGCTCGAATCGCAAGACGGCGTGGTGGTCGGGATCAAGCTCGCGACGGCGAAAAGCCTGGACGAGGTGCTGCAATCGGTCGATCGCACGCCCGCGAAGCTGGTGATGGACGACGGATCGACGGAAATCGCCTTCCACTCGTTCTCCGTAAGCGAGCCGTGGCGTCTGCGCCTGTTCGTCCATGATGGCCTGCTATGGGCCTACCACCCCTTGATCACTCGCATCGACGGCTGGAAGCTACAAGCATGAAGCGATTTGTCGTTGGGGTCGCCGCGGCGATCTTGTGCTGTGCCGTGCCGGCGCGCGCCGCGGGCGTGCAACAGGCCTTCCTGGTGCAGAACTCCGGCTGGATGGAGCCTTTCTATGCCGATCCCGCTTCCCGGCTGAAGCCGCTGGTGGCTGCCGTCGCGGGCGCCGCGGCCAGTGCCGAGGACAAGGTGTATCTGCTGGCGTTCAGCCAGAGCACCGCCGGCAATGCCTCGCCGGCCCTGCTTTCCCAGGGCACAGGCGCTGCCGATGTGGCGCGGCGCCTGGCGCCGCTGGCGGTGGCCCGCAAGGGCGCGGGCGAGGCGCTGGCCGACACCGATTTCCAGGAGGCGGTCACCAAGACCATCACCGGTCCGTTCAAGGCGGCGCCGGGCATCATCTGGATCTTCACCAATAACAAGAACAGCCCTAACAACGACGCGCAGACTGCGGAGCGCAACCGCGATTTCTACCGCCTGCTCCACCTCGAGCCGTCGATCACCCGGACCCTGGCATTCCCGCTCAAGATGCCGGTCCAGGGCAAGCAGTACGCGGCCAAGGGCCTGATGGTGTATGCGCTGGCCTACGGCCAGCCGGCGGCCGACGCGCTCGGCCGCATCATGGCCGAAGGGCGGCTGTCCAAGGTGCTGACGCGCGCGCCGGCGCGGCTCAAGCCGATCGACCAGGATGCCGTGCGGATCGTGCCGGAACTGGTCAGGAACACGCCCAATGTGCGCGCCAGCCTCGGTACCGACCAGCGCACCATCGTGCTCGACGTGGACGCGGCCAGTCTCGTGCCCACGGTGGCCTTGCAGGCCTCGCTGCAGAACCTGTTCTATCCCTACGTGATCCGCTCGGCTGGCGTGAATGCCACGCTGGGCGCCGGTGGCCAGAGCGTGCCGGTGCAGGTGGAGCCGGCGGCGGTCAAGGACCTGCAGCCCGGTGCCAGCCAGCCGGTGCAGGCGCAGTTCGCGCTGCCGATGGCGCAGGTGCCCTCGCCGTGGTCGGCGCAGGCCATGTCGGCCATGGGCAAGCAGGTGCTGCTGCCGATGACCGTCGAGATCGGGCTCGCGGGCCAGCAGCTGGCGCTGTCGGACGGCTTTGCCGGCGAAATGCGCGAGCTGTTCCCGGGCGATCCCATTTCCGAAGTCTTCACGCCACCGGAGAGCGTGCGCGCCTCGGTGGCGCGCGTGCCGCTGCTGGTGCGCATCCAGTATCCGCTGCTGCCCTTGCTGGTGGCGATCGGCGGGCTGCTCGCGCTGGTGCTGGGCGCGGGTGCGCTCGGGCTGGTGTCGGGCCGCAGCAAGCGCTACGAACTGCTGGTGGACGGGGTGCCGCGCCACGTGGTGCTCAAGCCGTTCGCCCGCCTCGTCCTCAAGGACGACGCGGGCCAGCCCATCGGCGAGGTTCGCCGCGGGCTGGGCAAGCCGCAGGTGCGCAACGCGGCCGAGGGCCATTCGCTGCGCTTCAGCGGGCGCTGACGGCCCCGGCCTGATATCGCCCCCGATACCGCATTTGTTACCGCACTGAATCCGAATTTGAGTTCGCTTTGAACTCGCATTGATATTGAACAGGGAGAACGAGGGGATGGCACAGACTCAGCAGAACAATTCCGGTTTCGCATTGCCCGCGCCGGTCGAAGGTGGCAACGCCCAGGCTCCGGCCGCAGGGGCTCCAGCCATGGTGAACACGAGCACGGAAGTCTCGCAGCCGGCTTCGCTCAACGAGCTGGGCGCCACCGCCGACACGGGCTCGCGCGACCTGCTGATCGGCGGCGGCATCCTGCTGTTGCTGTTCATCGGCTTCTTCTTCGCCCGCAACGCCTATGCCAATACGCTGGTGGGCAAGCGCGTGCCGCCCAACAAGGCCAATGCGTCAGCCTGGTGGCTGTTCGTCTTCCTCTCCAGCCTGGCGACGGGCGTGGTGCTGTCTGCCGTCAATGCCGCCAAGTTCCTGACGCCGCTGATCATGGGCCCGGTGGCGCTGGTGGGCCTGGTGGCGCTGGTGCTGATGCTGGTCTCGGGCCGCAAGTAAGGCCGCATCAAGGCCGCATCAAGACCGCAAGCAAGAGTAAGCCAAGAGCGCAGGAAGGGGAGAGAACATGTCCGACACCATCAATCAGAGTATTCGCGCCGAGCGCAAGCAGGAGCAGAGCATCGAGCTGCGCCCGACACTGTTCATCGGCGTCGGCGGCACCGGCATGGAGGTGCTGATGCGGGTGCGGCGGCGCATCCTCAACACGCTCTGGGGCGGCTCGGGCATGCGCACGCGCGTCGAAAGCCTGGCGGATTTCCCGGTGGCGCAGTTTATCCAGTTCGACCTGGACTCCGGCGCCGTCATCGACAGCGGCCGCGCCCAGGCCGAGGACCTGCAGTACGAGCTGGTCAAGTTCAGCGACGAGGACAAGATCGTCGAGTCCTTCGACATGGACAAGTACAGCCGGGACGACGATTCCCTGGCGCGCTTTCCCCACATCCAGTCCTGGTCGCCGCTCACGCCCAAGAAGATCCGCGAGCTGGGCATTGACCCGTCCAAGGGCGCTGGCCAGATCCGCGCCGTTTCGCGCCTGTATTTCTTCGACAAGTACGCCAAGCTGCGCGACAAGATCCGCCTGAAGCTCAAGGGGCTTAAGGCCGGGCTGTCCCACGAGCGCCAGCTGAACCAGCTTGGCCTCAAGATGGAGACCAGCAAGTTCCGCATCGTCGTGGTCGGCTCGGTGGCGGGCGGCACGGGATCGGGCGCGTTCCTCGACATGGGCCTGCTGGCCCGCTGGCTCGCCGGCACCGAGGTCGGCAGCGCCGACGTGGAACTGATGCTGTTCCTGCCCACCGGATACTCGGGCGCCAACAAGGACCGCACCGAAGCCAACGGCTACGCGGCGCTGATGGAGCTGGAGTCGGCCATGCTGGGCAACCGCGGCTACGTGGGCCGCTGGGATGCCTATGACCAGCCGGAGCTCAAGCGCGAGCCCTACAACGAGGTGTACCTGATCGATTCCGGGAACCTGGCGCAGCAGCACACCAAGGATGTGGGCGATATCTATCACATGGTGGCCGACGCCTTGTTCGAGGACTTCGCCTCGGGCGACTTTGCGCGCCGCAAGCGTTCCGTGGCAGTCAACCAGGCGCACCACAAGAATTTCCTGCATGACGCGCTGGTACCCAAGAACCGCTTCGCGGACATGCGGCTGTCTTATTCGAAGCGCTATTCCGCGATGGGCCAGGCGGTGCTGGACACGCGCCAGGAATCCCGCCGCGACGAACGCGCGCATCGCTGGGCCGGCGAAATGCTCAAGGCCTTCTTCGGCGTCGGCGGCAACGACCTTGGCGCCAACCGCGCCACCGACAAGCAGCGCGACGAGTTCATGGCCAACCACATGGCCCTGCGCGCCGCGCCGTTCAGCGACTTCCCCGAGTTCTCCGACAAGAGCGTGGAACTGAAGCGTTCGAGCGGCGAGTTCCTCGACTATTTCCTGGTCGAGGAACTGTTGCAGGACAAGCACGGCCTGCTGGTCGCGGGCGTGGACCAGCGTGTCAATACGCGGATCGACGAGATCCGCAGCGGCTTCGATCGGGCCGAATGGCCTACCCAGGTACGCGAAGCGATCAAGCAGCTCGAGCGCGATGCGGTGCGCGACCAGGACTCCGCGGCGGATACGACGGAGGACCGCGTCTCCAAGCGCCGCCGCGAAGTGCTCGACCGCATCAAGCGCGTCATGCGCGACCAGCTCTACGGCTACCTGGACAACAAGGATTTCGGCGGCCTGGAGTACGTGCTGTCGCTGGTCGAGCAGATCAACGACCGCCTGGAAGCGCCGGGCAGCGGACTGACCGCCGCGCTCAACAACAATGCCGAGCGCTACCGCGAGATCAAGGAAGCCGTGCGCAGCCGCGAACTGGAGCGCCTGCTGGCCAACCTGGAGCAGACCAAGGGCGGCTTCTTCGGCGGCGGCGAGAAGCAGGCCGTGCAGGTGATGGACCACCTGCGCATCGAAATTGCCAATGCGCTCAAGTTCCACCTGCGCGCCAAGGCGGCCGAGGAAGCCGCGCTGCTGCTTACCGAACTGTCGGCCTGGCTGGGGCGCCGCGTGGGAGTGGACGCCGCGGGCAAGCCGGTGTGGAACGGGCTGGTGGGCGAGCTGCAGGCCGGGCGCGAATCGGTCCTGGACATGCTGGCCCAGTTGCAGCGCGCCAACGCCATCCTGCAGCACGAGCTGAAGAAGGACCACGCGACCCTGATCGCCATCGACGCGGGCGAACGTGAGGTGCCGATGCCCGGCGCTATCCAGCTGCGCGAGTGGGCCGATGAAGCCTTCAAGGACCTGGGCGGCTCCAAGGCCCTGTTCCCGATGCTGGCCGATACCGACCAGCGCAGCCAGATACTGACCAAGGTCAAGCGCATGGCCGAGCGCCAGCTGGTGCTGGTCAGCGCCGTGGACGGCGATGCGCCCGCCACCGATCCGCTGCTCGAAGCGCTGGAGCAGATGAGCTCGGCCGAGCGCATGAACCATTTCCGCAAGCTGCTGGCCTGTGCCATGCCGTGGATCGACGCCAACATGGCGGGCGATTTCACGGTCAAGGCCGACCAGTACAAATGCTTTATCGGTGTGGCCGGCGCGGACGAATTCAAGCGCAGGTTCAGCGTCGAGCTGGAGGCCTGCATTCCGACGCAAGCCGGCATTACCACGGCCCAGCTCTCCATCGTCGAGACCGGCGTGCCGGGGCGCGCGGTCTGCTATTGCGAACTCTCGGGCGTGCCCATGACGGTGCTGCGCGGGCTGGAAGGCTGGCGCACCAGCTACCGCAAGGAGGCGGAAAAGAGCCCCACGCACACGCATATCGACGCCACCCAGTTCAGCCATCCGATCGCGCCGAACACGGATGAGCTCAACCGCCTGGCGGAAGACTTCAAGCAGTTCCTCTACGCCGTGATGCTGGGCGTGCTGACCCGCTCGAGCCAGCGCGTGGTGCCGCCCGGCCAGTACCAGTTCGCGGTAGCGCGCGGCGACGTGCGGCGCATCGGCAACGAGCGCGCGGTGCGCCAGAACGGCTTGCCGCCGGCTTACCGCGAAGCCATCGTCGAGCGCGTGCAGGATCGCATCGCCGAGATGGGCCCCTGGCAGACCGCGGCACTGGCCGCCCTGTGCGAGTACTACGAGAGCGCGGTCTACACGTCCAAGCTGGTGGCCGACGGCAACGGTGCCGAGCAGGAGCGCAAGGGCTTTGCCAGCGCCATCGCGGCCGAGGCCGCCGCCGAACTCAACGAGCGCGCGCGCCGCCAGGGCCTGTCCGACAGCGAGGTCAAGCAAGCGGTGAACCGGCTGCTGGGCAACCTCAAGCCCTGGGCCACGGTGATCGCGGAATCGGACGCCGATGCCTACGAATGGGAAGTGCGGGAGGCCGACGACGACGGTCCGCTGCGCCTGAAGTTCATGCTCAATGCGGAGATGCTGGAACCCGGCCGCCTGGAGGCGCTGCTGCAAGGGCAGCCCGCGGCCGCCGCCACGGCCATCCCGCAGGCAACGATCCCGCAAGCGGCCATGCCAGGCCTGATGGCCGCGCCGGGCATGCCGCCCGCGCCTGGCACGCCTCCGCCGCTGGGCGGCATGCCGCCGCCCCTGGTGGAACACCAGTACCACCTCGGCGTGAACGGCCAGCAGTACGGTCCGTTCCAGGCCAGCCAGATCGGGCAGATGCTGCAGGCCGGGCAGATCGCCCTGGCGGGCACCAAGGTCTGGCGTGCCGGCCTGGCCGGCTGGCTGGAGCTGAACCAGGTGCCTGAACTGGCCGTGGTGCTGCAGGGTGCTTCGCCGTTCGCGGCCGCGCCGCTGATGCCGCCGCCGCTGTCCTGATGTCGTTGGGGTGAGTCTTGGAAAACTGTCTAGCTTGTGAAGCGCGTCTGTACGACGCGGTAAGTCACTGCCCCTACTGCGGCAAGGCGGTGGGCGACGCCGTCGCGGATACGCCTCAGGCGCCGCCGGCCAGCCAGCCCGTGGCTGGCGTGTCCATGCCGGCGCCTGAGGCGTCGGCACCGGTTGCGGCACAATCGACGCCGGCCGCGCAGGAAGCGGTGAGCGCCGCGCCCGCGCCCCAGCCTGTGGCGGCCAAGCCGCCGCCCCAGCCCAAGCCCAAGCCTAAGGCCCAGGAGAAAGACGAAGGCAAGGCCAAGGTCAAGGCCGAAACCAAGCCCGAAACCAGGGCCGAAGCCGAATCCAGACCCAAGCCCCCCCGCAAGGGCCGCGGCCTGATGGTGGCCGCAGGCGTGGTGGCTGCCGCCGTGGTTGGTTTGTACATGGTCGGCAAGTCGGGGGAGAAGAACCAGGCCTGCGAGCAGGCGCTGGTCGCCGGCGCCAGGCACCTCGCAGCGGGCGATCCGGCCTCGGCGCGCGCCCAGGCCGGGCTTGCCGCGGCCTCTTGCAGCGGGCAGGCACGTGTCAAGGCGGTGGATCTGCAGGCCGCCGCGGACAAGGCAGAGGCTGCGCTGGCGGCGTGCCAGCGCAGCTTCCGCACCATCGCCAGCCGCATCAGCGAGCGCCGGCTGCTCAGCGCCCGCAATGGGCTGGACCAGCTTGGCGCGCCCTGCGCCGATACCGCAACCGCCAAGGATTTGCGCCAGCAGGTCGAGCAGGCCCTGGCCGCCGCCGCGGCGGCCGGCGCGGAAGCGCGCCAGCACATTACGGAAGGCAATATCGGCGCTGCCCGCGCCGCGCTCGACCAGGTGCAGGCGCGCAATCGCGAAGACCTGGATCTGGCGGCGCTGCGCGCGCAGGTGCAGGAAGCCGCGCGATCGCAGGATGCCGCACGCGCACAGGAGGCCAACCGCGCGTCCGCGGACCCGGCCACCGCCGTAGTCCAGGCGACCGGGGTCAGGCCGCCGGCGCTTCCATCGGCACCGGCACCGGCCGCGCGCAATCCCCAGGCCGACCTGGCCCAGTCGTTCCTGCGCGATGCCGATCAGGCGCTTTCGCAGATGAAGTTCGACGCGGCCAAGACCTATGTTGAAAGCGCCCGGCGGATCGACCCCAACAACCCGCAAGCCATCAGCCTGGGGCGCCGCATCCGCGAGCGCGAACTGCAATACCTCAGGGATGAGACGACCATCAAGTGACCGGGAGCCGCGCCGCGCAGGGCGGCTTCTGCATGGCCGCCGCGCACGCGCGGCCAAGGTTGCCGCGTAGCTGCCGACTGGTCTCACCACATCTTTCCCGTTTGTTTCGATTGACCTCGTTCCACACCTACTGCTAACCCACCTTGGATACCCCGATGAAACGCATCAAGCCGGCCCAGCACGCCGTTGTCTATCTTTCGGTCCTGGCTTTGCTGGGCGGCTGCGCGGCTTCCCAGCCGGGCGGCCCCGGCCGGCCGCAGAGCAGTGCGGCTACAGAAGATCCCTGCGGCGTGGGCACCGGCGCGCTGGTCGGCGCGGCCGCGGGCGCGATGCTGGGTGCCATTCTCGGCGGCACGAAGGGCGCCCTCGCAGGCGCCGCGCTGGGTGGCGCAACGGGCGCCGTCGCGTGCCTGGCGATCAATGTCCAGTCGCGCCAGACCAAGACCGCTGCGCAGGCCGATGTCGACTACCGCAAGACCCGCGGCACGGCGCCGCGCGAGCCGATGGTGGTGTCCTATTCGCCGCAACTGAGCAGCCAGGTGGTGAAGCGCGGCCAGCCGGTCAAGGTCAGTTCCTCGGTGGAGCTGGTCAATGGCACCAACAAGCCGGTGCAGGAAGTCCGCGAGGAGCTGCAGGTTTACGCCCCCGACGGCAACCCTATCCGGGCCAGCACCAAGCCATTCACCGCGAACTCGGCCGGCCGCTTCGAAAATTCCTTCGAGCTCAAGCTGCCGGATAGCGCTCCGCAGGGCACCTACGCGATGAAGACCAACCTCTACGTGAACGGCAAGCTCAATACCACGCGCGACCTGAACACCCAGCTGGTCTGGGACGGCAACACCGGCGTGCTGGTGGCCTCGCGCTGAGTCGCCGGCAGCCGTCAGCAGTCGAGTCGCCCGCGCGGCGCATCGAACGGAATCATCACGTGCCCGCGATAGGCGGGCCGTAGTCTGCGCTGTCCGTACCACGCCTCGACGCCAGGGAGGCGTGGCCTTGCAGGAAGCTCGCGATTCGGCGAGAACGCCGAGCTACGTCGTGCCCATGCAGTCGGCACGATAATCCCCTCCCGTAATCCGGTACCCCCTTCGCAGTCCGTGATCGTACTGCGGACACCGGCCGGCTAGCCGCCGCTGTCACCCCGGCGATACGTTCCCGGCGCACTACCTGTCCATCCCTTGAATGCGCGCTGGAATGCCGCGCTGTCGGTAAATCCCGGTTCCTGCGCCAGCGCGGCCAGCGGCACCTTGCTGGTGTTCAGCCGGACGATGGCGATGTCGCGGCGCAGTTCATCCTTCAGCGCCTGGAATGAGGTGCCTTCCGTGGCCAGGCGACGCTGCAGCGTAGAGACCGACATGTGCAGCGCGTCGGCGGTGGCGGCAAGGTCCGGCCAGCCGGGTTGCGTATGCTGCAGATGGCCGCGCACGCGCGCGCTGGTCATTTCTTCGCGGCGGCGCGGCATGATGACATTGGCCTGCGCTTCCGCCAGGATTTGCGGGGGGCCAGGCGGACAGCGGAGTTGCGTGCGGCGCGGGTTGGCACTTACCTTGGCGCCGCCGCCTCCCGCCGCCAGCGGCGCAGTTCCACCCATTGCCATGACAACAATGCCGGCACGCCGAACAGCACCTCGCGTGCGCGCTTGACCAGCGCCAGCGACAGCGACACTTGCGGGTCCACCCCGAGCAGATGGCCCAGCAGCATCACGACGGCCTCCTGCACGCCCAGCCCGGCCGGCACGAAGAAGGCGACATGGCGCGCTGCCTGGGTCAGCGATTCGATGGCGATGGCCTGCCAGAACGGCACCGGATGGCCCAGCAGCATCAGCGCGAACCAGATTTCCAGCGTGCCCGCGAGAAAACCGGCGAGCTGCCAGGCGAGCGCGGCCGCAAGTTCGCCGTGGCGCGCATTGAGCGCGCGGATGGCGGCGTCGAGGCGAGCGCCGTCGATCAGCGCCACCAGCCTGTGGTCCCCGCCGAACAGGCGCTTGGCGGCACCCTCCAGGCGCTCGAAGATGGCGCTGTGACGCAGCGAGAGCGCGAACAGTACCGGCACGGGGAGAGATAGCGCCAGTCCGAGCAGGATCACCCACGCCTGGCCGCCATCGTGCATCGCGAGTATCAGCAGCATCACGCCCAGCGCGGAGAAGAGGTATTGCGCGAACAGCGTCACCATGACTTCCACCACGATGCTGGCGGTGATTGCGGTGGTGTCGTGGATGCGCAGGCGGGTCAGGTGGATGCCGGCCAGTTCACCGCCCACGCTGGCGGTGGGCAGAAGCCTGTTGACGGCTTCGCGCACGGTGGCCACCCACCAGAGGAAGCCCAGGCCGGCGCGCTCTCCGGGATCGGCCGAGGTCAGCAGCACGCGCCAGCCCTGTGCGTCCAGCAGCAGGGGCAGCGCGTGGAAGGGCACGAGCAGCAGCAACAGCCAGCCGCCATCGGCGACGATGCGGGCCACGTCGCTCGCGCCCTCGTGGCTGATCAGCAGGGTCAGGCCAAGCAGGCCGAGCAGGCCGGACAGGTAGATCAGCCGCTTCATCGCGTGTTTGCGGCCAGGGTTGCCGCTGGTGTTGCCGCCAGCATTGCCGTGCCCTTCATGCCGGGGCCAGCACGTCGGCGAAGCCGCCTCGGCGCGGCGCGGTCCGGTCCAGCGCGGCGCGCACGCGTGGCGACAGCAGCGCGGCCAGTTCGTCGGCATGGCGATAGCCGCGCATGGTGGCCGTGACTTCGGCGCCCGATACCACGGCGGGATGGAAGTAGATCTCACCCACGCCCGCGGGCAGGCGCGCGAGCGCGGCCAGCAGCGTGGCTTCGTCCATGGCGCCGCTATTGGCGATGCCCACCACGTAATCGTTGTGCGCCACGCCCGCGGCGGCAAGGCGGCGCCGCAATAGCGCGAGCCAGGGCCGCAGCAGCAGCGGCGCGCGGTGCTCGCGCGGCAGGCGCACGGCGCGCAGGCCGAACTCGCGGCCGATCGCCAGCGTCAGCGACAGCACGGTGGGATGCAGATGGAAATGCTTGTGGGCGTTGACGTGGTCCAGTGCCAGCCCGGTGGCTGCAAAGGCTTCGAACTGCGCGCGGATCTCGGCGGCAAGCTGCCGCCGCGCCCCGGGCAGGAAGAAGAAGCGGCAGCCGTCACGTGCCATGGCGGAGCCGAAGCGGCCTTGCGCGTCGACCAGCGCCGGGATCCGTGCGGGCGGCAGCATCGCGGGCCCGTCGGCCAGCACCAGGTGCAGCCCCACCCGCAGGCCGGGCAGGCGGCGCGCGCGCGCCACCGCGTCGGCGGCGGCAGGCGCGGCCACCATCAGGCTGGCCGCGTTGAGCACGCCATCGCGGCAGGCCATCTCAACCGCCTCGTTGACGGCGGGATGCAGCCCGAAATCGTCCGCGGTGAGGATCAGCGCGCGTGGCGATGCCACCGCGGTCTGCCCTGTCATCTTGTCTTGCGCCGGGCTCACGCTTCGTGCGAACGCAGGAAACGGAAGAACTCCACGCCTTCGCGCAGGCGCCGCTTCATCATCTCCCAGCTGCCCAGCATCTCGCGCACGATCTCCCAGATCTTGCCGGGGCGGAAGTAGAAGCGCTTGTAGAAGGTCTCCACGCCGTGATAGATCTCCTCCCTGGAGAGGTGCGGGTAGCTGATCGCGGCGAGCTGCACGCCCTTGTCGTTGACCAGGTTGATGACCTTGTTCTCTTCCAGCCAGCCGTTTTCCACCGCCTGGCGGTACAGCGTGGTGCCCGGATAGGGCGCCGCCAGCGATACCTGGATGGTGTGCGGGTTGATGTCCTTGGCGTACTCGATGGTTTTCTCGATGGTCTCGCGGGTCTCGCCCGGCAGGCCCAGGATAAAGGTGCCGTGGATGGTGATGCCGAGCTTGCGGCAGTCCTCGGTGAAGCGTCGCGCGATGTCGGTGCGCAGGCCCTTCTTGATGTTCAGCAGGATCTGGTCGTCGCCGGATTCGTAACCCACCAGCAGCAGGCGCAGCCCGTTTTCCTTCATGATCTTGAGCGTGCTGTACGGCACGTTGGCCTTGGCGTTGCACGACCACGTCACGTCGAGCTTGCCCAGGCCGCGCGCGATTTCTTCCACACGCGGCTTGAAGTCGGTGAAGGTGTCGTCGTCGAACATGATCTCCTTCACCTCAGGCATGTTCTCCTTGATCCACTTCACCTCGGCGATCACGCTCTCCGGCGAGCGGGTGCGGTAGCGGTGCCCGCCCACGGTCTGCGGCCACAGGCAGAAGGTGCACTTCGAGCGGCAGCCCCGGCCGGTGTAGATCGACACGTAGGGGTGCTTCAGGTAGCCGATGAAGTAGTTGTCGATCTTCAGGTCACGCTTGTACACGGGCGCCACAAAGGGCAGTGCGTCCATGTTTTCTATCATCGGGCGCGGGCCGTTGTGCTCCAGCGAGCCGTCCGGCAGGCGGTAGCTCAGGCCCGGCACGTCCTTGAGCGGCTTGCCCGCCGCCACATCCTGGCAGGTGTAGTCGAATTCCTCGCGGCACACGAAATCGATGGCGGTGCTGGCGCCCAGCGTGCCACCCGGGTCTACCGCCGGCTTGGCGCCCACCATGCCGATCAGCACGCCAGGCTTGCGCTTCTTCAGTTCCTCGGCGAACTTCGCGTCGGTCGGGAAGGACGGCGTGCTGGTGTGGATGATGACCAGGTCGAAGCCGGCGGCGATATCTAGCGTGGCCTGTGCGTCCAGGCCGTCGGCCGGCGCATCCAGCACGCGGCTGTCGGGCACCAGCGCGGCGGGCTGGGCCAGCCAGGTGGGATACCAGAACGATTTGATCTCGCGCTTGGCCTGGTAGCGCGAACCGGCGCCGCCGTCGAAACCATCGAAGGAAGGGGCCTGCAGGAAGAGCGTTCTCATAGCGGTCTCTGTGGAAACATGCCGTTTGCAGACGGGGCGGGAGAGCGGTCGCGCTCGTCATTGTCCGCGCCATCGGCCTGCAGGGAAAGGGGCAGCGCCATCATGCCGGCGGCAAAGCCAGTGACCGCTTGCGTGCCGGTGCCTTGTTGCGGAACAGGGCCGGAGTGCGGGCTCGCGAACTCCGGGCGGGGCGCGGCGGCAGCGGCGGGGTAATCGCGTACCGACATGACCTGGTCACGCCAGCGCACCTTCTCGCCGAACAGCGCGGCCGCCCATTCGACGAGCAGCAGCGCGTCGCGCAGCGGCGCGCGCAAGGCCGCGGCGGCGCTGCCCGCCAGCACGCTGCGCGCCAAGATACCGGCCAGCGCCACGGCCAGCACCAGAGGCTGCGGCGATAGCCAGGCGGCCAGCGCCAGCACGGGCCAGGTAAAGGTGATGAAGGTAAAGGCAAAGCCGGGAGGGTTGATGGAACGGATGGTGCGCAGCCAGCGCAGTTCGTGCGCCCACAGCGCGGGCAGATGCGTTTCCGTCACGTCCGTGCTCACCACGACGTCCGATAGCACGGTACGCAAGCCGCTGCGGCGGGTCAGCTCGCCAAGCCAGAAATCGTCGGCGAGCCGGTTGGCCAGGGGCGCGAATCCACCGATGGCGTCGAGTACCTCTCGCCGCAGGGCAATCGTCGCGCCGAAGGAGAAGCGGCGCGAGCCGCCGCCGTGGGCGATGCGCACGGAGGGCGCGAACCAGTCGTCGATAAACTGCGCGCCGACCCGTGACCATAGTCCGCCTGCGGCCCTGCCGCGGTACAGGCAGGTCACCACGCCAACCGCGGCGTCGGCCAGCGGCGCGGTGACGCGGGCCAGGTAATCCGGGGGCGCCGCAATGTCACTGTCGGCAATCAACAGCCAGGGATGGCGCGCTTGTGGCAGCAGGTTGATCAGGTTGCTGACCTTGAGGTTGCTGCCGTGCACCCGGGAGTCGGTCACCAGGGCAATGTCGCATGCCGGAAATTCCGCGCGCAGCCGCGCCACCACCGCGATGGCGGGATCGTCCGCCGCATGGACGCCGAACACCAGCTGGAACGCCGGATGCCGTTGCCGGCACAGGCCTGCAAGGTTCTCATAAAGCTGGGGGGCGGCACCGCACAGCGGCTTGAGCACGCTGACCGGGTGCAGGCCGGCGTCTTCCGGGGCGGCGCAAGGGATGGCGGCCTGCGCCGGCGCGCGCCGGCTGGCCAGTACCGCGGCGATGGCATAGCCTGCCGCCACGCACGCCAGCGCGACGTCCGGCAGTGTGCCCCAGTTCATCTTGGGCAGCCGCTGGCACGAACGGCGTTGCTCCCCCTGGCATCACCGCCAGGCACTTCCATCCGAAGGGCCGCGGGAAGATCAATGCGAGGATCAACAGGCAGTTCGAGCCGGATGCAACCGCGCTGGAAAAAAGTCACCTGCATCGAAGGCTCCCGGTCCAATCACCGCATTCATTGTGCGTGGATTTTCTGCCGGTTAATCATAGGGCAATCGATATAAGAAATTCCATGAATTCCTTAAAAATAATATTTGTTTTGAAATGAGTTTGTAAGGTTATGCCGATTAATTTTCGCTTATGCTATTGGTAATCATTTTCAAATGAAATGTGCTGACAGAAAGTGATTATCGTTTCATGACAATGCGTGGCATGGCTGCCGCCCCCGGGTGCCTGCTAACCCTGTTTGGCGCAAATGACGTCATTGATCATATTGCTCGCCATCGCGGCCGGCCTCGCACAGCGCTTTGTTGTCTGGGAAGAAGCAGAACGGGCACGCGGCTGGATTCCACGAGCATGTACGCCGGATCGGCCGCTCCGCGCCGGACCCGTTCGGTAATCCATTCCCGATCCTGTACATGGCGCTGCCGTCCTGAAGCGCGCCAGGACGGCAGCCGTCCGACAGGCAGCGGGTTACGGAGCGCTGCCGACCGGCTCGGGCAGATCCTTTTCAGTGCCCGGCGCGGGCACTGAAAGCCGGCAAGCGCGGCATGCCGCGCCGCGGGTCATTACCCCAATCCACCCAAGTTAAGCATCAACAATTAGGCATCAACAGGCCTTATAAGCAGCATGTCGATGAGGTTTGTGGCGAGGCGGACGAGGCTTGGCGCGATCCGGCCGCACGCGATGGATACGTGTTGCGATCACGGCCAAGGTCTCA